>NZ_NAZB01000019.1:0-392637 GCF_003055045.1 Heyndrickxia sporothermodurans
TTAAAACAAGAGATGTATCATGGAGAGGCATTGTGTTCTTTTGAAGAATTAAAGAGCAAGATTGAAAGATATATAGATTATTATAATAACAAACGTATCAAACAAAAATTGGCCGGTATGTCTCCGGTTCAATACCGCATTCATACCAGCCAATTAGCTGCTTGATATAAACTCTAACTTTTCGGGGTCACAACACTTAAGGGGGTTTTTACATAACAAAAAGTTATGTACGGGATTATCTGTTGGTGAATCACCAAAACTACTCTGCACGAACAACGGACTCAAAATTCCCTTTATGGGAGCCATCGCAAAATGGCTTTTTATTTGATAAGCCACAGCGGCATAATGAAAAAGATGGTTTCGTTTCAAATACATTTCCTTCCGCATCAACTAGTTCCACATCGCCTGTTACACGGTAAGATCCATTATCATTGACTTTAATTTGTACTTTAGACATCATCATCATCCTTTCTAAAATTAGACAATCTACTATTTATGGTATAAGGAAAAATACAAAAAAGCAACAAAGTATATGGAAAGAAATTGCTACTATATTAATTTGCGGGCTTTAAAGTTATTTTCTTGGACGAACCAATTTTGAGGAAAGGGGGTTCCCAGTACCCAATAGCTGATTCCTCTGAGACGATAGTTATTAACGACATCAAATTTTGCTTGGGCACTTCTTGCATCTTCGAACCAAACTTCATGCTGTTGACCATTTTCATCAGTATAGCGGAAGAAGGGAGATTGGTAGGTTGTATTGTATTCAATGGTTGCTCCATATTTCTGGGCTAACTGAATCGCTCTTTGGGGACTAACGGTTTTTGCGAGAGTTCCTTCCTGCCACGGAATTTTCCAATCACGTCCATATAACGGTGCACCCATCATAATTTTATTTCGTGGGATCACTGTTACGGCATAATCAAGAACTTTTTTCACTTCATTAATTGGCGCGATAGCCCATGGCCGTCCCCCTGCCCAGCCCCATTCATATGTCATTAGTATAATGAAATCAACAATCTTTCCTTGAGCTTCATAATCATGTGCCTCATAAAGAATCCCTTTTTGTTCGGACGTAAGTTTCGGAGCTAATGCAGTTGAAACTAAAAAGCCTTGCGGATGGAGCTGTGACACGACACGACTGAGAAAAGAATTGTAGTTTTCACGATCCTCAGGATAGATGTATTCAAAGTCAAAATTAACGGCATTATATCCTTTCTCCTGCATTATAGATAGGAGATTCTGAATAAGAAGATCTTGAACCGATTGGTTTCTTAAAAGGCTCGCAGCCAAATCAGAATTAAAATTTTGATTAACAAAATTTGTTACAACTAATAAAGGGGAGACATGTTCAGAACGGGCAGCGCGAATAACAGCAGTGTCATTCAGTTCTGTCAAACTGCCATCCTCTTTAATTGAATAGGTGAATGGTGCCAGGTAAGTAAAATATCTCCCAAGTTGATGAATGTTTTCAGTAGCGCTTGCATCTAGCGTTGTTATATACGCATTTACCTCTTTAAATGGGCGAGTCCTTTCCGGAATTCGCAGTACTTGACCAATATAGAGAGTGTATGGGCTTGCTATGTGGTTCACTTCAGTAATATCTGAAGGATTTACATTATATGCTTGAGCAATCGACCAAAGTGATTCACCAGGGCGAACAGTATGATAGTGGATAGGGATAAATAATACTTGACCAATGGAAATATCAATTGGATTGGATAGTTGATTGGCTACAGCAATTGCTTGCACTGATGTTCCAAACCGCTGTGCAATCGCCCATAGATTGTCTCCAGGCTGAATAATATATTCATAACCGGGTGAAGGAATAACAAGTGCTTGACCGATCACTAACGTATCAGGATTTTTCAATTGGTTAGCCGTTGAAATTTGAGTTATGTTCACTCCATATCGCTTGGAAATAGCCTGAAGACTTTCTCCTTTTTTTACTACATGAATATTCATTTGGATCTCTCCCTAGTTATTTTCCCTATAGATACTGTATTCAGATACAAGTACAAATGTTTAAAAAAATCACTAGAAAGAGAAATTTTTTATGCATTTTGCTTAGAAAAATTTTGATCTTTCACATATTTCATAAGAAATTCATCCACTGTTCTTTCATAATCTTCACGATTCTCATTAAAGGATTGGGCGTGCATACCGTTGACAGCAAGATAGAGCATTTTTTCACCTTTCTTCTTTTTAAATAAAGCTTTCGTCATTTCTGGTAATATATAATCATCTTTTTCACTATGTACAAATAATATCGGTTTCTTTATATTTTCAATAACATTAATTGGAGAAACGTTTTTTAAAGAATACCCGTCACGAAATTTAATAAATAGGTTAGCAAGAGGAAGTAGCCATTTTCCAGGTAGTTTAATTTCACATGAGATTTGATACGCCAAAAGTTCACGAAAATCGGAAAAAGGGCAGTCGACGATATAAAAATTAGCCCGATCCTCAAGGCTTCCCGCATATAAAAGAGTTGTTGCAGCTCCCATTGATTCCCCATGAATACCAAAAAAGACATTTTCTCCTTCAACAGAAATAAGATAATCTACTACGGCTTTTAAATCATGCTTTTCATAATAGCCATAGCTAGTCGTTTTTCCACCGCTTTCACCATGTCTTCGATGATCATAAATAATCGCATTAAAGCCTCTTTCAATAAATATGTTCATATATTTGATAGAATTTGTTTTATTTTCGGTAACCCCATGACAAAAAATCATGTATTTCTTCACATTTGGGTATGGGCGGACGAACATAGCCTTTATGTTATAACCGAAAGGAGAAGGAATCCATACCTCTTGCTTTGGCAAAGCTTCAAACGAATGGGGATCAAGACGCTTTGCTTGGACTTCTCGATCGAAAACAAACTGTTTATCTTTTCGAGCAATATGCATAATTCTTTCTGAAAGATAAAATCCTAACCCAGCCGTTGCAAGGATCGTCGCACCGCCAAGAATGGAAAATTGTTTTTTCAATTTGCACGCCTCCATCGCTTTTTTTGATTATTTTACCATAAATATAAAAAAAGAAACTGACGAATGAAGTCAGCTTCCATGAAGCAATTACTGTTCTGAATTTTGTCGATTAGTAGGGTGGATCGCTTTATTTAATTCTTCTGCAGCGATCGTTTGTTTTGTCGTATCCGCAGTTGGTTTCCCTTTTTGACTATAGCCTTTTTCACGTTGTTTTGTCATTTGTAGTCATCCTCCTTAAACAATAGCCGATAACATTAAAATGAGCAAAACGGGAAAAATTATACTTATTTCTTAGAAAGCTGATAATAACCACTTTCAATTTTTCGGGATAGAGCAGGTGATACAGTATCAATCGCTTCGACAAGCTTAGTTAAATCGATACCTGTACTAATTCCCATTCTTTCGAGCATAAAAACGACATCCTCCGTCGCTACATTTCCAGTGGCACCAGGTGCAAACGGACAGCCACCAAGACCGCCGGCAGAAGTATCAAAACGGTCAATACCAGCCTGTAAAGCCGCAAAGATATTGGCAAGAGCCATTTTCCTCGTATCATGAAAATGTGCGGTTAAAAGAACATTCGGCAGTCGCTCTTTTAAGGAAGAAAACAATGAAAAAGATTCCGATGGAGCTGCCATTCCAATCGTATCTGCTACACTTAACTCATCAACTCCAGCAGCAACAAATTCTTCACACAAACGAAGTGTATCGCTTTCTGCGACTTTTCCTTCAAACGGACAATAAAAGGCTGTGGAAATACATGCCCTTACAAAAATGTTTTTTTTCTTTAATTCAGTGATAATTGGTTTTAATTCATCTAAACTTTCCTTTGTGCTTTTATTAATATTTTTTTTATTAAAACTGTTACTTACACCTACAAAAACAGCGACTGAATCGCATCCCAGCTCCAAAGCTCGATCAATTCCTTTACGGTTCGGGGCTAAGACGATATTTGTAGGGATATCAGGGGGTGAAGCAACAATTTCAGATGCATCCTGCATTTGCGGCACCCATTTAGGAGAGACGAAAGAAGTTAATTCCATCTCCTTAATCCCTGCACCAGCAAGTTTATTGATAAACTGTAGTTTTGTCTCTGTTGGAACAAAATTCTTTTCATTTTGTAATCCATCACGTGGACCGACTTCAATAATAGTAACTTCCTTTGGTAATGACAACATAAATTTCTCCCTCCCATTTTCTATTGTAGTGACAGTTAGTGAATAATTGCAAGAATTATGTGAAATGAAAGAAAGTAGGTAGGAGTCCTCATGAAAAAAAACGGTAAAGATTACCGCTTTTTCGAATTACGATTTTAAATTCAATAGCTTTTGCTTTAATTCGTTTTCCATCGTCATTAATTCTTGTTCTGCTTGATAACGTTTTGCTCGACCTTCTTGTTGAATTCGAAGTGTTTCTTCTAACGTAGAAACGAGATTTTCTTGTGTTTTCTTTAATGTTTCAATATCAACGAGTCCACGCTCATTTTCCCGAGCTGTTTCTAATGTGTTTTGTTTCAGCATTTCGGCATTTTTAAGCAGAAGATCATTTGTTGTTTTAGATACCTGCTTTTGTGCTTCAACGGCACTTCGCTGGCGGATTAGTGTTAAGGCAATAGCAATTTGGTTTTTCCACAATGGAATCGCCGTCATAATGGAAGATTGAATTTTTTCTGCAAGTGCTTGATTCGTGTTTTGAATTAAACGAATTTGTGGAGCACTTTGAATCGTTATTTGTCTGCTTAATTTCAAATCATGAAGTCTTTTTTCAAGACGGTCGGCGAACTGAATCATGTCATTGACATCTTGGACAGCCATTTGATCTCCTGTTGCAGCAGCTTTGTTTTTTAGTTCCGGAATGGTTTTAGATTGCAATTCCTCAAGCTTCAGTTCACCGGCTGCAATATAAATGTTTAACGCATGAAAATAATCTTTATTTTTTTCATATAACTGCTCCAGCATTTGCACGTCGGCTAATAATGTTTTTTTCGAATGGTCGAGCTTTACACTTATTCGATCAATTTGGGCACCTGTTTTCTGATATTTTGAAAGGACTTCTTGAATAGAATTGGAGATTTTTCCGAACATTCGAGAGAAAAGACCTTTCTTCTCAGGGGAAAGTTCATCAGGATTCACATCGTGCAATTTTTTCATTAAGTCACTCAAAATATCCCCGATTTCGCCAATGTCTTTCTTTTGAACATGATCGAGCATTGAATGAGAAAAATTCAACAGCTTGGATTGTGCTTGCGTCCCATATAAAATAATTGATTGATGGTTTTTCGGGTCAATTTGTTCAGCTAATTGGACCGCCTTTTGCCGGTTTTCTTCTGGTAATACATCAATCAATCGGGTCGGTCTATCCGTTTGATTTTGTGTAGGTGTGTCATTAATGATGAGCTCCTTATCTCCAAATGGATTTGCGAGGAGGTCATCCATGCCGGTACTTATATCTTCTTGCCATAAGGTGTCTTTTGTTTCACTCATTTGATCGTTCTCCTTTCATCGTCTTTTGTCAGTGGATTTTTTAATGTTTTTAATGAGTGTTTAGCTACGTCTAATTCCATTTCTAGATGATCAATATCACTTGATAGTACTTCATATAAATCTTTCTCGATGGATCTCTTTAAATCCTTTAAAGTATCCCGCGTTTCGTTTAAGGAAAAAGAGAGTTTATCATTTTTTGCTGGTTGTGAGGCCAAAAATGTATATTTTTCAGAAAGCTCAACAATCGAATCTAAATGATAGAAATAAAACTTCTCAGCTTTAAAAAAGCGCCCAGGTTCTTTTTTGATGATCGTTTGGATTCGTTTTGTGAGTCGAATAATTTCAAACATTTGTTTAAACGCACCGATATTACGCATACTGAAAAACACTTTTTGCAGCCGTTGTATTTTCTTTTGTGCTTCTTTTAAATTTTTGACAATATAAGCATACTCTTTTCTAGTTAAACGGTGTCTTTTCAAATAATGGTGGCTTGTATACCATTTGATCACCGAATAGACAATTGCGCCACCGCCTAGTGCAAAGAGGGACGCCAGCCAATAGGGTTGGGAATATACAAAGAAGCTAATTAACCAGATGGCCACAGTAGTAGGTAGTGTGATAATCAATCGTAACAAAAACGCTAAGAATGGATGCATTCCAATCGACTCCTGTCTAAAGAACTATTACATTATTTCATACGATTATCGTAAAATAAAGATTCATTGCATACTATTATAAAGGAGAATGCTTATGAAATAAATACATCTAGAGGTGTAGAGAATGCTACTTCGCAAGAATCAGGAACCTTTTTTTAAAAGGGAATTTAAAAAAAATAGAGGAATTCCGCACTTTTTATCGAAGAAGTAGTGAGTAACGTCATTTTTTGACGAATGAAGGTAGACATTAGTAACTACAGCTGGGAGGAGAACGATGGGAAATCAAGAGGTAGTCATTGTAAGTGCCGTAAGAACGGCGATTGGCAGTTTCAATGGAACATTAAAAAATACACCAGCAACCGAACTCGGTGCAATTGTTATTAAACAGGCATTAGCAAAAGCGGGAGTAAAAGGCGAACAAGTAGATGAAATTATCATGGGAAATGTTTTGCAAGCAGGATTAGGACAAAATCCAGCGCGTCAGGCAGCCATTAAAGCGGGCGTTCCTGAAAGCGTTTCCTCGATGACGATTAATAAAGTTTGCGGATCGGGATTAAAAGCAGTTCACTTGGCAACACAGGCAATTTTAGCGGGCGATGCCGATATTATTGTAGCCGGCGGAATGGAAAATATGAGCAGGGCTCCATATCTTTTAAACAATGCAAGAGATGGTTTCAAAATGGGAGATCAAAAGCTCGTCGATAGCATGATTCAAGATGGCCTATGGTGTGCGTTTAACGATTACCATATGGGCATTACAGCTGAAAATCTTTGTGACCAATATCAAATAAGTCGCGAGGAACAAGATCAATTTTCCGCTAATAGTCAGACAAAAGCAGTAAAAGCGATTGAAGAGGGAAAATTTAAAGAAGAAATCGTTCCAGTAGAAATTCCACAACGAAAAGGCGATCCGATCATTTTTGATACGGACGAATATCCGAAAAAAGGTACATCTGTAGAAAAATTAGCGAGCTTAAGACCAGCCTTTAAAAAGGACGGGTCAGTTACAGCGGGCAATGCATCAGGAATAAATGATGGGGCAGCAGCTGTTGTTGTCATGTCTAGAAAAAAAGCGGAAGAACTAGGGATAACTCCACTCGTTACGATTAAAGCGAATGCAAATGCAGGAGTCGATCCGAGTATCATGGGAATAGGACCTGTTACAGCAGTGAAAAAGGCGCTTGAAAAAGCGAATGTATCATTAGAGGAAATTGATTTGATTGAAGCAAATGAAGCGTTTGCAGCCCAGTCACTAGCTGTCGATCGTGAACTTCATTTCAACCAAGAGATTTTAAATGTAAATGGCGGGGCAATTGCTTTAGGACACCCAATTGGGGCAAGCGGAGCAAGAATTCTTGTTACGTTAATTCATGAAATGAAAAAAAGACAAGCAAAGAAAGGGTTAGCGACTCTATGTATTGGTGGGGGCCAAGGCGTTGCGACAATTGTCGAACTAGTTTAAAGAAAAGCGGAGGCGACTGTTAAGCCCCGACAAGCATAAGTCATCTTACGTAGTGGCTTGCTCTGTAGCCACGCAGTAAGATGACTTATGACCTCGAGGGGCTAGGAGCCGCAGCTGGACAAAATTGATTAGGAGGTAAGGCTAAAAATGAAACAAGTTCACACATCCTTTCAAGAAGCAGTTGCCGATATTCATGATGGAGCTACATTAATGGTTGGCGGCTTTGGACTTTGCGGGATTCCCGAAAATTTAATTCAAGCATTAGTTGAAAAAGGGGTCAAAGATTTAACGGTCATTTCAAATAACTGTGGGATCGATGACTGGGGATTAGGTCCATTATTGAAAAATAAGCAAATTAAAAAAATGATTGGATCCTATGTGGGAGAAAATAAAGAATTTGAACGCCAAGTATTGGCGGGAGAATTAGAAGTAGAATTAACGCCGCAAGGAACATTAGCGGAAAAAATTCGTGCCGGTGGTTCGGGCATTCCGGCATTTTATACACCTGCGGGAGTAGGGACACCCATTGCAGAGGGAAAAGAAACCCGAGAATTTTATGGAAAAGAATATTTATTAGAAGAGGCCCTAACAGCTGACTTTAGCCTAATTCGAGCGTGGAAAGGCGATAAAATGGGCAATTTGGTGTATAACAAAACGGCCCGCAACTTCAATCCGATGATCGCAGCAGCAGGTAAGGTAACGATAGCTGAAGTAGAGGAACTCTATGAAACAGGTGAACTGGACGCAAACTTTATCCATACGCCAAGTATTTACGTTCAAAGGATTATCCAAGGGGATCAAGAAAAACGGATTGAAAGAAGAACCATTTCGAAATAAATAGATACATAGGGAAAGGAGTGTTCCTAATTGGCGGAAGATAAATTTCTAGTACGGGAAAAAATAGCGAAGAGAGCGGAAAAGGAAATAGAAGATGGATTCTACGTGAATCTGGGGATTGGTATGCCTACTTTAGTAGCAAACTATATATCTGAAAATAAGCAAGTCGTTTTGCAATCGGAAAATGGATTGCTCGGAATCGGCCCATATCCAACAGAAGAAAATATTGATGCTGACTTAATAAATGCTGGCAAAGAAACGGTAACAGCCATTCCCGGATCATCCTATTTTGATAGTGCGGAATCATTCGCGATGATTCGTGGCGGACATATTAATATCGCCATTCTAGGTGGAATGGAAGTTTCAGAAAACGGCGATTTGGCCAACTGGATGATTCCAGGAAAAATGATTAAAGGCATGGGCGGAGCGATGGACCTTGTCCATGGAGCCCAAAAAATTATCGTCATTATGGATCACGTCAATAAAAATGGCGATGCGAAAATATTAAAAAAATGCAGCTTACCTTTAACAGGCAAAGGCGTTGTGAACCGAATTATTACGGAACGAGCAGTCATTGATGTAACCGATCAAGGTCTTGTCTTAAAAGAAGTGGCAAAAGGATATTCGGTGGAAGATGTTCTTACTTCTACAGAGCCCAAGCTGCACGTACCCGAAGATGTGAAACTAGAGGCTTATTGATATTTGTAGTAAAATAAGGAGGAATTAGCGAAAATATGCTAATCCTCTTTCTTATTATTTTTAAAGGAGTATTTCTGATGGCTAAGAAAAAGAATAAACAACCGAAAACGAAGAAAACAGATGATCATTTGACATTGCAAGATACATTAAATCAAGATATTCTTTTAAAATTAAAACAAACGCAACAACAATTAAAAGATGAAGAAGAAACTAAAAAGCTAAAAGAAGCAGAACGAAAACGTGAGGAACGAAGACAAAAGGAAAAAAATAAATCATTTGAAGAATTGTTAAATGAAAGCTCAATGGATTGGAAAAAATATAAACAATAGTAGGGTGTATGTGGCTACATCCTATTATTATTTTGATGAATGTTGGACAGGCAGTGCCGTAATAATGTAACGATTTGGAGCATCCCCTATGTAAGAAAAAGGATAACAGGTTGTTATGGTCAACACCTCTTCAGGTGCTGTTGATTGAATGACACTGCGATCATCTACGTCAACGATTTTTGTCTCTTTGATTTTATAGGAAAATGTTCCATAGGGGAGCTTAATAGTCAGAATATCCCCTATGCGCAATTCTCCCATTTTTCGAAACACTGTATCCCGATGGCCGGATAGAACAATTTGATCCTTGTCCATTGGATATGCGGTTCCTTTATAATGTCCGACCCCTTTTTCTAAATCATCTTCATCCGTTCCTTCTACAATTGGCAGCTCTGCATTGATTTGCGGGATGGACAATATCCCTACGACATCATTTTGCTTTGGTTTAAAATCAGCTTTTTTTTGTGATTTATGTTTTTTCATATCATCAGTATGTTTTTCTAAATCATCCGTTTGTTTTAATAATTGCTGAGCCTTTTTAATGCTTTCACTATGGGTATGTTGAGTTTTGAAAAATTGATATCCACCAATGCCGATAAAGAGAAGGCCAAACAAAATAATAATGAAAGATAATGATTTAATCATCCGCTTTTATGTAAATCTCGTAAAAAGGCTTGATTAGTCGTTTTCGTTATTTCAAGAAAGTGACGAATTTCATTCGGAGTAATCCCTAAATTCCTTGCTTCCTCTAATAATTTTCGCCATTCTTCTCGTTGATCAATCGATTCATTTTTTTCTTTTAATTCCATCCCCATTTGCCAATCCTCCTAGTTTTTTTCTTTTCTTTCCAATGTTTAAAGATGAAAAATTCTTGGAGTGTTTGAAAATCTTCTTTATTTAATCCGTTATTAATCGCATGATTCAACAGCTTCTGCCATTCTTCATCAATAAGCTTCATTTCGCTTTCATTCTCTATATTTTCATGAAGAAGAAATTCAATTGTTGTATCAAGTGGTTTAGCAATCTTACCAAGGAACTCAAGAGAAGGATTATTTCGCAAATCCCGTTCGATATAGCTTAAATAAGATTTAGAAATTCCGGCAAGTGCCGCTAATTGTGTAATGGAATATCCCTTTTCCATTCGCAATTTCTTTATTCGTTCACCAATCATCTCTCTCTCCTCAAATCATTATGAATTTAAACAGTATGATGGTTTATTTCGTTCATTATAAAAGACGTTTTGTTCTTTATAAAGTTGTGAAATAGTGAGAAAGAACGAGCATAACCTAGATAATGAACGAAAAATGTTCTTTATATAGAAAAATAGGTTAAATTTACGATTTTTCCAAATAGTTAAAACGAACTAAAATTACAATAAGTGTTCTTAATTGGAAACGAATCTTAAAGAACGGCATCAATGCGTATAATTAAGGACTCAATATTAAAGGGAGGGGCTTAATAATGAGTATTAAAAAGAAGCTTGGCATGGGGATGGCAACAGCTGCACTTGGGCTATCTTTAATTGGTGGAGGAACATATGCTTATTTTAGTGATACGGCTGAGGCAACAGGAAGTTTTACAAATGGTACATTGGATCTAGGGATAAATAAAACAACGATTGTGGATATTAGTAATTTAAAGCCGGGAGATTATATGTTTAGAGATTTCCAATTATCTAATGACGGATCTCTTGATATGAAACAGGTGTTATTAAATTCATCTTATGAGGTTATTGATGCAAATAAAGATAATGGTACGGAAGACTTTGGAGATCATATTATGGTTGAGTATCTTTATAAAGTAGAAGGAAAGGAAAATGTAGTTTTTAGAAAAACTCTATCAGAGTTAAAGAATAACCCTATAGAAGTTTTGAAGAATGTTCCTGCAGGGAAAAAACAAATCAAATTTACTGTTCAATTTAAGTTTCTAGATAATGGGGAGGATCAAAATAAATTCCAAGGTGATTCATTGAAACTGAAATGGAATTTTGAAGCGAAGCAAAAAGATGGTGAAGCAAGATAAAACAAACAGGTGCAAAAGCTAAGCTTTTGCGCCTTTTTGTTTGTACTTTATAAAAAATAATTTCATTAAAAAATTATAAAAAAGTAAGGAAATAAGAGATAAAACGCGATAAAGAACATTATCTGTTCTTTTTAAAGAAAATACGGACCTTTTTACGATTTTTCAAACTAATCTAAATGTCCTATACTCAAAATAAATATTCGTTAAAACGAACAATAAAGAACAACTATGAAGAACAAATACTGTTTGCAACTTCTTATGATCATCATAAGGGTTCAAAATAAAAAAATTTCTAGGGAGAAAGAGGAGGAAACAAAATGAGTCTTAAAAAGAAACTAGGTATGGGCGTAGCATCAGCGGCACTAGGATTAGCACTAATCGGGGGAGGTACATATGCGTATTTCAGTGATACAGCGGAAGCAAGTGCTAACTTTGCAGCTGGAACACTTGATTTAGTTGCAAATCCAACAACTATTATTGATGTAAAAAATATTAAGCCAGGAGATTGGATGGATCGGGAATTTACTCTTCAAAATAATGGATCATTAGATATTTCAAAGGTTTTATTAGAAACAGATTACGAAGTAATTGATGCAAAAGGAGATAATGCGGAGGATTTTGGTAAATATATTGAAGTCTCATTCTTAGTAAATAAGGATAAAAAGACTGAGGTAGTATATAAAACAACATTAGACAAATTGAAAAACGATAAAGATGACGTTGTAGAAAGAGATCTTCTTGGTTGGGTTTTAGGTGGAGAGCCAAGTGGGCTTAAAGCTGGTACATCAGACAAATTCTCGGTTAGATATAAGTTTGTAGATAACGGTAAAGATCAAAACGAATTTCAAGGTGATCAACTTAAACTTACATGGAAATTCAATGCTAAACAAACAGCAGGTCAATCCAAATAATAAATTTACATTGAAGGTGGGATCTTCCCACCTTCTTAATAGATATTAAAATTATTCCTTATAAAAAATCATTAAATAAACGAGAACTTTAAGATTTTTTATAAGGAATAAAATCCTCATAAGCATTGGTTTTTGGCAGGAAACAGGATGTAGGGAGGGATATAAAATTAGAAGATTAAGAGTCCATAGATTCGGAAAGAAAACAAAAAAGTTACAATTGCTTGTGAAATTAGTTGCGATTTGGTACATAGCACTATTCACCGGTTCATACCTAACCTCCAACACTGGAGCCTATTTCAACGATTCAGATGATATAAAAGGTACGATAATTGCAGGAACTTGGGAAGTAGATGATGGGAAATGGGATAAGAGTTTGCTGAAATTTCTTGGTGAAAAAGATCAAACAATTAAAAGCTGTGTGAAAACAACTATTTCTGCAGCGATCAAGAATACTGGAAATAATATGAAGGATACATCCAAGTTTGAAGTCTATTCCGCTAAAAAAGGAAATCCAAAAGATGGATCGAAAATTGGCGAAGGCACCATACCAAAGCTAGCAACCAACAAATCAATGAATCTTACATTTGCTGTAAAGGAACCTGGTAACTATAAGTTTAAAGCGCTCCAAAGACCGGGACATCCGGGTAAAGGTGAGTTATGGAGTGAAACAATTACAATTGACTGTAATAAAACGAAAACTACAACGACAGATAAAGATGAAAATGCAAAAGACGATAAGAAAAATGAAACGAATACCCCGGAAAAACAACAATCAAATAGCGAAGATAAAAAAGGCACAACTGATAAACAAGAAAACAGTGATGAGTCAAGTAAAAATACAAATGAAAAACAAGATCCAAAAAATTCAAACGGTAATACAAATGAAAAACAAAATCCTAAAAACTTAAACGATAATACCAACCAAAAACAAGAACCAAAAGATCCTTCGTCTGATGGAAAAGAAAAAACAACCGCTAGTGAACCAAAAGATGATGGGGATGCAAATATAAAATCGGATGGTGATCAGAAATGAAGGCAAAAAGAATAAAAAAATGGATTAGTTCTATTATCACAACAATTTTATTTCTCGTCCTAGTTTTTATGCTATTCGTTGTGATTTCATCGAAAGCGTCGGGCGGTGAACCACAATTTTTAGGATATCAATTAAAAACGGTTTTATCTGGATCGATGGAACCAGGCATTAAAACAGGATCAATTATCGCAGTAAAGCCAGCTGAAGATAAAACCCATTTTAAAAAAGGTGACGTGATTACCTTTAAAGCGGATGAAAAAACAATAGTGACACATCGAATTATTGAAGTAAATAAAAATGGCACTGACGTAATATATAGAACAAAAGGCGATAATAATAAAACAGCAGATATGGAACCGGTCCTTTCGCAAAATGTATTAGCTAAATATACCGGATTTACTTTACCATACGTAGGCTATTTCATTAATTTTTCACAATCAAAAAATGGAAGTGCATTATTGCTCATTCTACCGGGATTATTATTGCTTGGCTATTCAATCATCTCCATTTGGAGAGCGATTGCCCAAATTGATGATAAAAAGACTCCTCCGGAAAACATTGAAAAGTCAGCCTAATCAATTAGATGGGGAAAATCCCATCTAATATATTTTTTTACAGAATTTTCCGAACGAGAAAGCCCACTCCTTTAGGGGTGGGATGAGAGAGAGGTCAGATACGGAGTGCCACGAAAACAGAATGTTTGTAGTACTTCAAGTATCTGAAAAATATCGTAAAAACTTGGGCATGTCCCTTGTTCTTTTATATTCAAAATAATATAATTATAGAAACATATGTTCGAATTGTAGGTGTTCACGAATGGCAAAAATATCTTCACCGAGTTTCGTATTATCGTTAGAGTTAAAGAAAAACCCTCTTTTATTTTCCGTAGCTTTTGATGAATTAGAAATTTGTAGAGCAATGTACAATACGATATTGAGCCAGTATTTGAAATTAGAAAAACAAATGAAACGGGAAAAACGTTATAAAAAACTTATTCGTCAATTGAAAGCTGTTTCGAAAAAATTAGAGAAAGATGAACAAAATAAAGCGTTGATAAAAGATAAAAAACAAATTAAAGATGACTTAAAAACATTAAGAGAAAAATACCACCTAACGGAATATTCTTCTCATGTATGGGTGAAGCCGATTCGTGAACACTTCGGTAATAGAGTGAATGCAGCTGTTGCTCAAAAAATAGCGACAAGAGCCTGGAATACTTTTAGTAGAAAATTGTTCGGGAAAGCTAAAAAGGTTCGTTTCATTCGAAAAGATGAAATGGATAGTTTTGAAGGCAAAACCAACAAAACAGGGTGGAGATACATCGATGGAAATATTGTATATAAAGATTTACAATCTCCATTAATCTTGAAAAAGAAAGACCAATATGCTTTAGAAATCATTCGTCATTTAGAAAAGAAAACAGAGTTTTCTTTTAAAGTAACCTCTAAAGGGGAAACAAAAACCGTTCAGGATTTTTATCGTGTCAAATATGTTCGTATCGTCAAGAAAGAAATTCGGGGAAAAGTGCGTTTATTTGCTGATCTAGTCATTGCTGGTTATCCACCGTCAAAAAACAGAAAACTTGGTAAAGGAAAAGTAGGTTTAGATATTGGTATCTCCACCGTCGCTGTTTCAGCTTTAACAAAAGTTTCATTGGTAAATTTAGCCGAGCAAGTAAAAGAGATATCCCGTGAAATTACGCTAACCCAAAGAAAGATGGATCGTTCAAAGCGTACCACAAATCCACAAAACTTTCATGTTGATGGGACCATTAAAAAGGGTAAGAAATACTGGGTGTTTTCAACGCGTTATAAAAAGCTTCGCGCGAAACTAAAAGAGTTTCATCGGAAACAAGCGGTTATTCGAACATTATCTCATCGAACATTAGCGAACAGACTGTTAGAATTAGGCGACACTTTCTATATTGAAACAATGAATTTTAAAGCACTGCAAAAGCGAAAAAAGGAAACTGAAGTTTCTGTAAAGACTGGTAAATATAAACGTAAAAAGAGGTTTGGAAAATCACTAGGACATCGAGCACCGGCAATGTTTGTTTCTATATTAGAAGGAAAGGTAAATCGTCTTGGAGGTTCATTTATTAAAGTTAATACGCATAAATTTAAGGCCAGTCAGTATTGTCATGTACGAGATGACTATATTAAAAAGGCTTTGTCACAACGTTGGCATCAGATAGATGAAAACACGAAAATTCAAAGAGATTTATATTCGGCATTTTTGTTAATGAACTCAAACGCATCTGGAACGAAAGCCAATCGAAAACGTTGTCACGAAACGTTTCCTATTTTTCAAAATCTACACGATTTTGAAATAAAGGAGATTCTAAGTCAAAAAAGGATGATCTTTAATTCAGGCATCATCCTAAATAATTAAGTGAATTTAAATTTGCGGTTTGATACAACCGAACTCGTGAGAGCCGAAAGATGCTGTTGGTAATGGAAACGAATGTTTCTTTGACAGCGAGTGTTCTGGAGAAAATTGTCTCAGTATCTGCAACCCTAAATGCCGAGCATACATTTTGTACGATCTGTGGCTGCCGGTCAGATGAAAGCAATAGATTCAGAACCCCACTGCTTTAGCTGTGGGAGTATCGGGAGGGTGGAGAGTGAATGAAAAAAATTCGAAAGTGGTTCCCTCTAATATTATTGGTTCTTATCCTTTTGCCAATAAATCATGTCGATGCACAAACAAGCGAAAATGAAATTAATATTGAGACGTCCCCGCATAAAATCTTATTCGACGTCGATAATATGAAACCCGGTGATTGGGCGATAAGGGACTATACTATTTTTAACAAAGGAAAACAGGATTTTGAATATACAGCTTCTGCTCAGTTTAAGTCGGGTTCAAAAAAGTTGTTTAAACAATTGGAAATTGAAATATCTGACAAGAACGGCGTATTATATAGTGGGAAAATTAAAGATTTTGATGGATTGGATTATCGAAAATTAGCCAAATCGGATGAAGAAACGCTTACGTTCAGAGTGGATTTTCCGGCAGAACTTGGAAATGAATATCAAGGTTTAACGAGTAAATTTACAATTAAGCTGTATGTTAGAGGAACTTTAGGCGGACTTTTACCAGCGGATGGAGGGGTCTTGCCGAATACAGCAACTAATATGTTTAACTTTATTGTCGGAGGCTTGATTTTAGTCATAGGTGGTGCGACAATGTATTTGTACCAACGAAGAAAATCAATCGATCTAAAAAAGATATAATAAGATGCGTATTCATTGAATACGCTATTTTTATAAATGCAATTTAAGAAAAAGAGGGAACTTAAGATGAAGCAAATCATAACATTAGTGATAACAATTTCTATAATCATCTTGGCCTATACACAAAAAGAAGGGATGCTTCATCTTATCGAATCAGGAGAAAGCACGGCCATAATTATTAGCCTACTTTTTGTTGCTTTGCTCGTATTCTTTCCTGTTACGCCGTTTGCGATTGTAGCGGGGATAATTGGTTCTGTGTTTGGGGTTTGGACGGGCTCGATTATTTCATTGTGCGGAAGTGTTTTCGGTTCGTTGATTATGTTCTTCGTGGCAAGATACGGATTCCAGCAATGGGTGCAAAAAGTACTTAATAAATATCCGAAAGCGAAGGAATACGAAAGCATTTTTCAAAAAAATGCATTTCTTGGAATTTTATTATTTCGTATAGCCCCCGTCATACCTGCGCCATTGCTGAATGTTCTCTGTGGTGTCAGTATGATTAGGTGGCCTATTTTCTTTATTGCTACTTTAATAGGAAAGTTTCCTTCAATTGTTATTTTTACGTTTGCAGGCAGTTTATTCGCTAGCAATAAATTACTCTCAGTCATAATTTATGGGACTTATTTTGTCATTATCGCAATAATCACAACTATTCATATCCAAAAAAGAAAAATACAAATGTGAATGGGGAGGTTCTATGATTGTTGCCTTTCATTGTTTGGCAGCACTAAATATCATTGATGCAGTAATTACGTTTATTGGTCTAAAGTTAGGTATGATAAAAGAGGCAAACCCATTAATGGATTATATATACAATCAACATTCAATCTTGTTTTTAGCAGTGAAACTGTCGTTTTCCTTCATATTATATAGTTTTCTATATGTAAAAAAAGTACCTGCAAAAAACATAGTAAAATACACGGCGTATATGGCCGTTTTGATTTACTCGTTTGTATTTTCACTTCATTTATATTGGATTGTAAAAATATAAAAGCGTCCAACTGAACGCTTTTATTTATTATTATTTAATTTCCATTTATTAAATTCTATAAACTCACGGAACTCATCTTTCGATACACCAGAATTCATTGCTTCACGAACGAGAAGTTCCCAGTCTGAATCAAGTTCGTTTTCATCCGTTTTTTCAATCTCCTCATGTAATAAGGAGTTCACGGAAATTCCTAAAACGGCGGCAATTTTTTCAAGAAATTGAACAGAAGGATTGGATTGGATATTTCGCTCAATGGAGCTTAAATATGATTTCGCAACTCCAGCCTTTTCCGCAAGTTCTGATAAAGATAATTGTTTTTGAAGTCGAAAATTTTTAATACGCTGACCAATCATACACTTCTCACCTTCCTCCGAATTATTATAACATATAGCGAAGGAATTGTTTCATATTTAGAACAAAAAATACGCCTAACATATGAACTATGTACCCATTTTTTAAAATTTAACCTCCAGTTTATTTTTTGAAAAGTATTCTTTAATATCAGAAATACTTATTCCCATATCTATTGCATCCAAAATTAAGTTAACCCATTCTTGATCTAACGACTTTTCATCTACCTTCATTTGATTTTCCATTTTTATCCCCCTAAAATACGATGATAGTATTTAGGTAGTCCAGCCACCATAGTCGGGACACCGGGTTTCGCCTAGTATCCCAATCCTTAGATCTGTGACTTTGCGTCCCTATTTTTCAATAGGTTTGCCCTTTTCTGATGAAAATTACCTTCATTTTTGCTATTACTTATTGTCTATTCCCTACAAACCTGAGTATAAAGGATTAGATAGTTGGATACTCGTGGAATTTGTCGATGTCGAAAATACATTAATTTGCAGCAGATTGAATCAAATCTTGTAGATAATCAAAGAATTTTGTATTTTGATGTAAATTAAAGTCGATTTACTAACTTATTTATGTAACTTGACCGTCAAAGGCTTCTAAAAATAATACTTAAAAGTAATATATTTTGTCGAAAGTCATATATAGATGTAGAAATGTTTTTTTAGGATTATTCTGTTTATTTTTAAAAAAAGCTTTTTGTGAATGATCAAATCATCTGTGGTCTGTGTATTTATTTTGTTTAGTCAACTTAATTAATAAATCGCGTTCTTCTTTAGATAATGGACTCTTCTCAACTGCTTTGGCATTTTCCCTAATTTGTTCCGCGTTGCTGGCACCGGTAATTACGGAAGCAACTGATTCATTAGCTAAATTATACTGCAGAGCAAGTTCTGTCATTTTGCGGTTTCCCAGCAATAATTTATCCTTGATTTCTTGCATTAATTCAACTAATTCCTGATAGGAATAATCCAAATACCCTTTTTCCGAAATCTTTTCTATGCTTCTTTCGCTTAATATCCCTTTCGCAACAGGTCCTCTTGTCACCGCACTAACAGAATGTTCTTTTAAAAGAGGGAGTATGTCCTCTTCTGGACGACGATCTAGCAAACTATACTGGATCATTACGCTTACAATATTCGATTTTTGCACATATTCTCGGATGACATTTGGGCGAATGGAAGAGATTCCATAATATCTAATTAATCCTTCTTTTTTTAGTTCCTCAAAAGCTTCAATTGTTTCATCAATCGGATCTTGAATTGTCCCGCCGTGCAATTGATATAAATCGATATAATCTGTTTGTAGACGGTGAAGACTATTTTTTACCGCTTCTTTAATATAAGCTTTTGAGGGATCCCAATGCCAACTCGTTTTATCATCATTCCAGCGATTACCTACCTTAGTTGCGATAATGACCTGATCACGTACCGGTTTTAGTGATTTTCCAACTATCTCTTCATTTAAACCAAAGTCATAAAGATCAGCTGTATCGAAGTAATTAATTCCTACATCAACAGCGGCTTTCACAATCTCTTTTGCGGCAATTTCATTCGTCCCTAAAGACATACATCCAAGCCCTAACTTTGATACATATAATTCGGATGTTCCTAATTGATTTTTCTGCATGAAATTTAGTCCTTTCTTTCATTAGTAGAACTTATTTTATCGAAAAAAAGTGAGAAAAACCACTAATTGCTATTGTCCGGTTTTTTTAATCCAATCACTAACGTATTTATGCTTTTTCGCATAAAATTTAAGACTCTCTCTAATTTCCCAAGCCTTCCCACTTAAAATAATCCCTTTTGGTTGAATATAAATTTTCACTTGTATTCGCTCCTTGAAAAAACTCTAAGATTTTTTCGCATTTTTCTTTTTGTGTTAAAATGTATGAATGATGTCCAAGATTAGAACAGGGAGCAGATAAAATGCATAAATTCACTGAAAAAACATTGAAGACTGAAAAAATCTTTGAAGGAAAAGTGGTTCATTTACAAGTTGATGAGGTTGAACTTCCAAACGGAAAAACATCAAAGCGTGAAATCATTAAACATCCAGGTGCAGTTGCGATCTTAGCTGTTACCGATCAAAACAAAATTATTTTAGTTGAACAATTTAGAAAACCAATGGACAGGGCAATGATTGAGATTCCTGCTGGTAAATTAGAGCCAGGGGAAGAGCCGGAAATTACCGCTGTTCGGGAACTGGAAGAAGAAACGGGCTATGAATGCGATGCGTTAGAGCATATCACCTCCTTCTATACTGCACCGGGATTTGCTGATGAAATTTTACATTTATATTTAGCAAAAGGGTTAAAAAAGAAAGAACATCCTAAAGGTGCAGATGAAGATGAATTTGTTG
Organism: Heyndrickxia sporothermodurans; assembly: GCF_003055045.1. Lineage (NCBI taxonomy): Bacteria > Bacillati > Bacillota > Bacilli > Caryophanales > Bacillaceae > Heyndrickxia > Heyndrickxia sporothermodurans. The sequence goes on from NZ_NAZB01000019.1 coordinate 20,368, forward strand.
AATTGATGGAGGTGACATTGGAAGAAGCAGTCAAATTGGTCGAGCAACAAAAAATTTGTGATGCGAAAACAGCCTATGCAATCCAATATTTACAATTAAAAGAGGCGAAAAAGAATTGAAGAAATACTTTGTTGATCTACATATTCATATCGGCCGTACAAAAACGGGTAAACCAGTTAAAATTACAGCTTCAAAAACATTGACACTTACAAATATTTTACATGCTGCAAAATTGCCAAAAGGACTCGATATGATAGGGATCATTGATTGTCATTCACCAGAAGTGATCGCCGAAATTGAAGATTTATTACAAAACGAAGAACTAGTTGAAATGGAAGATGGAGGTTTTAGCTTTCAAGATTCTGTCACACTTATTCCCGGTGTTGAAATAGAAGTGAATGATGAGAATTGTAAAGGTCCGCTCCATGTACTAGGTTATTTTCCTTCTCTTAAGAAAATAAAGGAATTTTCCAATTGGTATACTGGAAAAGTGAAAAATAATCAGTTAAGCACACAGCGAATTCGTGAAGATGCACGGAGTTTGCAGAAAAAAATCAAATCATTGGATGGCATTTTTATTCCAGCTCATGTATTTACCCCATTTAAAAGCCTTTATGGAAAAGGTGTAGAGTCATCACTAACAGAAGTATTAGATCCGAATTTAATTGATGCTATTGAGCTTGGCCTAAGTTCCAATACAGAAATGGCGGATCATATAAAGGAATTGCATGATTATACATTCGTTAGTAATTCCGATGCACATTCACTAGCGAAAATTGCCCGTGAATATCAAGTAATGAAATTAGAAGAACCGACCTTTCTTGCCCTAAAAAAAGCACTTCATCATAAGGATGGAAATGAAATTGTTGCGAATTATGGATTAAATCCTTACTTAGGAAAATATCATGAAACAACCTGTGCCAAATGCTTTACGAAAAAGATTGGTGATACATGCGAACAATGCGGTTCTACGAAGTTTACTAAAGGGGTGGCAGATCGAATTAAGGAATTAACAACTGCAAATTCAGTACCAGATCGACCACCATATATTCACCAAGTGCCACTAGATTTCTTGCCGGGTCTAGGACCAAAAACGATGGCAAAATTACTTGATCATTTTGGGACAGAAATGAATATTCTTCATAATGTCCCGAAAGAGGAAATCGAAAAACTAGTAAAAATGGACTTAGCTGAATTGATTATCAAAGCGAGAAATGGTGACCTACAGTTATCTGCTGGCGGCGGTGGACAGTACGGGAAAGTGTCTGATAAACAATAAATATTTAGACGCGTTTTAGTCCACCTTGTGAAATTACGGAGGGTTTTATGAAAGATAAAAATTATTTAGAATTAATTAAAGAAATCACAGTACGTCTTGTTGAGGAAAAAATTCCATATCATTTTATCGATTCCACATCGTTATGGCTGCAAGGTGTAGAAGTAGACCATTCGGAATCGGTTTTTGTTCAAGTTCAGTGGGATCTTTTTGACAATTGCTATCAGATTTTTCAAGATTTTGAACAAATAGGTAGGGAGAGAAATGAAAGATCTGCACTTTTTAAAGTGAAAAGTGCAGATTACACGATTCTTGTTCATTGTGATTTTAATACGACGATAAAAACAGATCCTTATCGAATCGAAATAATGAAGGAAAATCAATTATTTTACTGTATTTCTTTATATAAATATCTTTATTTTAACTCGAAAAAGATAAATACGCTCGAAATAGAAGCATATTTATCAAAAGAACAAGCTTTGGTAACCGAGCAAAATGAAGCAGCTTGGAATCAAAATAATTACGCTGCCCTTTTAAATCGCTATGGTGCGCCCGAAGAGATAGCAAATAAAATAATTGAAAATCCAAAATGGAGACTCCATCCTTTTTATAAATATCTCGACCCTTTAGCTAATAAGAAAGTGCTTCATTTATTAGGGTCAAATGGGATCAAGGGAGTGGCGATGTCATTACTTGGAGCAGATGTAACGGTAGTTGATTTTTCAAAAGAAAATGAAATGTTTGCGTTGGAACTAAGCGAAGCAGCAGGGACTAATCTTTCATATGTAGTTTCAGACGTACTATCACTACCTAACGAGCAATTTCATGACCAATTCGATATTGTCCTAATGGAGCTTGGAGTGTTGCATTATTTTATTAATTTGAATGAATTAATGCAAAAAATCTATCAACTATTACGAAAGAATGGTCGTTTTGTTTTGCATGAGTTCCATCCGATTTCAACAAAACTAATCACTTCAACAGGGAAGAAACATAAAGTGACAGGTAACTACTTTGATCCATCTATTGAAAAAAATCATGTCGCCTTTACAAAACATATGCCGGAGGATGAAAAAGCAAATTTACAACATGTTCTCCAACGAAAATGGACATTAGGTGAAATCATAACCTCTGCAGGGAGTTCTCAACTAGTTATTGAAACGTTAGAAGAAGAACCGAACCATAAAATTTCAGATATTGGCTTGCCAAAAACATTTACATTAGTTGCTAAAAAGCTGTAGCCCTATTAATAGGTACCTACAGTTTTTTAGTTAATATTTTCTTCAAAAAAAATTGATAGATTAGCATAAGATTGCATATCCTGCATAAGGTGATAATAAGAGATTTTGTTATCTAATTTAGTAGGAGGAAGTAAAAATGCGGAAAAAACAGTCGTTCTCTAATCCTATCATTCGTCATGTACAAGAATATTCCTCAATTTACTCATTTATCATTGTTCTGTTTTTAATGGGAGTCGTATTCGGGGCGGTTATTGTTAATAGCTTATCCTTTGATCAGAAAGAAGACTTATACTATTATTTAAACCAATTTTTTGGACAAGTATCGGATGGGAAAGTGGCTGCTCCCTCTGATTTATTTCGCTTAAGCTTTCTCCATAATGTGAAATTTCTAGGGTTAATGTGGATATTGGGAATTTCGATTATTGGTTTACCGCTTATCCTTATATTATTGTTTATTAAAGGGATTGTCGTCGGATTTTCCGTTGGTTTTCTTGTTAGTCAAATGCATTGGGGAGGTTTTTTGCTTTCATTTGTTACGGTTTTGCCACAAAATCTTTTTATTATCCCGATGTTTATTTTTATCGCAGTGGTTTCCGTAGGGGTATCACTAAAATTAATACGCAAAATCTTTATTAAACAAAATATAGGTTTTCACATTTTTCCAATGCTTGCCCAGTATGTCATTGCTTTTGTTTTCGCTGTAGGGATCATTTCGTTAGCAGCAGGTGTCGAGGCCTATCTTTCACCAACTTTGATGAAAAGTGTCATGTCATATGTTAATAAATAATGATTATTAAATAATAAAAGCTACTCTTTAAATGTAATAATAATTTTATTTTGCATCTTTTCTCTTGCTTCTGTTATAATTAAAACGATAGTGGCGAGGGAGGATACTTCAATGGAAAGTCGTGTTGATAGAATAAAAAAACAATTGCATTCTGCAAGTTATAAACTAACTCCGCAACGTGAAGCGACGGTAAGAGTGTTGTTGGAAAATGAAGAAGATCATTTGAGTGCAGAAGATGTTTACCTCCTTGTTAAAGAAAAGTCGCCAGAGATTGGGCTAGCAACCGTTTATCGTACATTAGAACTACTAACAGAACTAAAGGTTGTAGATAAGATTAATTTTGGTGATGGTGTATCACGATATGATTTAAGACAAGAGGGAGCTGCACACTTTCATCATCATTTAGTTTGTATTGAATGTGGTGCGGTGGATGAAATCCAAGAAGATTTACTTGAAGATGTTGAAGCAATTGTTGAAAAACGCTGGAATTTTAAAATTAAAGACCATCGCTTAACCTTTCATGGGATTTGCTGGCGCTGTCAAGATAAAAAATAAAGAAGACGAATCTTAAAAAAACCTTTTCATTAATGAAAAGGTTTTTTAGGTATAATTTTTTGTTCCTTTGGCATAGCTTGTATTAGAATAGACAAATTATTTAGCGAAGGGAACGGACAATTTCATGTCTTGGATTAAAGTGATTGTACGTACATTAAAGGTTTTTATTTTATTTACTGGATGCACATTGCTATTTTATTATGGTATTATGTGGGTAAATCAAGAATATGAGGATTATCATCGTTATGATGAACCAAAAGGTACGGCGGTAAAAGTAAATTCGGTAAATCAGGAAGGTCCCAATTGGTTTAACCGCTTATTATTGTTTTATTTAGATGGGGAGTAATAGAATGCTTGATCGTTTAAGAGATTTTATTCATTTTATGATAGTAGAAAAAGGATTATCGAAAAACACGATTGTATCGTATGAAAGAGATTTAAAAAGCTATATAAACTATATGCAAAAAGTGGAACAGCTGGAAACATTAAATGAAATTACTCGTGTGCATATCGTCCATTTTTTAAATCATTTAAAACAACAAGGAAAGTCGGCGAAAACACTTGCACGACATGTTGCATCTGTCAGATCATTTCACCAATTTCTTTTAAGAGAAAAAGCAACCGACAATGATCCATCTGTTCATATAGAAACTCCGCAGACGGAGAGAAATTTACCAAAAGTACTAAGTTTATCAGAAGTAGAGGCCCTATTAGATGCGCCATCAGAAACAGGGATATTACCGTTAAGGGATAAGGCGATGTTAGAATTATTATATGCGACCGGAATTCGTGTAAGTGAACTGATAAATCTTAATTTAGATGATCTTCATTTAACAATGGGCTTTGTAAGATGTATAGGAAAAGGGAATAAAGAAAGAATTATTCCGATTGGTAAAACTGCTTCAACGATACTAGAATCCTACTTAAAAGATAGTAGACCAAAGCTTCGATCGAAACAATATCAAACAGAGGCCCTCTTTTTAAATCATCATGGCAATCGCTTAACAAGACAAGGTTTTTGGAAAATACTTAAAAGCCTTGCTAAAAAAGCAAATATCGAAAAAGAACTTACACCACATACATTGCGCCATTCGTTTGCGACCCACTTGTTGGAAAATGGTGCTGATTTAAGAGCAGTTCAAGAAATGCTCGGGCATGCAGATATATCGACGACACAAATATATACGCATGTATCGAAAACAAGATTAAAAGATGTATATTCGAAACATCATCCTCGTGCTTAATAGATTGCGAGAACCACTATTTTTTAGTGGTTTTTTCAATTGAAGGATTTAGTTGTAGAGTTGCTCTCTCCTTTGGTAAAATAGAGTTGTCAGACCTCTTACCTTGAAATACGATCAGCTTAATCGCTGGTTAACTTTTCGCACGAAGGGTAAGATATCTTTGTTAGAATGTAACCGTTTTAAATATTATTTGAAAGGAATGAAATAACTTGAGTAATTATACATACAAGCGAGTTCATCTTATTGTAATGGATTCTGTTGGAATTGGTGAAGCACCAGATGCAGAAAAATTTAATGATTTAGGTGCGGATACCTTCGGACATATTGCTGAAAAAATGAATGGTCTTAACATGCCAAATATGGGGAAATTAGGACTTTCCAATATACGTGAGATTCAAGGGATTAAAAAAGCGGATAAACCCCTTGCTTATTATACAAAAATGCAAGAAGCATCGAATGGGAAAGATACAATGACTGGTCACTGGGAGATCATGGGGTTAAATATTTCTACTCCATTTCAAGTCTTTCCTAATGGTTTTCCAGATGAATTAATTTCTGAATTAGAACAAAAATCCGGTCGTAAAATAATCGGAAATAAACCGGCGAGTGGGACGGAAATTTTAGATGAACTAGGTAAAGAACATATGGAAACAGGTGCCTTAATTGTTTATACATCGGCGGATTCTGTATTACAAATAGCTGCCCATGAAGAAATCGTTCCATTGGACGAACTTTATAGAATATGTGAGATTGCCAGAAAATTAACATTAGACCCCAAATATATGGTAGGACGTATTATTGCTCGTCCGTTTATTGGTGAGCCGGGCAATTTCACGAGAACACCGAATCGTCATGATTACGCACTAAAGCCGTTTGCTCGTACCGTAATGAATGAGTTAAAGGATAATGACTTTGATGTTATTGCTCTAGGGAAAATTTCAGATATTTATGATGGCGAAGGTGTAACAGAAGCGATTCGTACAAAATCCAATATGGATGGAATGGATAAATTTATTCAAACATTTGATAAGGAATTTACTGGATTGAGCTTCATTAATTTAGTTGATTTCGATGCTTTATACGGTCACCGTCGTGATCCAATCGGATACGGAAAAGCATTAGAAGAATATGATGCTCGTTTACCTGAGGTTTTTGAAAAAATGACTGATGATGATCTTCTTATTATTACTGCTGACCATGGGAATGATCCTATCCATCATGGAACTGATCATACTCGGGAATATGTTCCGTTACTAATTTATTCAAAACGTTTTAATGGCGGGGCAGAACTTCCACTCAGAAAGACATTTGCAGATATAGGGGCAACCATTGCAGATAATTTCAATGTGAAGCTACCTGAATTTGGAACGAGTTTCCTAAAGGATATTCAAGGATAGAGGGGGAAAACCGGTGGAATACAATTTAATTGAACAAGCATCATTATTTTTAAAAGAAAAGTTTAGTAATCAACCAAAGATTGGACTTATTTTAGGTTCCGGCCTTGGAGTTCTGGCAGATGAAATTGAAAACCCGTTAAAAATTCAATATAAAGACATTCCTAATTTTCCTATTTCAACCGTTGAAGGGCATGCTGGTCAATTAGTATTTGGAAAGTTAAGTGGAAAAGATGTTGTTGCGATGCAAGGAAGATTCCATTATTACGAAGGGTATTCATTTGATCAAGTAACATTTCCGGTTCGAGTGATGAAAGAACTTGGTGTTGAAGTGTTAGTTGTAACAAATGCTGCAGGTGGAGTAAACAAGGATTACGAACCTGGGGATCTCATGATTATTTCTGATCATATTAATAATATGGGCAGTAACCCTCTTATCGGTCCGAATGATGCAAGGTTCGGTGCGCGCTTTCCTGATATGTCTGAGGCATATAATAAAGAATTACGCTCTCAAGCTAAGGAGATAGCAAGTCAACTTAATATTAAAATTCAAGAAGGAGTATATGTAGGAAATACCGGTCCAACCTATGAAACTCCAGCAGAAGTTCGGATGATTCGAACACTGGGCGGAGATGCTGTAGGGATGTCGACGGTTCCGGAAGTCATTGTCGCTAGACATGCCGGCTTAAAAGTTCTAGGAATATCCTGTATTTCCAATATGGCCTCCGGGATATTAGATCAGCCATTAACACATGATGAAGTCATTGAAACGACGGAGAAAGTCCGAGCTGATTTTTTAACTTTTGTGAAAGAGATTGTCAAAAACATACAAGTTGGTGAAGAAAAATGAGAATGGTTGATTTAATAGAAAAAAAACGGGATGGCAAGGAACTCACGACTGAGGAAATTCAATTTATTATAGAAGGTTACACAAATAATACGATTCCGGATTATCAAATGAGTGCATTGACGATGGCGATTTATTTCCAAGGAATGAATGAACGTGAGCGAGCAGATTTAACGATGGCGATGGTCCATTCAGGAGATACCATTGATTTATCCGCGATTGAAGGGATTAAAGTAGATAAACACTCAACCGGGGGTGTTGGTGATACAACAACATTGGTTCTAGGACCTTTAGTAGCAGCCTTAGGCGTACCAGTAGCAAAAATGAGCGGTAGAGGCCTAGGACATACTGGTGGTACGATTGACAAACTAGAAGCAGTTAAAGGATTTCACGTTGAAATCGAAAATGATGAATTTATCCGACTTGTCAATGAAAATAAAATTGCCGTTATTGGTCAAAGTGGCAATTTAACTCCAGCAGATAAAAAGTTATACGCACTAAGAGATGTGACCGGAACTGTCAATAGCATTCCATTAATCGCGAGTTCAATTATGAGTAAAAAAATCGCAGCAGGTGCCGATGCCATTTGTTTAGATGTTAAAACCGGCGCCGGTGCATTTATGAAAACAATTGAAGATTCACGTGAGTTAGCCAAGGCGATGGTGAATATTGGGAACAATGTAGGCAGAAAAACGATGGCAGTCATCTCAGATATGAGCCAACCACTCGGGTTTGCAATTGGAAACGCACTCGAAGTGAAAGAAGCGATTGATACATTGCGTGGGGAAGGTCCAGAAGACTTAACAGAATTGTGTTTGACACTAGGAAGTCATATGGTTTACCTTGCTGGAAAGGCAGCAACTCTTGAAGAAGCGCGCCAAAAACTATTAGAAGTCATTTCAAATGGAAAGGCGTTGGAATCATTTAAAATATTTTTACAATCTCAAGGTGGGGACCCCGAGGTAGTTGACAATCCTTCCAAATTACCACAGGCAAAATATACATTCGATTTACCTTCACTTGAAGATGGATATGTTTCGGAAATTATTGCGGATGAAATTGGAACGGCAGCAATGATGCTAGGAGCAGGACGTGCAACAAAAGAATCAGTCATTGATTTAGCAGTTGGAATTGTTCTTCATAAAAAAATTGGAGACGAAGTGAAAAAAGGAGAAGCATTACTAACAATATATGCTAACCAAGAACAATTTGAAGATGTAAAAGAAAAGCTCTATGCCAATATTAAAATTTCAAAACAAAAAGTTACCGCTCCAATCTTGATTCATGAAGAGGTTGGAAAGGATTAATTTCTTTTTTACTGGATAAAAATGGGTCAGTTCATAAATGAACTGACCCATTTTTTATTTTTTTAGCTGTATAAAAAAACTAGAGATGGAAAAAATGGTGCTATGTATCTTGTTTAAAAAGAAAATCTTCGGAGGGGTCCAAATGAAAAAAGGTTTAAGTATTCTCGTTATTTATTTTTTAATGGCATCCATTCTCACTTCACAAGTGAAAGCTGCCGAAAAAACGACCGAATTAGCTTCGGATGCGAAATCTGCTATTTTAATCGAACGGGACACAGGAACAGTTTTATATGATAAAAATAGTCATGAAAAGCTTCCACCCGCATCGATGACAAAAGTGATGACAATGATTTTAATAATGGAAGCGCTTGAGCAAAAAAAGATCTCTTTAAATGAAAAAGTGCGTACTAGTGAATTTGCCGCTTCGATGGGAGGCTCTCAAATATTTCTTGAACCGGGGGAAGAAATGACGGTTGAAGAAATGTTGAGAGGCATTTCGATTGGTTCAGCAAACGATGCATCTGTCGCAATGGCTGAGAAGATTGCCGGCAGTGAAGAAGAGTTTGTAGAAATGATGAATAAAAAAGCTGCTGAACTTGGACTTAAAGATACAAAATTTCAAAATTCTACAGGGCTTCCTGAAAAGGACCATTATAGTTCGGCTCATGATATGGCCATAATGGCGAAAGACCTATTAAGACATGAAAACATTACAAATTTCACCGGAAAATATGAATCCTATTTACGCGAAAATACGGATAAAAAGTTTTGGCTCGTAAATACGAATAAACTTGTAAAATTTTATCCGGGTGTAGATGGTCTTAAAACTGGATTCACAAATGAAGCGAAATTTTGCTTAACAGCCACTGCGAAGAAAAACGGAATGCGTGTCATTGCTGTTGTATTTGGAGCACCTTCGACAAAAGTTAGAAATGCACAAGTAACGAAAATGCTAGATTACGCTTTTGCTATGTACACGACACACCCGTTATATAAAAAAGGACAATCATTAGGGAATGTAAAGGTTAGCAAAGGTGATACGAAACAAATACAAGCCATTACAAGTGAACCGATTTCGGTTTTAACTAAAAAAGGTGAAAAAGTCGATCACCTTAAAAAATCGATTAAATTGAATGGAAAATTAAAAGCACCAATCAAAAAAGGTGACCAAATAGGTACAATAACTGTGAAAAAAGATGGGAAAACACTTGTTCAATCAAAACTTGTTGCTAATAAAGATGTAAAACAAGCCGGTTGGTGGAAATTATTTAAACGTTCCTTTGGTATGTTTACTAATAGCTAATTAAAATAAATGGTTTGCCTTGCTCGAGGCCTAGTCAAGGCACTTACGCTTTTCTAACGTCGAACGAAGACTAATTATGACGATATACTTCTAGTTTTGTCAGGAAGAAGGATTATTGCAGTAAAAAATCGAATTGACTCAATATAAAGCTAAAAGGAGGCTTCGAAATTGAGTCTATCGATTGATTTAGAAGTGAAAAAAGATGTTCTTTGCATCCGGTTAAAAGGAGAATTAGATCATCATACAGCAGAAACATTAAGGGAAAATGTATCAAGTGCAATTGAAAAATTTCATATCCAACACCTTGTCTTGAATCTTGAGCAATTATCATTTATGGACAGCTCTGGTCTAGGCGTCATTTTAGGAAGATATAAACAAATCAAACAAAAAAATGGCGAAATGGTCGTTTGCGCAATCTCACCAGCGGTAAAACGTCTTTTTGAAATGTCTGGACTATTTAAAATTATACGTTTAGATGAATCAGAACAGTTTGCGCTGGAAAGATTGGGGGTTGCGTAATCGATGAGAAATGAAATGCAAATTCAATTCACCGCCTTAAGTCAAAATGAGTCCTTTGCCAGGGTCACTGTAGCAGCATTTATTGCTCAATTGGATCCTACCATTGATGAACTTACTGAAATAAAAACAGTTGTTTCCGAAGCAGTAACAAATGCTATTATTCATGGATATGAAGGGAATCCTGCAGGTATGGTCTATATTTCAGCAGCCATTGAAGATGGTGTTGTTGAATTAGTGATTCGTGATGAGGGGATTGGAATTCCTGATATTGAGGAAGCAAGACAACCACTATTTACAACGAAGCCGGAATTAGAACGTTCCGGAATGGGATTTACCATTATGGAAAACTTTATGGACGACATAGAAATAGAATCACAACCTAGAGTAGGCACCATTATTCGTTTAAAAAAGCATTTGGCCTTCAAAAAAGCCTTATGTAATTAAGGAGTCGTGCCTATGGATGTGGAACTTAAGAAAGAGAAAACTCAAGGCTTTCTGAAGGATCATGAAGTAAAAGAGTTAATTCACAAAAGCCAGGAAGGCGATCAAGATGCGCGCGACCAACTAGTCGAAAAGAATATTCGCCTTGTTTGGTCGGTCGTGCAACGTTTTTTAAATCGCGGCTATGATCCGGATGATTTATTTCAAATAGGCTGTATTGGATTATTGAAATCTGTAGATAAATTTGATTTATCATATGATGTTAAGTTTTCGACATATGCAGTTCCGATGATTATCGGAGAAATACAACGCTTTTTACGTGATGATGGTACAGTTAAGGTAAGTAGATCTTTAAAGGAAATTGGTAACCGTATCAGAAAAGCGAAAGACGAATTAACGAAAAGTTTTGGAAGGGTACCAACTGTAAATGAAATTGCCGACTTCCTTGAAATTTCTGCTGAAGATGTCATTATGGCTCAAGAGGCAGGCAGGACGCCATCTTCGATTCATGAAACAGTTTATGAAAACGATGGAGATCCCATTACACTTTTGGATCAAATTGCCGATCAAAATGATCAGAAATGGTTCGATAAAATTGCCTTAAAGGAAGCCATTAGAGGACTGGATGAACGGGAACGATTAATCGTTTATTTGCGATATTATAAGGATCAAACACAATCCGAGGTCGCAGAAAGATTAGGGATTTCACAAGTACAGGTATCTAGATTAGAGAAAAAAATATTAGAGCAGATGAAAGATCGCATGGGTTCATAGCCTGTGCGATTTTTTTCATGAATGAAAATGAGGCATTTCCACATACTACTATGTATCAAACACAAAATTTTTAGGGGTTGAAAGAAATGGAAAGTTTGATTTATTTGCGTCTTCGCTATCGTGTAGAGGTGAGGCCTGATAGCATAATTAAACTTTCAGATATCGCACAGATTATTGCGCCGGAAAATGATCTGGCAGCTTTAAAAAACCTGCCTGTTTATCAAGTGACAAAAAAAGATAAGAGTTCCGCAGTAATCGATATTATGGAGGTAATCAATGTTATTACTAAAAAATATGGAGAGGTTGATATCCAAACCATTGGTCCCACGCAGACAATCATTGAAATTATTTATAAAAAAAAGAAAGTTTCGATTCCGTTTTTCTTAGTAATCTGGATTCTCCTTTTTATAGGGTCTGCTTTAGCAATTATGAATTTTCATGAAGATGTAAGCATGAGAATCGTCCATCAGAAAATTTACCGAATGATCACGGGTCATGAGGTCTCAAAACCATTAATCCTTCAAATCCCTTATTCAATCGGCTTAGGATTGGGGATGATTATTTTCTTTAATCATATTTTTAAAAAACGCTTTAATGAAGAACCTAGCCCTCTGGAAGTCGAAATTTTTAATTATCAGCAAGATGTTGATCATTATGTCGCATTAAATGAAAACAAGGAAAGTATTAAGCGCCTTGACGATGATTAATACCATTCTTTTTTTCATTATTGGCCTTTCAGGCGGGTTAATAGTAGGTTGCGGGTTAGTTGCGTTTTTATCAGTACTTGGGATTATTCCGAGATTGGTTCAACTATCGAAAACAGCAAAAATGGTGTATCTGTACGAATGGGCTATTGTATTAGGCGCGATCTTAGGTGGCTGGGCTCAGCTAAGGGATGTTACGTTTCATTTAACCTTGTTATTGCTTATACCAATCGGACTAGGATGCGGTATATTTGTAGGAATGCTCGCTGCAGCTCTAACTGAAGTAATTAATGTCATCCCAATATTAGCTAAGCGAATAGGAATCGATGGGCATTTAATTATCGCTTTAATGGCAATTGTTTTTGGGAAGGTGTGCGGTTCTTTATTTCATTGGATCTATTTCGTCGATCATTAAATAATCATATCTAAATTAAAAACTTTAAATGGAAAGGATTTTCGTATGAATAGTAAACGAAAGGTGATATTAATTACAGATGGTGATGATTATGCGAGAAAAGCAATTGAAACAATTGCTAAAGATATCGGCGGCAGATGTATTTCACAGTCATACGGAAACCCTTCTCATTTATCTGGACATGAAATCGTTAACCAAATTAAAAAAGCTCCAGTCGATCCGGTGTTAGTTATGTTTGATGATAGCGGGTTTATAGGTGAAGGAAATGGAGAAGAGGCATTAATGATTGTCGCTACACATCCTGATATTGAAGTGCTTGGTGTGATAGCAGTTGCTTCAAAAACCCATCAAGCAGAATGGTCAAAAGTTGATGTATGTATTGATAGGGAAGGAAACTTGACCCCATACGGTGTCGATAAATATGGTATCCCCGAAATGGAATTAAAGAAAATTAATGGGGACACCGTCTATTGTCTTGATAAATTAAACGTACCGATAATTGTGGGTATTGGGGACATCGGAAAGATGGGGAAAATTGATCATTATACGAATGGCTCCCCAATAACGAGAAAAGCGGTTGATTTAGTATTAGAAAGGAGCGGGTATTATGACAAATGACCTAAATAGAAAAGAACCAATACCCAAAAATATCGAAGAACTGGAGAAGATATTTGAAAAAAGAATAGGATTGGGTGTAAGTTTTGATCTAGGTGTCCGACATATAAAGGTGTTAAAAAAGAATATTCAAATTTATTATATTAATGGATTAACCGATACAATATTTATCATCCATATTTTACGGGAATTAGTAGACTTAAATGGCTCGGATCGGCTTTCTAGTAAGATTTACGATATAATCCAAAATCGAATCGTAAATCAGTCGGTAGAAGTAGTGAAAACGATTGATGAAATGGCTGATCAAGTACTATCAGGATTGATTGCTATCGTTGTAGAAGGTGAAGGCGAAGCAATTATTGTTGATGTAAGAAGTTATCCAGGAAGACAGCCGATGGAACCTGATACAGAAAAAGTTGTTCGTGGATCACGTGATGGATATGTCGAAAATATTATCGTTAATACAGCTCTTACAAGAAGAAGAATTCGTGACGAACGATTGCGATTTGAAATTATGAAGGTGGGAGAACGTTCGAAAACGGACGTTGCCATTGGCTATATTGAAGGTGTAGCAAATCCCGATTTAGTAAAAACAGTTAAAAAGGAATTAAAAACAATTGATGTTGATGGAATTACAATGGCAGATAAAACGATTGAAGAATTCCTTCTAAAACAAGGATATAATCCTTATCCGCTTGTCCGCTATACAGAGAGAGCTGATGTCGGTTCCATTCATTTATTAGAGGGTCATGTATTAATTTTTATTGATACTTCACCAAGTGTTATGGTTACACCCGCAACCTTTTTTCACCATCTTCAGCACGCCGAGGAGTACCGACAATCAGCAGCTGTTGGAACCTTTATTCGTTGGGTTCGTTACCTAGGGGTGCTTGCGTCCATTTTTTTACTGCCATTATGGTATTTATTTGCTATTGAACCTAGTTTACTGCCTGAGCATTTAGAGTTCATTGGACCGAATAAACAAAAAAATATTCCGTTAATTTTGCAAATATTTATCGCAGATATGGGGATTGAATTTTTAAGAATTGCCGCCATACATACACCAACCCCTTTGGCTACGGCGATGGGATTAATTGCCGCTGTTTTAATTGGTCAAATTGCTGTTGATGTTGGTTTATTTGTATCGGAAGTAATTCTATATGTGTCGGTTGCGGCTATAGGCACATACGCGACACCAAGTTATGAATTAAGTGTAGCAAATAAAATTGCTAGGGTAGTATTGATGCTACTTGTTGCCTTCTTTAAATTACCTGGCTTATTAATAGGTGGAACCCTTTTTGTCATTTATTTAGCACATATTCGCGCATTAAATGCACCATATTTATGGCCATTTATTCCATTTAATCCACAAGCGATTACTCATATTTTAATTCGGAGAACGGTACCGGGATCGAAAATTAGACCGAGTATTGTGCATCCACGAGATCGTTTTCGTCAACCGGCTGATAAGTAAAACCAACCATTGCGAAAATGTACGTTTTATGATAAAGTTTAGCTAATTTATTATAAATATTGAATAAATAGACAGTTTGTCCTATTTGACAACTGTCTATTTATTCTTAAAAGGATTTTACATAGAAATGAGGAAAACTAATGTATTTTCATGGTACTTCAAAAATAAATGAAAACAACCATCTTGAAATTGGTGGCGTCGATACAGTTGAATTAGTTAAAAAATATGGAACGCCTATATATGTGTATGATGTTGCTTTAATACGTGACCGTGCCAGAGGGTTTAAACAAACCTTTGATAAGCTAGGGATAAAATCACAGGTAGCATATGCTAGTAAAGCATTTTCTTCAATCGCCATGCTAAATTTAGCACAAGAAGAAGGATTATCGTTAGATGTTGTATCAGGCGGGGAATTATATACAGCAATTGCGGCTAAGTTTCCGGCGGATCGTATCCATTTTCATGGTAATAACAAAAGTAAAGAAGAATTAGAATTAGCCCTAGATTACAATATAGGCTGTATTGTTGTAGATAATTTTTATGAACTAGAATTGCTTGAGCAGCTCACACTGGAAAGAAATACCCAAATCGCAATCTTACTTCGTGTAACACCAGGAATTGAGGCACATACCCATGATTACATTTTGACTGGTCAGGAAGACTCGAAATTCGGGTTTGATTTACAAAATGGCCAAGCGGAAGAAGCCCTTAGAAAATCACTAGAATCAAAGCACTTTAAGGTGTTAGGGCTTCATTGTCATATTGGTTCACAAATTTTTGAGACAACTGGATTTATTCTTGCCGCGAATAAAATTATCGAAAAGTTAGTTGAGTGGAATGAAAAGTATTCATATTTTCCATCTGTTTTAAATTTAGGCGGGGGATTTGGAATCCGCTATACGAGTGAGGACGCGCCATTAACCCCAGATAATTATGTAAAGGAAATTATTATAGAAGTGCAGAAGCAAACTAACTCCCATCAACTCCCTATGCCCGAAATTTGGATTGAACCAGGCAGATCACTAGTGGGTGAAGCAGGTACAACATTATATACTGTTGGGTCTAACAAAGACGTACCAAATGTACGAAAATATATAGCGGTTGACGGTGGAATGAGTGATAATATTAGACCAGCACTCTATGAAGCAAAATATGAAGCTGTATTAGCCAATCGAGCTTTAGATAGTGTGGAAGAAACGTATTCCATTGCTGGAAAGTGCTGTGAATCAGGTGATATGTTAATTTGGGATCTCCCATTGCCTAATGCGCAAAGTAAGGATATTTTAGCGGTATTTTGCACGGGCGCCTATGGATATTCAATGGCAAATAATTATAATCGAATACCGAGACCACCAGTAGTGTTCGTTGAAAATGGCGAAGACCAACTTGTTGTAAAACGAGAAACCTATGAAGATATTATCAAATTAGATCTGCCTCTCCATAGTAAGATTAATTTATAATTTTTTCCGGCTCATTTGCATATTTTTCATATCTACAATTGAGCTGAAAAATATACCCACTACCCAATTAGCAGAAATTTGAATATGTTACATCATTTTTTTGTGATTGCGTAAAGCATTTAAAATCGATACAATAGAGGGCGAATGACTTATTACATTAGATGATTTTATGGAAATAGGAGTGTGCTCTTTGAAAAAAAATAATATTTTGCTATTTATTCTAATCCTTGTTTTAGCTTTTGGATGGGGACTCTACTATTGGTTGTACATCGTTTAATTATAGTGTTTAATATTGCCTGTCGATGTTTATAATGATAGGAAAGTATTCATAATATGTAGAAGGATAACGAGGGATATGCATGCTAATTCGATATAAAAAAGCTTTTGAAAAAATTGCTATGGGACTTCTGTCTTTCATGCCAAATGAAAAAGATATAAAAAAGCTGCAACAAACAATAAAACAATATGAAAATGAGGAAAATTGGCAGCTTTTTTTATGGAAAATAGAAGATGATGTAATTGGATTAATTGGGGTTCAATTAAAAGATCAGTTGGTTGAAATTCAACATATATCAGTAAATCCTTCTCACCGCAATCAGGGTGTAGGAAAGAATATGCTAAAATCTATAAAGCAGATTTACGAAGGAAAAACAATTTTGCCAAATGAATACACGGCAGCATTTTGTGAAAACTGTAACGATGAAGAAGTGTAAGGCTGATCAATAGTGTTTGATTCATGATAATGAAACGGGGATTTATCGTTTTATTATGTGTCAGCCTTATTTTATTTTTTAAGTTGTAATTTTCGTTCTCTCTCCAAACGTTTAGTTATGGCTGAGAGATACCTTTCCATTTCGATACTTGTCCGATCTCGTACTGCGTGTCGATGAATAATTGTGTAGTCATCTCCCGCGTTTTGTTCTCCCCATCTAAACCCTAGCTCCTTACATTTACTTTTACATATAGTAAGTAACCCTTCATCATTAATTTTCATATTGATACTTTCGTATTCCTCATTATTTTTCATTCTTGTAAGCTGTGTATTCATTTTATTAAATAGATCATTCACATCTATCTTTAATGTGATAAGAATATTTTTATTTTCAATTAAATTATTTAATGCTTTTTTCAGTAAACGGATGCCGCCAACAATATTCGAGCGTCGATAATGGTATTGCGAAACGGCTAATTGAATTAAGCCAACCCATACTGAATGGCGATTTTTGATATCGGTTAGTTTCCAATGTTCTTCTAAAAGTTCATGGCACTCAAAATAATCTCTATCTCCGTGAAAATGCACTAAATATTCAATATATGCTTCCGGAATTTTCATTACATAACTCACTCACTTTCAACTTATGTAAGTGTAACATAAATTACTGTTTATTTTATACATATAGCTAGGAAAATCATTTCCAAAAAGCTTATTTATTGGGATTGTTTTAATATGGAGTTGCATAATTTTGGTACAAAAACCGTATGGAAAAATTTTTATTGGACTGCAGAAGATATTCCACTATACTAATAATATTGGGGTTATTTTTTACTAGAGGCATGAAATTGGTGATAAGATGGAATATAATGTGAAAATTGATGCATTTGAAGGACCTTTAGATTTACTTCTGCATTTAATTAATCGGTTAGAAATCGATATTTATGATATACCTATGGCTGAAATCTCTGAACAATACTTATTATTTATTCATACGATGAAGGAATTGGAATTGGATGTTGCTAGTGAATATTTAGTTATGGCAGCAACATTACTCGCAATTAAAAGTAAAATGTTACTTCCTAAATATGAAGATGAATTGGAAGATGAGTTTGAATATGAAGAAGATCCTAGGGATGATTTAGTTGAAAAACTAGTAGAATATCGAAAATATAAAGAAGCAGCTATCGAGCTAAAGCAAATGGAGCAGGAACGTGGACAAATGTTTACAAAACCTCCAAGTGATTTAACGGAATATATGAAAGATATCCCTTCGGATCAATTTCAAGGGGATGTTTCTATATATGATATGATAGGGGCGTTGAATAAATTATTGCGCAGAAAAAAGTTGCAAAAGCCACTATCGACAAAAATCACAAGACAGGAAATATCAATTGAAAGCCGTATGGAAGAAATATTAAAAGATCTTACGATTGAAAAGGGCAAGCAAAATTTTAATACACTCTTTCCTGTACCTGAAAAAAATCATGTGGTCATTACATTTCTTGCTATTTTGGAATTAATGAAACGAAATGAAATTTATGTTGAGCAAGATGGCAATTTTGAAGATATTTTCGTAGCAAGGATGGGAGCGAGTATGATTGGAACAAATTAATTGGAAAGGCATATTGGAAAGCTTACTTTTTGCTGCTGGGGATGAAGGTTTGTCATTAAAACAAATAATGACAGTTATGGAGCTTGAAGAATTTCAAGCGATCGAACTAGTTGAACAATTGAAACAGGATTATGAAATGCAAAATGACCGCGGAATTGTTATTGTCGAGCTGGCGGGTACCTATCAATTAGTAACGAAGAAAGAAAACTCACTTTATTTGAAAAGACTAGTTGAATCTCCGGGAATGAGTACACTTTCACAAGCAGCATTGGAAACACTTGCCATTATTTCTTACAAACAACCTATAACAAGAATTGAGATCGAAGATATACGCGGAGTGAAAACGGAACGTCCATTGCAAACTCTTACTTCTAAAGGTTTGATAAAGGAAGTTGGTCGTGCAAATGGTGCAGGAAGAGCTAGATTATATGGAACTACGAAAGAATTTCTCGATTATTTTGGACTAAAAGATATTAAAGAATTACCTCCTCTCCCTGAACCAACAGACAATGACTTTGAACGGGACGACGCGGATCTATTTTTTGAAAAATTCCAAGAAACATTGGAAACAAATTTAGATACAGAATAGTACAGGTTCCAAGGCTATTTGCAAACGCAAATAGCCTTTTTTTATTCATAACTATCCTTGTCCATTCATAAACTTGTACAAAATACATGTTCATAATAGAGAAGAGGAGCAACTGTATGAAACGTTTTTTTCTATTCGCTATTTTTATTATGTTTATATTGGCCAGCCCCGGAAAGTCTTTTGCTGCTGCACCTTCAGTTACAGCCGCAAGCGCTATTTTGATGGACCAAGATAGTGGAAGAGTTTTATACGAAAAAAATGCAAATGATGTACGAAGGATAGCCTCTATTACGAAAATAATGACGGCTATCCTAGCAATTGAATCGGGAAAGTTAGATGAAAATACCAAAATTAGTGACACAGCTGTTCGAACGGAAGGTTCATCGATTTATTTAAAACCGGGAGATACGATGAAACTAAAGGATTTAGTGTATGGTTTAATGTTGCGATCGGGAAATGATGCTGCCAATGCGATTGCTGAATGTGTAGGGGGAAGTATTGAGGGATTTGTTTTTTTAATGAACCAAAAGGCAAAAGAAATTGGAATGGTTAACACACATTTTGCGAATCCCAATGGTCTAGATAACAAAGAAGATCATTTTTCAACTGCATATGATATGGCACTTTTGACGCGATATGCAATGCAAAATAAAACATACAGAGAGATTTCTGGAACTAAGTTTTATAAAGGATGGGGAAATAAAAATCGATTATTAACAGAAAAGTATAAATACACGACAGGTGGGAAAACCGGTTTTACAAAACGTGCGAAAAGAACTTTAGTTACAACAGCAACAAAAGACCATCAAAATCTAATTGCGGTTACATTAAATGGTCCTGATGATTGGAATGATCATATAAATATGTTTGAGTACGGTTTTAAATATTTTGATACAACCATCGTATTGGACAAAGGTTTGATTGAAGGTATTAACAACAAGTATTTGAAAAATCATGTTTATATTAAAAATCCCGTCTTATATTCACTAACAAACAAAGAAAAAAAAGAGATTTCAATAGAAATGAAACTATTAAATTCTCAAAAAAATTGGAAGGACGCAAGGAATATTCCAAAAATCGTTGGAAAAGCAGTCGTTTATAAGGGGAACGAAGAAATTAAATCGGTACCCATTTATTATAAGCATGAGAATGTAGAAAAAAAGAAAGGATGGTTCGGTTACTTTATTCAATTATTTTCGATCCATTTAGGTGTAAAGGAGAATGGTTAATTATATTTGGATTGGTATGACATTAATCGGTTTGGTTTTCGCGGCTATTAATGGAAAAATGAAAGATGTCAATGAAGCTATTTTTCAATCAGCTAATGAAGCAGTTACCCTTTGTATTGGGCTGATTAGCATTCTTGTATTTTGGCTAGGCATCATGAGAATTGCCCAAGATTCAGGACTTTTGGATAAATTCTCGCGTTTATTTCGTCCGATTATTAAACGACTATTCCCTGAAGTCCCTGAAAATCATCCAGCGATGGGATATATTTTATCCAACATCATTGCTAATATGTTTGGTCTTGGCAATGCCGCCACACCGTTAGGAATAAAAGCTATGGAGCAATTAAAGGAGTTAAAT
Source organism: Heyndrickxia sporothermodurans (assembly GCF_003055045.1). NCBI lineage: Bacteria > Bacillati > Bacillota > Bacilli > Caryophanales > Bacillaceae > Heyndrickxia > Heyndrickxia sporothermodurans. Next base: position 41,227 of record NZ_NAZB01000019.1, read on the forward strand.
GGCGGTAGACCCGTTGCCAGTCGATCGATGATTACTTTTTTGGCATTAAATACATCCGGACTTACATTAATACCGACAACGGTTATTGCAATAAGAATGAATTATCACTCTGCATCACCAACTGAAATTGTTGGCCCAACATTATTGGCTACAACAATAGCGACCATTGCTGCTATTTTGATAGACCGCTACTATTATTATAAAAGAACCCGCAATGGGGTGAAATAATATGTATATACTGTCAATTGTATCAATTTGGATCATTCCTATTCTAATTGGTTTTATATTAATATATAGCGTCAAGAAAAAAACGCCTGCATATGAGAGTTTTGTAGATGGTGGGAAAGAAGGAATAAAGATAGCTGTATCAATTATTCCATTTCTTGTTGGAATGCTAGTAGCAATTACTGTATTTCGATCCTCCGGTGCTTTAGATTTTTTGGTCCAGCTACTTAGACCTGTTCTAGACTTTTTAGGTGTTCCATCAGAAATTGTTCCTTTAGCCTTAATCCGTCCAATATCGGGAAATGCTGCATTAGGAATTATGAGTGATATTCTTAAAGTACATGGTCCAGATACTTTTATTGGTAAATTGGCTTCAACTATACAAGGAAGCACAGATACTACCTTATATGTGTTAACCGTTTACTTCGGTGCGGTTGGTATAAAAAAAATGGGGGATGCGTTAAAAGTCGGCCTACTAGCTGATTTAGTAGGAATAAGTGCAGCGATAATCATCATAACTTGGATGTTTGGTTAAAATAGCCGAATATCCGAGTTTTTTTATTTCACTGAGATTACTCATTTCTTTGCTTTTTTAACTTGATATGTAATAATTCATAAAGAATATGCTTTGAAAAAATAGATGAGGTGGAAAATAGAATGGAACGTCTTCAAAAAGTTATTGCACAAGCAGGGGTTGCCTCTCGTCGCAAGGCGGAAGAATTAATCGTGGAAGGAAAAGTGAAAGTAAACGGAAAAGTTATACGTGAGCTCGGTACGAAAGTTTCTCCCAATGATAAAGTAGAAGTTAATGAAATTCCTCTTGAAAGAGAAGAAAAAGTATATATATTAATGTACAAGCCTAGAGGTGTCATATCTGCTGTTAAGGACGATAAAAATCGAAAAGTTGTAATCGATTTTCTCCCGGAAATAAAGGAAAGAGTGTATCCTATCGGACGTTTAGATTACGATACTTCTGGATTATTACTATTAACAAATGATGGTGAGTTTGCAAATTTGCTAATGCATCCACGATACGAAATTAACAAAACATATGTGGCAAAAATTAAAGGAATCCCAACTAGACAATCATTAAAACAATTAGAAAAAGGTGTTAAATTAGAGGATGGTATAACAGCTCCTGCAAAGGCTAAATTACTATCCGCCGATAAAAAAACACAAAAATCGATTGTAGAATTAACGATCCATGAAGGGAAAAATCGCCAAGTCCGCAGAATGTTCGAAGCAATCGGGCATCCAGTTCAAAAGCTAAAGCGCGAACGTTACGCATTTTTAAATTTACACAGCCTAAATGCAGGGGAAAGCCGAGAACTAACTCCACATGAGGTTAAACAACTTAGAGCACTGGCGGAAACAGGAACAGGACTGCAATAAAGGTTCACATAACCTTCAAATTATGCTAATTAGCATGTTTTGGGGGAATGATATAATAGTAATTATAATGTGACGAATTTTCGATTGGAGGTTGCGAAATGTCACAAAAGAAAAAACAAAGATTAATCATTAGAACAGTCATTTTACTTGTATTAATCTCTGCTGTTGCTTACACTTTATATGCAAATCTAACGAAAGATAGTCGTGGAGAAATAAAAGTGGGAGATAAGGCACCGGATTTTGTTTTACAAGATATGTCTGGAACGAAACATAGATTATCAGACTACCGCGGAAAAGGAGTATTTTTAAATTTTTGGGGCACATGGTGTGTTCCGTGTCAGAAAGAAATGCCTTATATGGTCGACTTATATAAAGATTTTAAAAAACAAGGGGTCGAGATTTTAGCCGTAAATGTTGGAGAATCTAACTTCTTGGTAAATAAGTTTATTAAAGATTATGAGCTGAATTTTCCTGTATTAATAGATAAAAGCAGGGACGTTCAAAATGCATACGGAATTGATCCCATTCCAACTTCCTTTTTTATTGATTCCAGCGGTAAAGTAACACAAATTGTTGTTGATACAATGACAAAAAAAGAAATTCAACACTTAATGGAGAGTATTAAACCTTAAGGAGTTTTATGTATGAAGGAAATAAAATGTGAGTGTGGTCATGTAAACCCAATTGGTACCATACTTTGTGAATCTTGCGGGAGAGCCTTAACTGAAGAAGCAAAACGAGATAAACTCCATGATATGCGTTATGAAGGAAGTGCTCGTCGTTCACAAACATATAATAAAACAATTATTGATAAAATCTGGAACTTTTTTTCATCTGTAAAAGTTGGGGTTTGGCTAATTGTCATTACATTAATAGCTAGTGCTATAGGGACCATTCTTCCGCAAAAAGAATACATACAGCAAAATATCCCGCCCGAACAATATTATAAAGAAGAGTACGGATGGGTTGGACAATTATGGTACAACTTAGGTTTCCAAGATCTTTATAGTTCTTGGTGGTACTTGCTTTTAATTGCTAGTATCGGTATATCATTAGTAATCTGTAGTCTCGATCGTTTTATCCCGCTCCATCGTGCTTTGAAAAATCAAAAAGTATCTCGACATGAAGGATTTTTAAAACGTCAACGACTGTTTTCACGATCTAATATTGAAGTATCAGATGAAGTGTTTGATTCAATCAAACAAAAATTGAAATCAAAAAGATACAAAATCCGCGAAGAAAATGGGAATATTTTAGCGGAAAAAGGGCGATTCTCGAGATGGGGACCGTACGTTAATCATATCGGTCTAATCATATTTCTTATCGGGGGAATGCTTCGATTTGTTCCCGGTATGTATGTCGACGAAACTTTATCGATTCGTGAAGGAGAAAAAAAGGTTATTCCAGGTACCCATTCACAATATGTACTTGAGAATAAAAAATTCATTTTAGAAAAATACGACAATAAGAAAGATAAAGAAACATTTAATCAAGCAATTAGTCGGGTTGGAAACGTAGCGAAAAACTTCCAATCAAATGTCACATTATATGAACGGGTAGATGGCGGGATAGCTGGAGAATCCGATAAACTAAAAAAGGTAAAAGACTTTTCAATCAAAGTAAATAAACCGTTAAAAATGGATCATTATGCACTTTATCAAATGTCTTACCAATTAGATGAATTAAAAGCAATGTCATTTGAATTACAAAATAAAGCCAATGGAAAATCGATGGGAAATCTTAAAGTGGATTTATTTGATCCAAAAGATGTTTATGATTTGAAAAATGGGTATAAAGTAGAGTTAATAGGATATTATCCTGATTTTTCAGGTTTTGCTAAAAATGGTGAACCACAAACAAAAACATCTGTACCTAATAATCCGGCATTTTTGTTTAGAATGTATTCACCTGAACATCCGAAAGGTGAAGTGAGCTTTGTCGCAATTAAACAAAATGTTGAGCCATTGGGAGAAAATGACTATAAAATGGCGTTCAAATCAATTGATACGAGAAATATTTCAGTGTTAACGGTCCGTAAAGATTTGACGTTATGGATACTTGCTTTAGGTGGTTTCATCTTTATGATCGGTGTCATCCAAGGGATGTATTGGAATCATCGAAGAATTTGGTTACAACGTGTCAATGGAGAAGTATTGATTGCGGCACATACAAATAAAAACTGGTTTGGAATAAAGAATGAAATTAAATATGCACTGAAAGATACAAATATTCCAGAACCGATTGATCAACAAGAAAAGAAAAAAGAGTAACATTAAGGAGGGGCGATTTTGTCTGACTTAGTTAACGTGAGCAGTAACTTTCTATATGCTGCATTTATACTTTATTTAATTGGTACTTTCTTTTTCGGAGGTGCCATTCGCCAAAAAAAAATACATGGAAATGAAGATAAACCTAATCGATGGGGAAACATTGCCATTTTCGTCGCCATTATCGGTTTTATTTCTCAATTAGTCTATTTCATTTTACGGTGGATTGCATCGGGTCATGCACCTGTAAGTAATATGTTCGAATTTGTTACATTCTTTGGGATGATGCTCGTCGCTGCATTTATCATTATTTATTTTATTTATAAAACACCTGTACTAGGTTTGTTCGCTTTACCAATTGCATTGCTTATCATTGCATTCGCTAGTATGTTCCCAGGTGAATTAAATCCGCTTGTTCCTTCTCTGAAAAGCCATTGGCTTTATATACATGTGACGACAGTCGCTGCCGGGGAAGCGATTTTGGCAATTAGCTTTGCAGCCGGCTTAATTTACTTAGTAAAAGCAATTGATCAAACTAAACGGAGCGCTCGTACAGTTTGGTTAGAAATTGTTATGTTTGCCTTAATTGCTGTACTAGGCTTCGTTGTATGTTCAACAATCTTTTCGGCAATGGATTACAAAGCTTCCTTTAATTGGGTTGATAAAAAGGGAGTTGCAAAGGTTAATGAGGACGGAATGGTCTATCATATGCCAGCATTAGTAGGTCCTCATAAAGGTGAATTGCAAACAGCAGATCGATTTGAACCGTTGTTCCATGTTCCAGCGATTATTAATGCTTTAAAGTTAAATACAGTAATCTGGTCACTAATTACTGGTATTATCATCTACTTGTTAATTAGGCTTATTTTTAGAAAACGAATCGGTGCGATATTACAGCCAATTACGAAAAACTTAAAATTGGACTTTGTAGATGAAATTAGTTATCGTTCGGTCATTATTGGGTTTCCGGTTTTTACACTCGGCGGTCTAATATTTGCAATGATTTGGGCACAAATTGCTTGGAGCCGTCCTTGGGGATGGGATCCGAAAGAAGTTTGGGCACTTGTTACATGGCTTTTCTATGCAGCGTTTCTGCATTTACGTTTATCAAAAGGCTGGCACGGTGAAAAGTCCGCGTGGTTAGCAGTTGTTGGTTTTGCGATTATTATGTTTAACCTTGTTGCAGTAAACTTAGTTATCGCAGGATTACACTCCTATGCTTCTAATTGATTTTGGCTAGTTTGAGTAATAAAATAAAGTAAGGATGACAACTTAAAGCCTTCACATGCGTGAAGGCTTTTTCACAAAAAATATAAAGGGGAAAATATATATGGATTACGAAGCAAAAATATTAGTTGTTGATGACGAAGATCGTATTCGTAGATTATTGAAAATGTATCTTGAACGGGAAAATTATTATATTGAAGAAGCAGGTGACGGTGAGTCAGCTTTACAAATGGCACTGGAACATGATTATGACTGCATTCTTTTAGATTTAATGATGCCCGGGAAAAGTGGTATAGAGGTTTGTAAAGAACTAAGAGAGAAAAAGGCAACACCTGTAATTATGCTTACAGCTAAAGGTGAAGAAGCTAATCGTGTGGAAGGCTTTGAAGTTGGAACAGATGACTACATCGTTAAGCCTTTTAGCCCAAGGGAGGTCGTCCTCCGCGTAAAAGCATTATTAAGAAGATCTTCGACTACTAGCTTTTTGAATACGGATACAAAAACGAAAGATATGATTGTCTATAATCATTTGACGATTGATAATGACGCCCACCGTGTGAGTGCAGATGGCAACGAAGTTAATTTAACACCTAAAGAATATGAACTATTATATTTCTTAGCCAAATCACCGGATAAAGTATTTGATCGGGAACATTTATTAAAAGAAGTGTGGCATTATGAATTTTTTGGTGACTTAAGGACTGTGGATACTCATGTAAAACGACTACGGGAAAAATTAAACCGTGTATCCGAACAAGCAGCTAAAATGATAGTTACCGTATGGGGAGTTGGTTATAAATTTGAGGTCACCTCAGAATGAGGTTATGGAAAAGCGTTGTCGGAAAACTCTGGTTAACTATATTAGTATTAGTATCTTTTGTTTTATTTATTTTGACCATACTATTACTGGAGTTTTTCGAGAATTATCATGTGCAGCAAATTAAAGATAATCTAACATATACTGCACAAAAAGTAGCAAATATCGTTGAGACTCATGCGGGAGATGACATTGGCAAAGAACTTGCATTAGAATTTGTTGATAAATCAACAAAAGTAATGATTGCCTATGATAAGGATAACGTTTATTATTCCCCCAATATTCATAAAAACGATAAAATATCACCAATAACCATTTTAGAGGATCCAACATTTACTAGTGTTTATAATCAAGGGCAGACGAAGATTAAAGAATTTTCAGCCCCGAAAAATAAATCTAATAATAGGTATGAAAATGTAATTGTGGCATCCGCTCCTTTACATATTCGACAAGGTGAAACTGGAGCAATATTTATTTATCGCTCTTTAGATGTGTTGCAAGAAACCACTAATCAAACAACGAAATTAATTTTATTAGCGGCAGGTATTGCAATTATTTTAACTACTGGATTTGCTTTCTTTTTATCCACTCGAATTGCTGCTCCATTAAGAAAAATGCGTGAAGCAGTTTTTGAAATAACAAAAGGAAAATTTGATAAAAAAGTTCCAATTCTTACCCATGACGAAATTGGAGAGCTTGCAACTGCCTTTAATCAGATGGGAAAACAATTAAAATTTAATATGAATGCATTAAATCAGGAAAAGGAACAATTATCAAGTATTTTAAGTAGTATGGCCGATGGGGTACTTACTTTTAATCGTGATGGTACGATATTAATAACGAATCCACCGGCAGAACGATTTCTTCAACAGTGGTATAAGGAACAAGGTGAAAATGGCAACTTCTTACCGCCAGAAGATTTGCTTCTCCAAAAAGTGCTTGAAACAGAAATGGAGAAAACAGATGAACTGACAATACAAGGAAGGACGTACGTTGTCATTGTCGGTCCTTTATATAACCAAGATAGTGTTCGTGGAGCGGTTGCGGTTATACGAGATATGACAGAGGAACGTAAGCTCGATAAACTGAGGGATGATTTCATTGCTAATGTGTCACATGAATTGCGGACTCCAATTGCGATGCTTCAAGGATATAGTGAGGCAATCATTGATGATATAGCAGCATCTGAAGATGAGAAGAAAGAGTTTGCCAAAATTATTTATGATGAAACGTTACGAATTGGAAGATTAGTTAACGAATTATTAGATTTAGCAAGAATGGAAGCCGGCCATATTTCTCTATATAGAGATGAAGTCGAGATTAAACCATTTATTGAAAGGGTAACGAATAAATTTTACGGTTTAGCAAGAGAGAAGCATGTTAATTTATCTTGTGAAGTGAACTCGACTACTGAATCAGTTTTTATAGATCCGGATAGAATTGAACAGGTTTTAACAAATCTTATTGATAATGCCATTCGTCATACATCATTAAATGGTTATGTAAAAGTCAAATTAATTGATCGTACTAACGGAATCGAAATAATGGTAGAGGATAATGGGTCCGGAATTCCCGAAGAAGATCTGCCATTCGTGTTTGAACGATTTTATAAAGCGGATAAAGCAAGGACAAGAGGTAAATCCGGAACCGGATTAGGGCTAGCAATTGCGAAAAACATTGTGGAAGCGCATGACGGGAAAATCTCCGTTAAAAGCATAGTGGGACAAGGAACGACATTTTCCTTCTTTATACCTAAAAATGTGAAACAATGATGATGAATGCTGACGAGAAATCTTGTTTCATGAGAAACATTTACTACATAATTGATAGCAAAAGCGCAAAATATTGCGCTTTTTTTTGTTCTTTTGTATAAAATTTCCCAATTAGCATAAAATAAGTTTTGCTCTAGCAAACTTAATATTGGCATTTTATTCTAGCCTCATTTCAATTGCATTACGTTTTGATTTCAAAAAGTGGGCTAGGTTCTAAAAAAAAACAAGCAGTCATATTAGTTTTTAGCAAGAGTTTTTATTTGAGGAGGAAAAATATGCTTGACTTTTTAAAAAGAATACTTATTGTAGCTTTAATGGCAATTTGTGTAGGTCTAATTCTAATTGGCGGAAGAGCCGAAGCGGCTGAAAATAGTATAAATAAAGAAACAAATGAATGGACTTTCCCGGCAAAAGGTGAAATATCCGACGTATTCGATTCGCGTGGTGGTATACATAAAGGTTTGGATATTGCGGGAAAATATAAATCCGGTGTTTATGCAGTTGCAGATGGTAAAGTGGTTCGTTCTTACTATTCCGGGTCATATGGAAATGTTATTTTTATTCACCACGATAACGGATATGAGACAGTTTATGCCCATTTGAATAAACGAATTGTAAATGAAGGCCAAAAGGTAAAAAAAGGAGACAAAATCGGTTTGATGGGTAATACCGGGCAATCGACAGGCATACATCTCCACTTTGAAGTACATAAAGGTAAATGGAAAATTCATAAGGAAAATGCGATTGATCCTTTTTTAGTATTTGGTAAAGGGGAAATAGGGCAATATGTTTTTGCTTTAAATCATGATCCGTATGGCGTAGTTAATGTATCTGGAAAATTAACGGTAAGTGAAACAAAGACAAATAATGCGGCTAGAGCATTTATTGGAAAAAATATAGAAAAACCTAAACAAGTATCGAAATCAAGACAAGAAAAATATGAAGTAGGCAATAAGTTGAAAAACGAGAAAGTATATGTCGTCAAGTCAGGGGATACATTGAGTAAAATTTCCCGATTCTATCATGTTTCAATCCAACAACTAAAATCATGGAATGAGTTAGAAAATATTGATCTCATCCATCCAAAACAAAAAATCATAATAAAAGCAAATAAATAACAATGGAAAGAATATAAAACATTGAAATCAAAACAAATCGCTTCACAAAATAATGTATTTAAGATATAATTTACATGTAAAAATAATATGATTCGTCTTCGGGGCAGGGTGAAATTCCCGACCGGCGGTAATGAAGCTTTTTTAACATGCTTATTAGCCCGCGAGCCTAGAAATTTTGGGCAGGATTTGGTGAGATTCCAAAGCCGACAGTACAGTCTGGATGGGAGAAGATGGAGGTGCCGGTATTCATAAATGCAGGCTTGGATAGTTATGTTCAAAATACTTTTGAAGCTGTTCAAAAGTAAAATTTGAATTTATTCAAAAATTGCATTTTTGAATATTATTTGAGCATGCCATTAATTCTCCCTCAAGGTAATTTCCTTGGGGGTTTATTTATTGTATGCTTAAGGCCACTTTCTTCTGACATGAGATGAATCTCAAAAGGAGAGAGAGAGTTGAGAAAATTACGTTTAAAGGAATTTGTTGGTGTTGCCATGTTGAGTAGTGTGGCATATGTTCTAATGTTCATTAAGTTTCCTGTACTGCCAGTCTATTCATATCTAACCGTTGATTTTAGCGATATACCCGCATTAATTGCAGCACTCATTTTTGGACCTATCGGAGCAATAATAGTTGAAGTGATAAAAAATTTATTAGATTACTTAACCCATATTAGTGATGTAGGAATTCCAATCGGGAATGTAGCTAATCTTATCGCTGGACTCTTATTCGTACTTCCAACTTATTTTGTTTACAATCGTATGAAAACAAAAATAGGAATGACATTTGCTCTAATTATCGGAACCATTATCATGGCTGTTTTAATGAGTGTGCTCAATTACATCATTATTCTTCCTGCTTACTTAGCATTGTTGCATATTGATGTTGGAAATGTAAAGGATTATATCGTGGCTGGTATATTGCCATTTAATCTTATAAAAGGGGCATTAGTTACGATCATATTTATGCTTATATTTGCAAAAATGCAAAAGTGGATCAATAAACAAGCCCAGATTAATAATATATAAAAAAGAGCAAGTGCATTATTACATGCACTTGCTTTTTTAGTCTTCAAATTTTAAAGGATTTCCATCAAAAGGCTCGTCCGCTACTTTTATAGAGTCAGTAGGACAGCCTTCGAAAGCATCAATCATATCATCCTCTAAAATATCGGGGATTTCTACTACACCTTTATTTTCGTCTAAAATGACATAAGCGATACCTTCATCGTCGTAGTCATAAATATCCGGTGCCGCAGCTCCACAAGCACCACAAGCAATACATGTATCTTGATCAACAATTGTATATTTTGGCATATATGTGACCTCCTAATAATCTATATCATTCATTAACCTTTAAAATGACCATTACATCCTTCATTATAATAAAACTCATTACAGTACTTTTCAATAGATAAGGATTAAAATAAAGTTTTTAATTTTTTATGCGTCTCATTTGTAAGCAATAATATTAACAATAATCAACACTTTCATGATAAAATTAGACATAAAAAGACAAAAGGGGTAAAAACAAATGACGTTTTTACAAGCCTTAATATTACTGATGTTAAAAAAATTAAATGGATCACGAACAGTATTTTCGATTTATCATTTGTTAAAAGGGAAAAAATCATCTCAAACTATTCAGGATGCTCACTTATTTAGAATCGGACAGTTTTTTCAATTCTTTCCCCCTTTAAAAAGAAGAACATTTGATGCTGCCGTTCAAGATCTTAAAATAAAGGGTCTAATTAGAGAAACGGAACTGAATAAATATACTGTAACACCCGATGGAGAAAAAGAACTGAACACTTATTTTAACCATCGACCAATTCCACAATATTTTAATGGGCTAAAATACCAAGATATCGCTATCGTTTTCTGGAAGCGGCTAAATTTATTAATACAAGTTTTATCAAATGCTATTTATAATAAAAAAAAGTATTACCCAATTCAAAGTGATGTAGAGGTTCAAAGGTGGGTTAAGTCATTCCTGAAAAGTCAAAAAAGCGACAAAGAACACCAAGCAAAACAGCTTTATCAGGAATTAACTTCCATCTTTTCTAATAACCCGCCCGAAGATCCTTTGCTTTTTATCATTCGTTTAACTGGCCAAAATCAAATTGGAATGACGATGGATCAAGCAGCAGAGCATTTCTCCCTAGATAAATATGATTATTGGTTTCGTTATTTGTTATTAATTCACTATATAATAGATACTTGTATAAATGATAAAAAGCAATATCCGATATTGTATACGTTATTGTCAGATAAATATCGCAATATACCACTTACAAATTCCACATACGAAACATTTTTATTAATAAACAAAGGTTATAATGTCTCTGAAGTTGCAAAGAAAAGAAAGTTAAAGGAAAGTACGATTCAAGACCATATCGTAGAAATTGTTTTAAACAATTCTGATTTTGATATTTCACCGTACTTGAATAAAGAATTAGAGCAAAAAATTATAAACGTTTCCGAGAGAATTTCACCCAAAAAACTGAAACCAATTAAGGAAACAGTCGGAGAAGTTACATATTTCCAAATTCGATTAGCTCTCGCAAAACAAGGGGAATGGGAATGAAAATAAATTTATATGACCATTTAAATAAACGGTTTGGCTATGATATGTTTCGGATTGGACAAGAAGAGGTCATTACTTCGGTTTTGGAAGGAAAGCATACATTAGCTGTTCTGCCTACCGGAACAGGAAAATCATTATGTTATCAACTTCCTGGTTATTTGCTTAAAGGTATTGTTATTATTGTCTCCCCCTTACTTTCACTAATGCAAGATCAAGTTGAACAGTTAAAAATAAACGGAGAAAAAAGAGTTACCGCATTAAATTCTTTTTTAGAACCGAAGGAACGAAGACAAATTATTCATTCACTACAAAATTATCGATTTATATACACTTCTCCTGAAATGTTAACGAATAACGAAGTATTACAAAAACTAAAGCAAATGGATATTTCGCTTTTTGTCGTAGATGAGGCCCACTGTATCTCGCAATGGGGCCCTGATTTCAGACCAGATTATTTAAGTTTGAGTACGATACGATCCGAGCTGAAAAATCCAACTACCCTTGCATTGACTGCTACAGCTACGGAAGATGTTAGAGCCGATATAATAAAACATTTAAATTTAGACGATGTAAATCAATTAATATATTCTGTTGACCGTCCGAATATTGCACTAGTTGTAGAAGAAACGACCAATTATAATGATAAAGTTAAAAAGTTACTACAATTTGTAAAACAACTGCAAAAGCCGGGAATCATTTATTTTTCTAGCAAACGGTTAACAGAAGAAATGGCCGCTTTACTAAGAAATAATGGAATTGCTCAAACGGCTGCCTACCATGGGGGAATGGATAGAGAACAAAGAATATTAATTCAACAACAATTTTTACATAATCAATTACAAGTCATTTGTGCAACAAGTGCATTCGGGATGGGCGTTAATAAAGAAAATATTCGTTTTGTTATCCATTTTCATATGCCTTATCAACTGGACTCATATTTGCAAGAGATTGGACGAGCAGGAAGGGACGGTAAAAAAAGTATTGCCATACTTTTGTATTCACCGGGAGATGAATTTTTACCATTACAAATCTTTGAAAATGAATTACCGTCGGATGATCAGATTGAACAATTTTTTTTATTAAATAAGAATAGTAATGAGGCATCGCTACTTAACTTAACAGAAATACAATTGCGGTTTTTAACCTATTATCAAAAGAAGTATGATAAGAGTGTAGTGGAAAAACGTGTTAAACGGATTCGTGATTTTCGTGTGCAATATAAACAAAAAAAATTAAATGAAATGGTAAAATGGGTAAAATCTACGACATGTCGACGCGAAGGTATTTTACGATACTTTCAGGAACGGAAAGTTACGAATGTAAAAGATTGTTGCGATGTTTGCGGTGTACATATCGAAAATTATCAAACTGACATTCCGGAAACTATTGAAGGTCAAAATGAAAATTGGCAATTATTGTTGAAGAATTTATTATTAAGAGGCGATAAAGAATGAAAAGAAATAAGCAAGCCGAAATCATTAAACAGTTAACAAAAGAGGAATTATCTTTTCATTTATATATCACTCAATTAATCCTAGTAGTCATTGCAATGATTTCGTCCTTCTTTTTATTTAAAGACTTTTCGTCTTTTTTAACTTTATTTCAATTAAATTCATCTATTTTTACACTTGGGATAACAAATGGAATTGCTATTGTTGTTTTAGATGTTGTTTGTATGAAAATACTTCCCGATCATTTTTACGATGATGGCGGAATTAATGAAAAAATTTTTAAGAATCGTTCTATTTTAGAAATTGCCTTTTTGGCTGCTGTCATTGCAGTTTGTGAAGAGCTTCTATTTAGGGGTGTTATCCAAACACACTTTGGTTTAATTATTGCAAGTGTAATTTTTGCAATTGTTCACATTCGGTATTGGGGACATTGGTTTTTAATTGTGAATATTTTACTATTAAGTTATTGGCTCGGACTTGTATATGAATGGTCTCAACACAATTTGATGACAACGATTATGATGCATTTTACAATCGATTTTATATTAGGACTCATCATTAAATCTAAAAATAAAAACATGGAATAAGGGCTTGGTGGTGAAATATATGACGACAGATCCTTATCGTGATCAAGTTGAACGATTAAGAAAAAGAATTGATAAAGTTTCCGTAGAAAATTATTCGGAATCGAAACAGTTGAATGAAAAGTCAACTGAAACGTTACCTTCTAGAAGCGAAGTACAACGACAACGAAATCAATCAAAAAAGAAGAAAAAAAAGAAATTAAAGTTCCCTTTATTAAGGATATTATTAGTATTTTTTATATTACTGCCGATTGCAAGTTTGTTATTCTATACTGATTTGTTAAAAAAGTCGCCTTTCCCGAGTTCAACAGAAACTTCTACTGGTAATGAGTTTTCTTATGAAATAGAAGACTCTGGTACTAATACAGATAAACCCCAGGAAAGCAAGGATCAGGAACAAGAAGTCGCGGATTTACCTGATGAACAAACAATTGATAAAGGGCAAAAAATAGAAAATGGAGAGACACAAAGCAATTCAGAGCAAGATTCGAAAATCGTCTATCATACTGTGCAAGCGAATGAATCGCTCTACAGCATTGCGATGAAGTATTATCATTCCGAAGAAGGAATCGAAAAAATAAAACAATGGAACCACATAACGAATGATGGAATAATGGTAGGACAAGTGTTACAAATTCATTTACCATAGCGTATACCTAGACAGAAAAAAGATAGCATTTTTTTGCTATCTTTTTTCTGTCTAAGGATTGATTTTATGACATACATTATGGACTTGCTCATAGAATTTTAATGGGGGGATGGTTATGGATTCATCAATTGTATCTTTGAAACTTACAGATCAAGCGACAAAGCAAATGTTGCAAAACTTAGTCGATCGAAAGTTAAAATTCGATAGACTTAAACAACGTCATATTATTTTGCTATGGATAAGTGTACTATATAGTTTTACTTGCCTTTATTTTTTATACTACTTCATTTTAGAACCTTACTCTTATTCCTTTGCGGATATATTTTCTATTATCGTCGGTGAAAATAATCATCTATTTTTTCTTTTTATTGCTATAGGGACATTTGGGGCAACAAAAGTGTTATATGAAAAAAAGGAAAAAGCAGAAAAAGAGTATCACGAGTTAAGATGTGAGATTATCGATCGAAGCAAAGATTTATGGAAAAATGAAGCTTGGAAATCTAGAAATGTTGTATTTGAAATGATGAAAGAAAAATATAATATTAATTTATATCATGAAAGTAAGTAACAATGATACTAAAAAAATCTCTTTTTCCCTTTTTCTTCTTTAAGAATTTCAACTGCCTCTCTAAATCGTAGGGAATGTACAATTTCACGTTCTCGCAGAAATCTTAAACTATCGTTAATATCTGGATCATCGCTCATATTAATAATCCATTGATAAGTTGCTCTTGCTTTTTCTTCAGCTGCGATGTCTTCATAAAGATCTGCAATCGGATCTCCTTTTGCTTGAATGTATGTTGCGGTCCAAGGGACGCCGCCAGCATTTTCGTAAAAAAGGGCTTTATCATGATTCGCATAATGAGCACCAAGACCTGCTTCCTTCAATTGATCTGGGGTAGCATCCTTCGTAAGTTTATACACCATTGTTGCAATCATTTCTAAATGTGCAAACTCCTCGGTTCCGATATCTGTTAATAATCCGATGACCTTATCAGGAATTGTATACCTTTGATTTAAATAGCGGAGTGCAGCGGCTAATTCTCCATCAGCCCCTCCGTATTGTTCAATTAAAAATTTAGCAAGCATAGGGTTACATTGGCTCACCTTTACCGGATATTGGAGTTTTTTCTCGTATACCCACATTAGCAAAATTCACTCCTTCAAAATAAATTTTTTATACTTGCCATGGCCATGGAGCATTTTTCCAATCCCAAGGAGCTTGTGAATAACTGTAGCCAAAACTTGTTAAGGCCCCAAACTGTTTTTCAAACTCTTTTTTTGCTTTCTTACGTTGTTGAGTAAATAAATTGTACTGCTGAATAGCATCTTGGTCACCAGGATGTGTATCTAAATATAAAGTTAGTTCGACAATGACAAAATCTAAAACCTGTAATTCTTCCAGCATTTTGTAATATTCAGGAGGTACTGGTTTTGGCACTTTTCTTTCACTCCTTTGCTCTTTCATATGGACTAAAATATGGATCATATAACGGTTGCCACAATGTTCCCTTTCGTAATGCTTCTTGTGGTGTGAATTGTGGTAAATTGGGTGGCTGAAAATCTATATATAAGTTAGGCGGTGTTGAAAAAGTTTTTACTTTTATCGGGGGACAAGGATCAAATGGGCTTATATAAGGTTTATAGCTTTTGTAATACGTAGGCATAATTCTCCCTCCTAAATTTGTCATCATTTAATTTTATGGAATAATATTGTCCATCATGTCAATAATCAAATTAATAAAAACGCCATTGTATTTTTCGTCAAAAAAAAATTTATCTTTTAAAGGGTATTTTTCGAATAATGTTGAAATATACATGCATGGTGGATTAATTTAATGAGGTGATTACATATGTTTGCGAAAAATATAATGATTCCTAAATCTCGCTGTTTTTATGTGAATGCAGAAGATACAATCGAACATGCTTTACAGGTGTTAAGGTCAAAAAAGGTGGACGGACTACCGGTTTTAAGTGGGGATGAGTATGTTGGAATGATTACTCATTATCATATTTATAAAAACTTTTTTAATTCCGAAATACCGAAGGAAGAATTTTTAAAAACAAAGAAAGTTAGTGAAATAGCGACACATCAAGAGATTTATTTTCAAGGGACCGAAATCTTCGAAAATACATTAGTTGCGTTAAAAGACTTCCCTTTATTTGCGGTCGTGGATGAAGCAAGGAAATTTTTAGGTGTCGTCACTCGATTTGATGTCATAGAGCAATTCCAAAGTGCATTTGGAATTAAACGTCCGGGGATTCGGATCGCATTTAGCTCTGTCGAGGTCGAAGGACGTATTGCGAGATTAGCTAATATTATCCAACAATATCATGAGTCGGTAATATCACTAGTTACTTTTGATGAAACCGATAAATTAGTAAGAAGAATTATTTTAAAAATCGAAAAACGTGATAATATCGATAAATTTATTAACAGTTTGGAGGATTCCGGTTTCCGTGTTTTAAATATTACTGAAGACTAACGAATAAATAGAAAATCCACCTTGTGTTTTATTGGGAGGATTTTTTATCATTACGTCCCGATTTTTAAGTGAACCTTCTTTTTTCGCTCACATAGTATGGTGTTAGAAGCCATATCAGGGGGCGGATTTAATGAAATTAGAACGAATATCTCAAAATAAAATTAAGTATTCGATTACTTTCGAAGAGCTTTTAGATAAAGGGTTGCATGAGGAAGAATTCGAATCATTTATATGGTATGAATTGTTTGATGAAATGGTGGAAATTGCTAAACAGAAATATCAATGTGATATACCGGATACCATCTCAATTGAAATCTTTTCGTTAAATTCCAGTGAGATCGTTTTAATATTAACTATGGACGAACTTTCCCTTCAAGAAGAAAATCAATCAAAACCACTTCTCTCGACAAAAAGTTGCTATTCTACCTTTATTTTTGAATCGATTGAAGACGTCATCGCGCTTGCATTTCATTTGGAAAATCTTCAGTTGCAGACGAATAGTAAATTAATTTTATTCGAAGACCAATACTTTTTAATTCTTCCGTTTCAACAACCTGTTTCGATCATTTGCGAGGAATTTGGAGAAAAGACGAATTTGTCGGTCTATATGCTCGAGGAATATGGAACAACCATTATTGATCACGATGCACTACAAATACTAGCAAACTATTTCAAACGTTAAAATAGTGTGAAAAATGACCTGTTACAGAAATTCATGTTCAGGTCATTTCTATGCTTTAATAAAAACTTTTGATGAATCTCCAAACGTTTGAGAGCGTTTACAAAAAATCGAAAAAGTATCCTCATTTATCTTGCATAAATACAGTAAAAGTGTATACTATGTCTGAAAGCATGAATACTTAATACCGATTGATTTTTAGGAGGTTTGCAACAATGGCAGCCGAGACGGGTGCAGATAATCAAGTTTTAGAAGAGAAACATGATGTATTAAAGTCTACACAAACAGTAATTCACAAAGCACTTGAAAAATTAGGTTATCCTGAAGAAGTTTATGAATTATTAAAAGAACCAATGCGCTTATTAACAGTGAAAATTCCTGTACGTATGGATGATGGTTCGATCAAAATCTTTACAGGTTACCGTGCACAACATAATGATGCTGTTGGTCCAACAAAAGGAGGAATTCGATTCCATCCTAATGTTACTGAAAAAGAAGTTAAAGCATTATCAATATGGATGACATTAAAATGTGGTATTGTTAACTTGCCGTATGGCGGAGGAAAAGGCGGAATTATTTGTGATCCTCGTGAAATGTCGTTTCGTGAGCTAGAAGCTTTAAGTCGTGGTTATGTTCGTGCTATAAGTCAAATCGTAGGTCCTACGAAAGACATACCAGCTCCGGACGTATTTACAAACTCGCAAATAATGGCATGGATGATGGATGAATACAGCAGATTGCGTGAAAACGATTCACCCGGATTTATTACCGGTAAACCACTCGTGTTAGGTGGTTCTCACGGACGTGAAACTGCAACTGCTAAAGGTGTTACTATATGTATTCGTGAAGCGGCTAAAAAACGCGGAATTAACCTTGAAGGCGCAAAAGTTGTAGTTCAAGGATTTGGTAATGCTGGAAGCTTTTTGTCTAAGTTTATGCATGATGCGGGTGCTAAAGTAATTGGGATTTCTGATGCTTATGGCGCATTATATGATCCGAATGGTTTAGACATCGATTATTTACTTGACCGCCGTGATAGTTTCGGTACAGTTACAAAACTGTTTGACAGTACCATTTCAAATAAAGAATTGCTTGAATTAGATTGTGATATTTTAGTGCCGGCTGCAATCGAAAACCAAATTACGGAAGAAAATGCACATAATATTCGTGCAAAAATCGTAGTAGAAGCTGCAAATGGTCCAACCACTTTAGAAGCTACACAAATTTTAACTGACCGTGGTATTCTACTGGTACCAGATGTATTAGCTTCAGCTGGTGGGGTTACTGTATCCTATTTTGAATGGGTACAAAATAACCAAGGTTATTATTGGACAGAAGAAGAAATAGATGAAAAACTTGAAAAAGTTTTAGTGAATTCCTTCGAAAATGTTTATAACACTGCTGAAACAAGAAGAGTCGATATGAGACTAGCTGCCTATATGGTAGGGGTAAGAAAATCAGCCGAAGCTTCTCGTTTCAGAGGTTGGATTTAGCACGAACATTGCAGCAATCATAAAAATCTCCTATCATTATAGATGGGAGTTTTTTTATATACTTTACTTAATATTATTCAAAAGGAATTAAGAGGTGGCAGCAATGCAAACAGAAGAGTGTATTATTGTCGGGGGAGGTCCATGTGGTCTTTCAGCAGCAATCGCTTTAAAGGATAAAGGAATTGACCCGCTCATTATCGAAAAAGGGAATATCGTTAATGCTATATATAATTACCCAACACATCAAACATTTTTTAGTTCGAGTGAGAAATTAGAAATTGGTGGAGTTCCATTTATCAACGAAAATTTAAAGCCAAGACGAAATCAAGCATTAACGTATTATCGAGAAGTTGTAAAAAGAAAAAACCTACGTATCAATCGATTTGAAAAAGTTGAAACGATAACAAAACAAAATGATGAAAGTTTCATCCTTACGACAAGTAAAAAAGAATACACTGCGAAAAATGTAGTAATAGCAACGGGATATTATGACCATCCAAATTATATGAATATACCGGGGGAAGATTTAGAGAAAGTTTTTCATTATTTTAAAGAAGCACACCCTTATTTTAATACAAATGTAGTCGTTATAGGTGGGAAAAATTCTGCCGTTGACGCAGCGATTGAATTAAATAAAGCAGGGGCAAATGTAACGGTTTTATATAGAGGAGAAGAATATTCTAAAAGCGTAAAGCCTTGGATTTTGCCTGAGTTCGATTCTTTAGTACGAAACGGCCAAATCACTTTAGAATTTAAGGCGGAGCTGTTAGAAATTACGGAAAGTACTGTGAAATATCGCGTGAATGAAGTAGTTAAGGAAATTAAAAATGATTTTGTTTTCGCCATGACTGGATATCATCCGGATCATCATTTCTTACGGGAAATGGGAGTAGCGATTGATCCGTTAACAGGTAAACCTGAATTTGATCCGAATACAATGGAAACAAATATAAAAGGAATATTTATCGCCGGTGTAATTGCTGCTGGTAATAATGCGAATGAAATATTTATTGAGAATGGACGTTTTCACGGAGAACTTATCGCTTCATGTATTTGCCCATAACATGAGCTTGTTAAATATATAAAGACCTGTACCATACGAGGTACAGGTCTTTTGCTAATATTATTTAATGAAACATTTCTTCGATAACTTTCATATCGTTTGTTTGTGAAAGTGCAATTAAAAGCTTTATTCTAGCTTTTTGCCCATTTAAACCATTTGAAAAAATGGCACCTAATTCTTTTAATTGTTTTCCTCCGCCATTATATCCGTAAATGTCTTGAGCAATTCCATTAAAGCATCTTGAGACGATGATCGTAGGAATATTTGCCTCGATTAACGATTTAATTCCCTCCACTGTATCAGGGGGCATATTACCTTGACCTAATGCTTCAATGACGATTCCATCGTATTGTAAATCGAGAATGGAATGAAAAAGTAACGAGTCCATTCCAGCATGGGCTTTTAATAATGCTACTCTTTTTGAAATTTGATCGATATCGTATTTTTCTTTATGGGTAGGGGTATTATGAAAAAATACTCCCTGCTTTGTAATGATTCCAATTGGTCCATACTGAGGACTTTGAAAAGTCGATACATTACTCGCATGTGTTTTCGTAACGTTTTCCGCAGTATGAATCTCATCGTTTAATACAACTAGAACACCTTTTCCTTTGGCATCGTCACATGCTGCAACACGAATTGAAGTGATTAAATTATATAAACCATCGGAACCAATTTCATTACTTGACCTCATTGCTCCTGTAACAACGATAGGTATTTCAAGATCTATCGTTAAATCAAGAAAATAGGCAGTTTCTTCTAGTGTATCTGTTCCGTGTGTAATAACTACCCCTTCAATCTTATTCTGATTCACCTCATCTTCAATTATTTTCTTTAATTGAAGCATTTCTTGCATTGTAATATGTGGAGAAGGAAGGTTAAAAGGTTCCTTAATGATTAGATTTGCTAAATTATTTAAACCTTTTGTCTGAGTTGACAAAGGATTTTCATTTCCGGGTTTAACGGCACCTGTCTCACTATCTTCAAACATTGAAATAGTTCCACCGGTATGCACAACTAAAATGTTTTTTTTCATCAAATATACCCCCATAAAAAAACAAAGCTTTTCCAAATTTTGAATAAAATATTTTCATTCTATATTATACATGTTACGATTAAAAAAACGTTATAGAAAAGAGGACGAAAAATGCTGGTAATATTATCAGCAGGAATAGCACCAGGTTTAGCTTTATTAAGTTATTTTTATTTAAAGGATCAATATGAATTTGAACCAATTCAATCTGTTTTTAAAGCATTTTTATTTGGTGCATTTCTTACATTCCCAATCATGTTTATTCAGCATGTATTAATGACAGAGCATGTATTACAAGGAAATATTTTTAATGCATTTATTAATATATCATTATTAGAGGAGTTTTTTAAATGGTTTATCCTCTATTTTGTTGTGTACCAACTAGGAGATTTTAACGAGCCTTACGATGGAATTGTTTACGGTGCTAGTGTTTCACTTGGTTTTGCAACTGTGGAAAATATTTTGTATTTATTTGCAGATGGCGTATGGACAGCGTTTGGGCGAGCATTATTACCTGTTTCAAGTCATGCATTATTTGGCGTATTAATGGGATATTATTTAGGAAAAGCTAAATTTTCAGTTGATCATTTAAAAAAGAAGAAAGCATTGATCTATTCTTTTTCCATTCCACTAATTCTTCATGGTTCATATGATTATATCCTTTTATCAAAGACGAAATGGATTTATTATATGATCCCATTTATGCTATTTCTTTGGTGGTTAGCATTAAAGAAAGTAAAACATGCCCATATCCTTTCGAAAAATCATCATGAAGTAGTAACGGAAAACAACAAATCAACAATTAATACAATCGGATAATATGTCCGATTGTTTTTTATTATGAAATTTTGAATAAAAACCCTCTTGGAACAAAAACTAGCTTTAATTCTAAATCATTTTATGGAGGGTTAAGATAGAATGAAGTATAACACTTTGTTAAAAGTCATGTTCGTGTTAATGCTTTGTCTCATGACCTTATCACTATCAAGCAAGGAAAAACCTGTTCAAGCTTTTACTAATCAGGTGATACAAAAAGGAGCGGTAGGTGATGATGTAATTGAGTTACAGGCACGTTTGCAAAATATTGGTTTTTACCGAGGGAAAATTGATGGCGTTTTTGGTTGGGGTACCTATTGGGCATTGCGAAATTTTCAAAAGGATTTCGGATTGCCAATAGATGGTCTTGCCGGGTCAAAGACAAAAGCTAAATTAGCAAAGGCTTCAAATTATAATAAGGCATTTGTAAAAGACCAAATTAAAAAAGGAAATGAATTTACTTACTACGGTGGTGTAGATATCAGTAAACAGATTAAACCAAAGAAATCGTCTGCGAATAAAACAACAACAAAAAAACCATCGAATACATCAAAAGTTAGTGCTGCCAATGTTCCAAACGGTTACTCACAAAATGATATCCAATTATTGGCGAATGCGGTATATGGTGAATCTAGGGGAGAACCGTATGAAGGACAAGTTGCAGTAGCTGCTGTTATATTAAACAGAATTGAGAGTTCCTCATTTCCTAATACTGTGTCCGGAGTTATTTTTGAACCTGGAGCATTTACGGCTGTAGCGGACGGGCAAATATGGTTAACACCGAATGAAACTGCAAGAAAAGCAGTTATTGACGCGATAAATGGTTGGGATCCAACTGGTGAAGCTTTGTATTATTTTAATCCCGAAACAGCAACAAGTAAGTGGATCTGGTCAAGACCGCAAATTAAGAAGATTGGAAAACACATCTTTTGTATGTAAAGGGGGAGAAAAATGATTAGAGGTATTATAATTACAGTTCTTACGCTCGGGGTAATTGGTACAGGCGCTTGGGGCTATCAGGAACATCGGGAAAAAAACGCAATATTAATGAATGCTGAAAACAATTACCAACGAGCATTTCATGATTTAGCTTATCAAATGGATACTTTACATGACAAAATTGGTACGACATTAGCGATGAATTCCAGAAAATCATTGTCGCCTGCACTTGCTGATGTTTGGAGGTTAACATCTGAAGCCCATAATAATGTCGGTCAATTGCCTTTAACATTATTACCATTCAACAAAACAGAGGAGTTTCTTTCAAATATCGGTAAATTCAGCTATCGAACAGCAGTAAGAGATTTAGATAAAGAACCTCTCACAAAAGATGAGTACGGAACATTAAAAAAGTTATACTCACAAAGTGCAAACATTCAGGATGAATTGCGTAAAGTACAACATCTTGTATTAAAAAATAATTTACGTTGGATGGACGTTGAAATGGCCCTTGCAACGGGAAAAGAAGCATCCGATAACACGATTATTGATGGTTTTAAAACCGTGGAAAAAACGGTTAAGGGTTACGACGAATCCAATATGACGGATCCCTCACTAATGAGCTATCAAAAGAAAAATCAAAACTTTGAGGATGCACCAGGGAAAAAAATTAGCAAGGAAGAAGCAATTCAGATTGCGAAAAAGTTTACAAATAAGAATAACCTTTCAAAGGTGAAAGTAACTGAAAGTGGAAAAGGTTCAAAATTTGGGTTTTTTAGTGTGACCTTTGTTGATAGTAACGGAAATGAAGGAAATATAGATATTACTAAAAAAGGCGGTCACCCTATTTATTTTATTGAACGAAGGGATATTGCAAAGCAAAAGCTTAGTTTAAATGAAGGAATGAGCTCAGCGAAAAAGTTTATCGATAATAATCATATTAAAAATATGGAAGAATTTGAAACGACCCAATACGATACGATAGGGGTATATTCATTTGTAACAGTTGAAAATGATATTAGAATATACCCCGAGACATTAAAAATAAAAATAGCCTTAGATAATGGTGAAATAGTGGGCTTCACTGCACAAGATCTTTTAAAGAATAAAAAGAAACGAAATATTCCTAACCCTAAATTAAGTAAAAAAGAAGCAAAAAAACATATAAATCCAAATTTGAAAATCATGGAAGATCGACGATCCCTAATAGTCAATGACTTAGGAAAAGAAGTCCTATGCTATGAATTTTTAGGGACACTAAATAATGATACGTATCGAATTTTTATTAATGCCGATTCGGGTGTAGAGGAAAAAGTAGAAAAGTTAAAAAATGCCGAAAAGGTTTATGAAAACACTCTTTAAGAAAGGCGCTTGCCTTTCTTTTTTTTTCTAGAAAAGTTCAAATAGTAATGTCATAATAATTATATAATTAAATTTGATTAGGAAGGATTGCAAGGGAATGCTAAATGTGGGAACGGCCCTTACGCTTGAATCATTAGAAGATGATGGTGAGAAATATAAATGCAAAATAGCGGATATCGATGAGGATAAAATTTATATTGATTATCCTATTAGCTTAACGACAAACCGTACTGCTTTTCTTTTAAATTCATTTCAATTAAATGCAGTCTTTATTACCGAAAACAACGTGGCGTACCAATTTCGAACTCAAGTAATAGGAAAAATAAAAAAGAATATCCCATTAATTATTTTACAATTGCCACCTAAGGAAACATTTAAAAAAATTCAACGGCGACAATTTGTTCGTGTGAATGCCGCTATTGACATTTCAATAAATTGTAAAGAATCTAATTGTCATTTTACTACGATTACTGAAGATGTTAGTGCAGGAGGATGCGCAGTATTATTACCTAATAATATAAAGCTTGTCCAAAATGAAATAGGTAATATGATACTTGTTCTACCAATGCATTCAGGAGAATATCACTATATTCAAACAAATTTTAAAATCATTCGTATTAATGAAGGAGAAAAAAATATAGCTTCAATCGAATTTATTGATATTCAAGAAAAAGATAAACAGCTTTTATTCCGCTTTTGCTTTGAAAAGCAGCTAGAGTTACGAAAAAAAGGATTATTAAAAAACTAACTTTTAGTAACTTCGTATAAAATGTTTCCATAAACCCAATAATGAAAAACAAATTACTAATATTCGTTGTTGGAGGAGTGGAAGCCTTTGAAAACAATTGAGCGCTGGTTTATAAAATTAATTGTCATTCATTTTATGTTTTTATTAATTATCCAAGTGTTTTTACATAGTTCACGTTACTTTCAAGACTTACAAAAAATCACCATTTATGAAGGCGTAAATAAAATGAATGAGACTCCGATTGTTGAAACATGGAGCCATTTAATAGACGATTATAATGAAGGCAGATAATTTTCTGTCTTCTTTTCTTTATTGATAAAATATATGTTAAAATAAAAAAGATATTGTGAAATAAGGTAATTTTATTAGATTAGGGTGGAATGAAATGAACAAAAAAATTAGAATCGCAATTGATGGTCCTGCAGCTGCCGGAAAAAGTACAGTTGCTAAAATTGTGGCAGAAAACTTGTCGTTTATATACATAGATACGGGAGCTATGTATCGATCATTAACACTTAAGGCCATTGAAAATGAAGTGGACATAAATAATGAAGAAGCGTTAGCGGATCTCCTGCATGCGACATCAATAGAACTTAAACCGGGTAAAAACGGACAACTTGTATTTGTAGATGGAATTGATGTAACGAATGAAATCCGTCAAGGCCACGTAACAAACAATGTATCAAATGTTTCAAAACATCGTTTAGTGCGTGAAGAAATGGTAAAGAGACAACAAGCTTTTGCCAAGGATGGCGCTGTTGTCATGGATGGGCGGGATATTGGAACACATGTTATCCCCGATGCAGAATTAAAAATCTTTTTACTTGCGAGTGTAGAAGAACGTGCGGTAAGACGTCATAACGAAAATATTTCAAAAGGTTATCCATCAGACCTTACTCAATTAAAAAAGGAAATTGAACAGCGGGACAAGCTTGACTCTGAACGTGAAGTTGCACCTTTGAAAAAAGCAGAAGATGCAATTATTATCGATACTACATCGTTATCTATCGATGATGTTGTAAATAAAATAATGAACTTAGCTAATGAAAGGATCGAATTAGCGTGACATTTTATTCTTTTGCAAAAGTCGTTGTATGGAGAATTTTTAAACCTCTATTTAGAATTCAAGTAATAGGATTAGAGAACTTTCCTAAAAGTGGCGGGGTTCTTTTATGTCCTAATCACATCGATAATCTTGACCCGCCAGTTGTCGGTATTACCGCCCCAAGGCCAGTTATTTTTATGGGAAAAGAAGAATTATTTAAAACACCTATCGTTAAAACACTAATGAAACACTTAAATGTCTTCCCTGTAAAGAGGGGAATGAACGATAGGGAAGCTTTGAGAAAAGGGCTAAAAGTGCTTAAAGATAATCAAGTATTAGGATTATTTCCGGAAGGTAAGCGAAGTAAGACTGGTGAACTTGGAGAAGGTCTTTCTGGTGCCGGATTTTTTGCGTTAAGATCGGAAGCGGCAGTTGTTCCATGTGCAATTATCGGTCCGTATAAGCCATTTAAAAAATTGAAAGTTGTATATGGTCAACCGATTGACATGAAAGAACTACGTGAAAAAAAAGCAAGTGCAAGTGAAGTTACCGCTGTCATAATGGACCATCTCAAAAAATTAATAGAAACTCATCGTTGCTAAGTCTCTTTACTTGACAAAATGTAGCATTTGTTAGAAGTTTATAGAAGGATTATATTTTGAATTATAAGAAATTAGAAAAGCATGGAAGCTAAATGGAAATATTTATTCGAGTTTCATAGAGAAAAAAGAACTCAAAAACACATGTAGCATCTGCTTTCGGTATTTAGATTAAGGAGGAATACATATGACAGATGAGATGAATCAAGTAGAAGTAAGGACCTTTTCAGAAAATGACAAAGTAAAAGGAACTGTTACAAAGGTTGAGGAAAAGCAAGTTCTTGTTGCCATTGAAGGCAGTAAAATAGATGGTATTATCCCAATCAGTGAATTATCAAGCCTTCATATTGAAAAAGCATCTGACGTTGTAAGTGTCGGTGATGTCCTTGATCTCGTTGTAATAAAAGTCGAAGAGGAAGCTCTTGTTGTTTCAAAACGGAAAGTTGACGCAGAATTGGCGTGGGATGAATTGAAACAACGTTTTGAAAATAATATTGTGTTTGACGCAGTTGTTAGTGATGTAGTTAAAGGTGGCTTAGTGGTTGATTTAGGAATTAGAGGGTTTGTTCCGGCATCACTTGTTGAAGATTATTATGTTGAAGACTTTGAAGATTATAAAGGCAAAACATTGTCATTTAAAATTGTTGAATTAGATCGCGAAAAGAATCGAATTATTCTCTCTCATCGAGCAGTCGTTGAATCTGAAAAATTAGAGAAAAAGAAACAGGCTTTAAAACAAATACAAGCTGGACAAACACTCGAGGGAGTTGTTCAAAGAATTACAGATTTTGGAGCTTTTGTTGATATCGGCGGTGTAGACGGACTTGTTCATATTTCTCAATTGTCCCATGAGCATGTTGATAAACCGTCCGACGTTATTGAAGAGGGTCAAACAGTTAAAGTGAAAGTACTTTCTGTTGATCATGATAATGAACGAATTTCTTTATCCATTAAAGAAACTCAACCTGGGCCATGGGCAAATATTGAAGAGAAAGCACCTAAAGGAACAGTTTTTACGGGTAAAGTGAAAAGATTAGTTTCTTTTGGCGCATTTGTTGAGGTGCTACCGGGTGTTGAAGGATTAGTTCATATTTCTCAAATTTCCCATAAGCATATAAATACACCACATGAAGTATTAAAAGAAGGTCAAGAAGTGCAAGTGAAAGTATTAGATGTAAACTCTGAGGAAAATCGTTTGTCACTTAGCATTAAAGATCTTGAAGAGCGTAATACAGAAGAAGTCATTGATTATGAACTTCCGGAGGAAGCAAAAGGCTTTCAATTAGGAGAAGTAATTGGTGAAAAGTTAAAAGAATTGAAAAACTAAATTTAAAATAAAAACTCTCATTACGAGAGTTTTTTATTTTTGATTAAATATATATAGCTTTCCTGTCCAGCTGCAGCGTCTAGCGCTCAGCTTTTCTTATCCTCTTTGGTTTTTTCTAGCATCTTCCGGTCCTTCAAGCTTTGTTGATCCGTTATAGTGTAGTGCTTGGTCGCGATCTGACTCTACTCGACGACTTGCCTTCAACTTTTTTTCTTGCCGATCTTTTCCCATTGCAAAACACCTCCCTCGATAATTAGCATTTGTACAGAAAAAATTACTATTCATGGTTAGAACTTTTTTTCTTTTCCCATAATGAAAAGAAAGGAGGTGTTTTTGTGAGTGGATTTTTTTATTTATTTTTTCTTTGGAGTGTCTGGATTTTCTCGACTTTTATCATAAGTAAACAAAATAAAATAAGAATCTGGTTAGCGACATTATCATTGCTTTTATTAATTCTTTTTCCGTATAAAATCAATTTATTTACATTAACAATTCAATTGCCATCATTAGTAATGTTAGCTATTTGCTTTTATCATTTCTCAAAACTTTCACTCGTGAAGAAGATATATATGTTTGTAGCAATTCTCATCATGATGACTGGTTTTTGTGGTATGTTATTATTGGAATTATATGATCCGGTTTGGATGTTTTTTGATCGTCGATTTTTACTTGGAGGGTTTCTCTTCTTATTGTCAAAGCTACTTTTTTCACAAACATTATATTCTCAAATCATTTGTACAACTGCAGGAACTTTGCAAGGAGAGGTTATCTATTCGCTTATTCTAAAAAAATGGAATTTTCCCTATACGATAGGGAGTGCTGATTATTTAGATGTATATACAATATTTTTAAGTATAAGTTTTACTTGGACATTTATGAATTATGCATTTTCGAATATTTCTACGAAAAGTAATATTGAAAGAGAAAAGCAAGGTTAAATTTTCATTAATCGCTTATCTCTTCCAATCTATTTATTGCTTGTCAAACATATTATTGATAAACTATCTAGGTTAGTCGTTTACAACATCAATTTTTTATAAGCTCTGTTAAACTTGGTTGTTGATTTTTCGCTGCAGATGCTCGCTTCAATTAACTAGTACAAAAATCAACATAGCACTTTAACGTAGCTTTTTAATCAACAAAAAGTGAATGAGATGGAAGAAAATATATATGAAAGGGTGATTACGGTGACAAAACCAGTTGTCGCGATTGTAGGTCGTCCGAATGTAGGAAAGTCAACAATTTTTAATCGCATTGTCGGTGAACGTATTTCTATCGTTGAAGATGTACCCGGGGTTACTAGAGATCGAATTTACAGTTCTGCGGAGTGGTTAACTCATGATTTTAATATTATTGATACTGGTGGTATTGATATTGGAGATGAACCATTTCTTGAACAAATTAGAAGTCAAGCGGAGATTGCTATTGATGAGGCAGACGTTATTATTTTTATCGCTAGTGGACGTGAAGGAATTACCTCGGCTGACGAAGTAGTTGCAAAAATTTTGTATAAATCAAAAAAGCCTGTCGTTTTAGCAATAAACAAAATTGATAATCCAGAAATGAGAGATCAGATTTATGATTTCTATTCACTTGGATTTGGTGATCCCTTTCCTATTTCAGGGGCACATGGAATTGGATTAGGTGACCTTTTAGATGAAGTAGCCAAACACTTTCCTAAGTCCGAGGATACAGAATATGACGAGGATACAATTAAATTTAGTTTTATTGGACGGCCTAATGTTGGAAAATCATCACTTGTAAACGCTATACTAGGAGAAGAGCGTGTAATTGTAAGTGATATTGAAGGAACAACTCGGGATGCAATTGATTCAATGTACACGTTCGATGATCAAGAATATGTCATTATTGATACTGCAGGGATGAGGAAAAAAGGGAAAGTGTATGAGAGTACCGAAAAATATAGTGTTCTTCGTGCACTACGAGCAATTGAACGATCTGATGTCGTCTGTGTTGTATTAAATGGCGAAGAGGGAATAAGAGAACAGGACAAGCGTATTGCTGGTTATGCCCATGAAGCTGGTAGAGCAATAGTAATTGTTGTGAATAAATGGGATGCGGTTGAAAAAGACGAAAAAACGATGAAAAAATTCGAAGAAAATATTCGTGAACATTTTCTCTTTTTATCGTATGCACCAATCGTATTCTTGTCAGCCAAAACGAAAAAAAGAGTCCAAACATTAATTCCAGTTATTCAAACAGTTAGTGAAAATCATGCCATGCGTGTTCAATCAAGTATTTTAAATGAAGTGATTATGGATGCTGTTGCAATGAATCCTACACCAACGGATAAAGGGAAGAGGTTAAGAATTTACTATGCCACACAAGTGGCTATTAAACCACCAACCTTTGTTGTTTTTGTTAATGAACCCGAACTAATGCATTTTTCTTATGAGAGATTTTTGGAAAATCGAATACGTGATGCGTTTAATTTTGAAGGAACACCGATAAAAATTATTTGTCGTCGAAGAAAATAAGTAAAGAAAAACGCTATATTATTTGATAATTAGGTGATGAAAATGACTTGTAAAAATGAAAAAATTGCAGTAATTGGTGCAGGTAGCTGGGGGACAGCACTTGCAATAGTACTAGCTGATAATGAACATGAAGTTCACTTATGGGGTCATAAGAAAGAGCAAATTGAGGAGATAAATCGTTCTCATACAAATAAAAAATATTTACCTGATATTCAATTATCCGAATCTATCATTGGCTATGATTCTTTAGAGATGGCAATGAACGGCATTAATAATATTGTACTCGCCGTTCCGACAAAGGCTATTCGTGAAGTGTTAGGGAAAATTGCCAAGTTTCAAACAAAACCAATTACAATTATCCATGTTAGTAAAGGGATTGAACCTGATACATTACTTAGAATTTCAGAAATGATTAAAGAAGAATTTCCAAATGATCTCTTGCAAGACATTGTTGTTTTATCTGGACCGAGTCACGCCGAAGAAGTAAGTTTAAGGCATCCAACAACCGTAACTGTTTCCTCGGAAAATGAAGAAGCCGCTAAGCATGTGCAAGATTTATTTATGAACCAAAATTTTCGTGTTTATACCAATTCGGATATTATTGGTGTCGAAATTGGCGGTGCGTTGAAAAACATTATTGCATTAGCCGCAGGGATCTCTGATGGTCTTGGTTACGGTGATAATGCCAAAGCAGCATTAATTACTAGAGGATTAGCTGAGATAGCTCGATTAGGAACAAAAATGGGCGCTAATCCGTTAACATTTTTAGGCCTTTCTGGTATTGGGGATTTAATTGTTACATGTACTAGCGTTCATTCAAGAAATTGGAGAGCTGGAAATATGCTTGGTAAAGGAATGAAACTTAATGAAGTGCTGGAAAATATGGGAATGGTTGTAGAAGGTGTAAGAACAACTAAAGCAGCACACCAGCTGGCGAGGAAATATGATGTACAAATGCCAATTGCTAATGCATTATACAGTGTGTTATTTAATGAATTTAATCCAAAGGAAGCGGTCGATAGCTTAATGGGTAGATTAAAAACACATGAAAACGAAGATTTAACAAATTTATTAAATGATTAATTATCTTCTTATTAGGCATTCGACGATGCAAAACTGTATGAAATTGCATAAAATGCCATGAAGTAAAAGCTTTAAACTAGTGGAATGGGTATCTGTCTAATATTTTTACTGAGGTAAGGTTAACGCCGCTTACCTCAGTTTTTTTATTTTCAGTTACTTTCATTTTTTAAAACAACAATCCATGCTAGCGATTAGTAAGGAATATGTTATAATATGTTCCGTAGTTTGTAGAAAATTAATCTAAAATATGTAGCATGCACCAAATTTTTTGAAAAGGTGGAAATAGGTATGTCTGAATCGATGCTGAAAATGTGGATTTCCATTGCAGGAATGGGTTTATTGGCCGTTGCGATGATTGCCATTTATTTTAGTAGGTACAAAATTAAAATGAAATTATTAAAAGCGATTACTGCATTATTTGCATATTTATGTTTAATTGTTGGCGGCATTATTATGGTATTTGTTGTATTTACTGGACCAACAGGCAATTAAAATTATACCTTTTCGGAAAGGATTGAAATAGTATTTTGAAGAGATTTACACTTCTAATTCTAGTTTTATCATTGATTGCATTTTTAAGTGGATGTATGTATCCTCAAGATAAGTTAGCAAAAAATCAAGTGCCTTATGAAAGTCAAATCGAAGAAGTTCAAAAAGCAGTTAACAAATTTCAAAAGGATAATGATGGAATACTTCCCATTAAAACAAAAGATCAAAGTACACCAATATATGAAAAATATCCAATAGATTTTAAAAAGATGATTCCAAACTATTTATCGGATGCTCCGGGAAATTCATATGAAAATGGGGGTATTTTTCAATATGTTCTAATAGATGTTGAAAACAAACCTAAAGTGAAAATATTTGATTTACGGATAGCTGAGAAAGTAAGAGAAATACATATGCGTATTGACGCTCAAGGGTATCCTCCTTTCAAAGACCAAGTTAGTAAAAATGTATATACGATTAATTATAAAAAAATTGGATATAAAGAGGAGCCGTATGCAATTTCTCCTTATACGAACAATAATCTTCCCTTTGTAATCACAACAAAGGGAGAGATTTATGTGGATTACAGCAGTGACTTATACCAAGCTTTAAAAAATAATAAAGAACATGTGAAACAAGGTGAAGATATCCGCTCTATACTAACGAAAAACTCGCAGTTTGTTCCAGCGTACTCTTTACCTTATACAGTGGATGAAAAAAACGAACCTATTTTTTTGACAAAGTAGTCATAACCCTTTCTTTACAAAATATATTGTAGAGGAAGGGTTTTATTTTTATGGCTTTGTTATTATTTTATGTTGAAATGGGAATTATCCTCTATTTTTCGAAGAATAAGTTAACATGGCCAAAAATGATAGAAAAAAGATGATTATTCATCATTTTATTGTCATAAGAGAATAGGACAACATCATACACATATAGTGTCCAAATCATTTTAAAGATGTACCCGGTAACTTAATGTGGGGAGGGAATCTCTTGGAAAAGGTTGATATTTTTAAAGATATCGCTGAGAGAACAGGCGGCGACATTTATTTAGGCGTAGTTGGAGCAGTACGTACAGGAAAGTCTACATTTATAAAGAAATTTATGGAATTAGTGGTGTTACCGAATATTGCGAGTGAAGCAGATAGAAATCGCGCACAAGATGAATTACCCCAAAGTGCTGCTGGAAGAACCATTATGACAACAGAACCGAAGTTTGTCCCAAACCAAGCTGCTTCTGTCCATGTCGATGACGGTTTGGATGTAAATATTCGTCTTGTTGATTGTGTTGGTTACACTGTACCAGGTGCAAAAGGATATGAGGACGAGAACGGCCCTCGAATGATTCATACGCCATGGTATGAAGAACCAATTTCTTTTCATGAGGCTGCAGAAATTGGAACAAGAAAAGTTATTCAGGAGCATTCGGTAATCGGGGTTGTGATTACTACTGATGGATCAATTGGCGAAATTCCTAGGCATGATTATGTTGAAGCCGAAGAAAGGGTCATTGCGGAATTAAAAGAGGTTGGAAAGCCATTTATTATGGTTGTCAATTCAGCTCGGCCCCATCATCCTGAAACGGAGTCATTACGTAGTTCACTTGCTGAAAAATACGATATTCCTGTTTTAGCAATGTCAGTTGAAAGTATGCGTGAAGGCGATGTATTAAATGTACTTCGTGAAGCGCTTTATGAATTCCCGGTACTTGAAGTAAATGTAAATCTACCAAGTTGGGTAATGGTTTTAACGGAGAATCATTGGCTCCGGGAAAACTATCAAGAAGCGGTAAAAGAAACAGTTAAAGATATTAAAAGGCTAAGAGACGTAGATCGAGTCGTCCAACAATTTAGTGAATACGAATTTATTCATGATGCCGGTTTGGCAGGAATTGAAATGGGGCATGGGGTCGCTGAAATTGATCTTTATGCACCTGACGAATTATATGATCAAGTATTAAAAGAAATTGTTGGTGTTGAAATTCGTGGAAAAGATCACTTACTCGAATTAATGCAGGATTTTTCACATGCAAAAAGAGAATATGACCAAATATCCGATGCATTGAAAATGGTTAAACAAACAGGTTATGGAATTGCTTCTCCAACATTAGGTGATATGAGTTTGGATGAACCGGAAATTATCCGTCAAGGTTCAAGATTCGGTGTAAGATTAAAGGCGGTTGCTCCTTCCATCCACATGATTAAAGTAGATGTGGAATCAGAATTTTCTCCAATTATTGGGACAGAAAAACAAAGTGAAGAACTTGTACGTTATTTAATGCAAGACTTTGAAGATAATCCGCTTTCAATCTGGAATTCCGATATATTTGGCCGTAATTTAAGTTCAATTGTACGTGAAGGAATTCAGGCTAAACTATCGCTTATGCCGGAAAATGCACGATATAAGCTTAAAGAAACATTGGAAAGAATAATTAATGAGGGGTCAGGCGGATTGATCGCCATTATCCTTTAATAGCAAAATGTCAGGCAAAATGCCTGGCATTTTGTCGTTTTTAAGAAAAGTTTCCCATTATTTCACGATTTATTCTTGCTAACGTGATTTTATTGTGATAATCTTTTATCAGAATTGTTGTTGATGCTATTTCAGCAACATTCTTAAGGTTTTTAACGGTTTACATGTATATAAACCGGATAAAATGTTTACTAATGTAAATAAACAAAAACAAAATGTTTTTAATATTTCGGGAGGAGGTGAACGGCATGAACAAAACAGAATTAATCAATGCTGTTGCTGAAAGCACAGAACTTTCCAAAAAAGATGCAACTAAAGCGGTTGATGCGATTTTTGAATCAATTCAAAATGCATTAGCAAATGGTGATAAAGTCCAATTAATTGGATTTGGTAACTTTGAAGTACGTGAACGTGCTGCTCGTAAAGGACGTAATCCACAAACTGGTGAAGAAATTGAAATTGCTGCTAGCAAGGTTCCTGCATTCAAACCAGGTAAAGCGCTTAAAGATGCTGTGAAATAATAAGTACATACGTTTCGCTTTGAGCGTGAAAGAAAGGGCTGATTTTATTAGCCCTTTTTTTCTATTTATAGGGAAGTTTATCAAAGCCATTTTTAAAGAATTTTAGTATGCTTTATGTTTTACTATTTGTATTTTGCTGTGTCCTTTCCTGTATGCTAATATTAAGAAGTTATGATGCACGATTTACAATGCAGGAGGTACAACATGGGAGAGATCAATCGCGAACAAATTGAAGAAGCAATCCGGCTGATTATAGAAGCAGTAGGAGAAGATCCCAATAGAGAAGGGCTACTAGACACACCTAAACGTGTTGCAAATATGTATGAAGAAATATTTAGTGGTATTAATCAAGATCCGAAGGAGTTATTTGAGCTTGTTTTTAGTGAAAATTATGAGGAACTTGTTTTAGTTAAGGACATCCCATTTTATTCAATTTGTGAACATCATCTCATCCCTTTTTTTGGAAAGGCCCATATTGCTTATTTACCACGAAACGGAAAAGTTACTGGTCTTAGTAGGCTTGCCCGCGCAATCGAAACAGTTGCAAAACGCCCACAGTTACAAGAACGTATTACCTCTACTGTAGCAGATGCTATTAATGAAAAACTAGATCCACATGGTGTAATGGTTGTTATAGAGGCGGAGCATATGTGCATGACGATGAGAGGTGTGAAAAAACCAGGTTCAAAAACGATAACAACAGCAGTTCGTGGTTCTTTTGAAACTGATCAATGCGCACGCTCAGAAATTTTGACATTAATTAAATCTTAATTATTCAAATCTCACAGAAAATAAACTTTATATGTTATAATAAATTTTATGTGAATCGTAGTAGAAAAATAAATTTAACATTGTCAGAAATTGAGGAAGAAATGGGGATTAAGGGAAATGAACTTGCAAGAAAGGATGCAACAAGTTGCTTCAATCAAAGAAAATATTCAACAAAAAATATCACAAAATTATTTAATGCAATACATAGATAAACCGTATATTGATGAGGATCGTATCATGATTCTTATTGAAAGCTTATCTGCACTGAACTTGCCTGCTGCAAGCATTGAGCGCTATGTAACAACTGCTATGCTCATCCAAATTGCCCTTGATACCCATGATAAAGTTAATAACGCTAACGAGCCGTTAAAAAAACAGCAACTAACAGTCCTTGCAGGGGATTATTATAGCGGATTATATTATAAACTATTAGCAGAAGTAGAAAATGTCCCACTAATAAGTTCTTTGGCTAGTGGCATTAAGCTTGTTAATGAATATAAAATAATCTTGTATCGAATTGAAGACAATAACCTAAAAGACTATATTCATACATTAAAGAAAACTGAATCTACAATCGTGTCTAAGTTTATCCACTTTTTTGGATTTAATCATTTGTCTCTACTTAGTGAAGAAATATTGTTATTAAATAAACTATTGAGGGAAAAAGAAAAAGCATTAGAAGGCGGATCCTCTTACTTTTTTGAAGCGTTAAAAAAGTTTATCTTCCCTACGAATCAAGATTCTTTTCATCAGCTTTCAAATGAAAATAAGAATGTATTAATTCAGACTTGTCAAAAATACATAAAGCAAACAAAAGATACTATTTTAAATGTGAAGGAACAGGTAAAACTTAATGAACTAATGGATCAGAGGATAAATATACTCCTTAATCAGGAAAGCTAAATGAAACTATTTTTGGAAGAGGGAGAGTCAGGTGCAATCAAAAGAAGAACGTGTACATCATGTATTTGAGTCCATCTACGGTAATTATGATAAAATGAATTCTGTCATTAGTTTTCAACAACATCTTAAATGGCGAAAAGATACAATGAATAAAATGGCTGTTGGAAAAGGAAAAACAGCATTAGATGTTTGTTGCGGTACAGGAGATTGGACGATTGCATTAGCAGATGCAGTAGGGCCAGAGGGAAAAGTTATTGGATTAGATTTTAGTAAAAATATGCTTAAAATTGCAGAGGAAAAAGTTCAAACATTAGGCTTAAAACAAGTGGAAATCATTCATGGTAATGCGATGGAGCTGCCATTTGAAGACGATACATTTGATTATGTAACTATTGGTTTTGGTTTAAGAAATGTACCTGATTATTTACACGTACTAAAGGAAATGTACCGTGTCCTTAAACCTGGCGGATTAGCCGTATGCCTAGAAACTTCTCATCCTACGTTATTAGGTTATCGTCAACTGTTTAATTTCTATTTTCGTTTTATTATGCCTATTATGGGTAAGCTATTTGCCAAAAGTTATAAGGAATATTCTTGGTTGCAAGAATCTGCAAGGGATTTTCCAGGAATGAAAGAGCTTGCGATTTTGTTTGAGCATGCTGGATTTAACAACATTCAATATAAGTCATATAGTGGAGGTGCGGCAGCATCGCATATAGGCTATAAAGAGAAAAGATAAGCTGGGTGGAAATAATATGAAATTACAAAGATTGTATTCGTTTTTAAAAACGGATATCGATATTATTGAAAAAGAACTTATCACTGCGATACAATCTGAATCGGCTTTATTACAAAATGCTTCTTTGAATTTGATTCAAGCTGGTGGAAAAAGAATTCGCCCTATTTTTGTTCTACTATCAGCTAAATTTGGAAACTATGATATTGAAATGATTAAAAATGTTGCAGTTTCATTAGAACTTATTCATATGGCTTCACTAGTGCATGATGATGTAATTGATGATGCAGAATTACGTCGGGGGAAGCCAACTGTAAAAGCTACATGGGATAACCGTACCGCAATGTACGCAGGTGATTATATTTTAGCTTGTTCCCTTGAGTATATGACAAAGATTAATAACCCAGCAGCCCATCGAATTTTGGCAGATACAATGGTAGAAGTATGTATTGGGGAAATTAAACAAATACAAGATAAATATCGTTTTAATCAAAATCTAAGAGATTATCTTCGTCGAATTAAGAGGAAGACGGCAATCTTGATTGCTGCTAGTTGCCAATTAGGAGCCGTTGCCGCTGGTACTGATGAAGAATTACATAAAAAATTATATATGTTCGGCTATTATGTCGGTATGTCTTATCAAATCACTGATGATATATTAGATTTTACTGCATCGGAAAAAGAACTTGGAAAGCCGGCCGGTGGTGATTTACTTCAGGGGAATATTACTTTGCCTGTTTTGTACGCAATGCAAAATCGTGATGTTGCAGTAATGATTGAGAAAGTGAATGAAAGTACAACTAAAGATGAGATGAAATATCTCATTTCTATGATCAAAAAAACAGGTGCGATCGAAAAGTCATATGAAATGAGTCAAAGGTATTTAAAGAAAGCAATGTCTATATTGGAAAAGCTTCCTAATAATCGTTTTAGAAAATCTCTTTTTGATGTTGCCAATTTTATAGGGAAACGAAAGTACTAGAACGAATAATTGAAGCGTTTTCTTATTGCTAAAACTCGTAAATAATGGTACTATTTTCGAGGATACATAAGTCCAGTCGAGATACAGCGTAGGAGGCATAATGATGGAAAAGACTTTTTTAATGGTAAAACCTGATGGAGTGCAAAGAGAATTAATCGGTGAAATCGTTTCCCGTTTCGAGAAAAAGGGATTTCATCTTGTTGGTGCAAAATTGATGAGCGTTTCAAAAGAATTAGCTGAACAACATTATGGTGAACATAAAGAGCGCCCTTTCTTCGGTGAGCTAGTCGACTTCATTACTTCAAGTCCGGTATTTGCAATGGTTTGGCAAGGAGAAAATGTCATTGCAACTGCACGTCAAATGATGGGTTCTACAAATCCTAAAGATGCTGCTCCGGGAACAATTCGTGGTGACTTTGGAGTAACGGTAGGCAAAAACATCATTCATGGATCAGATTCACCTGAAAGTGCGGAAAGAGAAATTGGTCTTTTCTTTAAAGAAGAAGAACTCGTGGAATATACAAAATTAATTAATAACTGGATTTATTAATCTGAAAAGATCGGCATTAATTGCCGATCTTTTTTTATAGCAATGAAAATAAAAAAATATCCACTTTAATATAAAATTCATTATACTTAAGTAAAGATGACTTTTTCATGGGAGATTAGACAATGAGTATTGATTACAAAGAATTTATCAGCCAAGTAAAAAGAAAAACAAATATTGATTTGTCTTTATATAAAGAGGCACAAATGAAAAGACGGTTAACATCATTGTATGAAAAAAAAGGATATACCTCATTTCAAGAATACTTTCAATCTATGAATGCTAATTCTGACATTTTACATGAATTTTTAGACAGAATGACGATAAACGTTTCCGAGTTTTATCGTAACAAACAGAGGTGGGACGTTTTGGAAAATAAAATATTCCCACGTTTATTAGCTGAAAGGAAGTCATTAAAAATATGGTCCGCCGCTTCGTCAACCGGTGAGGAACCTTATACAATAGCAATGGTATTATCTAAATATATACCTTTATCTAGCATCTCTATATTGGCTACTGATTTAGATAGTAACGCAATCGAAAAAGCGAAAATCGGAATATACCCGGAAAGGTCGTTAAATGAAGTTCCCGTAGAAATGAAGAAAAAATACTTTACACTAGAAGGCACGTATTATCGGGTCTCAGATGAAATAAAAAAAACCGTGACTTTTAAACAACATAATTTACTTGCGGATTCCTTTGAATCAAATTTTGATTTAATCGTATGCAGAAATGTTTTAATTTATTTTACGGAAGAGGCAAAAGATCTTCTTTATCATAAATTTAATTCCGCACTTCGAACGGGGGGAACTTTATTTGTAGGAAGTACTGAACAAATCTTTAATCCGCAATCCTATAATTTTACGATTGAAGACACATTTTTTTATAAAAAAATGTAAGTGATGCTACGATCGATACGAAGAATAGATAAATAAGATGTATATTTCGTGCCTTTGTTATTTTCGCAAAGATTCGAAATTTTTTAGTTTATCTATATTGGAAGTTATGATATAGTGATACATAAATCCTTTAAAGTGCTAAAAGGAGGAACATTATGAGGTATTTAACAGCAGGTGAATCTCATGGCCCGCAACTTACAACAATTATTGAAGGATTGCCGGCAGGTATGCCGCTAATAGCAGAAGATATTAACTATGAACTTACCCGAAGACAGAAAGGTCATGGACGGGGAAGAAGAATGCAAATTGAAACAGACCAAGCCAATATCGTAAGTGGTGTCCGGCATGGGTTAACTTTAGGTTCTCCGGTAACGCTTGCCGTCG
This sequence comes from Heyndrickxia sporothermodurans, assembly GCF_003055045.1. Classification (NCBI taxonomy): domain Bacteria; kingdom Bacillati; phylum Bacillota; class Bacilli; order Caryophanales; family Bacillaceae; genus Heyndrickxia; species Heyndrickxia sporothermodurans. The sequence goes on from NZ_NAZB01000019.1 coordinate 81,193, forward strand.
AGAATAATGATTGGAAATATTGGACAAAGATTATGGGTATACCCCCATTAGAGGATGGACAAGCGGAAGAAATTAAAAGAAAAGTAACACGTCCAAGACCAGGGCATGCCGATTTAGTTGGTGGAATAAAATACGGTCATCGTGACATGCGAAATGTCCTTGAACGGTCATCTGCAAGGGAAACGACAGTAAGAGTTGCTGCCGGTGCGGTTGCTAAAAAGCTTTTATCTTTATTAGGTATTGAAGTAGCCGGACATGTTCTAGAGATAGGTGGAATTCGTGCGAATCCAGCCGAATATACTTCTTTACAAGAATTAAAGGAAAAAACCGAAAATTCGCCAGTTCGTTGTTTTGATGAAACGGCTGAAGCTAAAATGATGGAAGCGATTGACCAAGCTAAAAAGGATGGTGATTCCATCGGCGGTATCGTGGAAGTTATCGTTGAAGGAGTGCCTTCTGGATTAGGTAGTTATGTCCATTATGACCGTAAACTTGATGCGAAAATTGCAAGTGCCATCATTAGTATTAATGCATTTAAAGGCGTAGAATTTGGCCTGGGATTTGAAATGGCAAGAAAACCGGGCAGCCAAGTACATGATGAGATCATATGGAATAAAGAAACAGGTTATAAAAGAAAAACAAACCGACTAGGGGGATTTGAAGGTGGCATGACGACCGGTATGCCTATCGTTGTTCGAGGTGTCATGAAACCAATTCCTACTTTATATAAACCTTTGCAAAGTGTGGATATTGATACGAAGGAGCCATTTACGGCTAGTATTGAACGTTCTGATAGTTGTGCCGTTCCCGCTGCTAGTGTTGTAGCTGAAGCAGTTGTTGCTTGGGAAGTAGCTGATGCAATAGTTAACCAATACTATAGTGATCGTTTTAGTACACTAAAAGAACTAGTAGAGCAAGAAAAAGCGAACGGCAGGAAGTTTTAAATGGAAAAAGTAGCTATTCATACAGCATCAAAAAACTACTCTGTTTACATTGGTTCTGATATTATGCATCTCCTATCCAGTTGCCTAGAAGAATATACTAAAATCATGTTAATTACGGATGAAACAGTAAGTAAGTTGCATTTAGGGACACTAATTGAGCAGCTTCCTAATCTGATTGTTTATACAACTCCTAGCGGTGAGAAAGCAAAAACATTTAAAATTTATGAAGACTGTCTTTCTTTTGCATTAAAAAACGGTCTTGATCGAAAATCCGTAATTCTTGCTTTCGGTGGAGGAGCAGTTGGAGACCTTGCTGGTTTTGTAGCCGCTACATATATGCGCGGGATTCCGTTTATACAAATTCCAACGACCATTTTAGCCCATGATAGCGCGGTTGGTGGAAAAGTGGCAATTAATCATCCACTTGGTAAAAACATGGTAGGAGCTTTTTATCAACCTGAGATGGTGATTTATGATACGAATTTTTTACATAGTTTGCCGGAAAGACAAGTTAGAAGCGGCTTTGCTGAAGTGATTAAGCATGGTTTAATTGCAGATCCGGCTTTTTTGCAAGAGTTAATGGAGAATTTGTCCTCTTTAAATCACTTAGACAATATTCAACTGGCCAAATACTTGAAAAAGGGAATTGAGATTAAATCATCGTTTGTAAGCAAAGACGAAAAGGAAACAGGGATTCGGGCATATTTGAATTTTGGGCATACATTAGGACATGCAATAGAAGCAAAAGCCGGTTTTGGCGAGCTTACACACGGAGAATCAGTTATGTGTGGAATGGTTTATGCGTTAATACTGAGTAAACATCTTTTAGGACTAACCTTTGATATTCAGTCTTTTATTAACTGGATAGAAAAATTAGATTATAAATGGCGAATCCCTTCTTCTATGGAATTTAACACTTTATATGAATTAATGAAAAGGGATAAAAAGTCTACATCAGGAAAGCCTGCCTTCGTCCTTCTAGAAGAAATTGGTAAACCGACTATGTTTGAAGTAGAAAAAAGCCTTTTGGAGGATACCTTTTATAAATTATCCGAGTAACAAGAGGGGGAATAGCATGATTCGCGGGGTTAGAGGAGCAACGACTGTTTCTGAAAATAAGGAAAAGGAAATAATTGAAGCTACTGAAACATTAGTGCAAGAAATGATAGAACAAAATAATTTAGAAGCAACGAATGTTGCTTCTGTTTTCATATCAGTAACCGATGATATTGATGCTACTTTTCCGGCAAAAGCATTACGCAGATTCCCTTCTTGGATATATGTACCTGTTATGTGTATGAAGGAAATCAATGTAGATGGGGGTTTACCACTTTGTATTCGCATTATGATGCACATAAACACTGAAAGTAAACAGCACGAGATTAACCATGTATATTTAAAAAATACAAAGATTTTACGACCGGATCTCCAAAAAAATAGGTAGGTGGATATAATGAAATGGAAAAATCAAATAGTTAATTTACATGCTTATCAGCCAGGTAAATCCATTGACGAAGTGAAAAAAATGTATAATCTTAAAGAAATATTTAAATTGGCTTCTAATGAAAACCCCTATGGATTTTCCGAAAAAGTAAAAAAAGTTCTGGAAGAGGATGCAACATCAACGTTTTCCTATTATCCTGATGGATACGCTACTAATCTTCGCGAAGAAGCTGCCAAATTTCTTGGTGTTAAACCTACCCAGCTAATCTTCTCAAATGGCACAGATGAATTATTACAAATCATTTCAAAGGCCCTTCTTGAGCCGGGAAAAAATACAGTTATGGCATGTCCAACTTTTTCGCAATATAAACATAATGCAATAATGGAAGGTGCGGAAGTACGGGAAATTCCGTTAGTTGATGGCAACCATGATCTTGATAATATGCTAAAAGCATTGGATCACCAAACAGCTATCGTATGGTTATGCAGTCCCAATAATCCTACAGGTACGTATATCACTAATGATAAATTGATGAATTTTCTCCAACAAGTACCAAAGGATATATTAATTGTTTTAGATGAAGCGTATTATGAATATGTTGACGCTGATGATTATTATGATGCATTATCGCTTATTGACAAATATCCGAATTTAATTGTTACGAGAACATTTTCTAAAATCTATGGACTTGCAAGTTTTCGAGTGGGCTATGGGATAGCTTCCGAAGAAATTATCAGTGCGTTAGAACCTGTTCGGCAACCATTCAATACGAATGTCCTTGCTCAAAAGGTAGCATCGGAGGCATTAAAGGATCAAGAGTTTGTTTCTCAATGCGCAGCATTAAATAAAAAAGAATTGGAACGATTTTATGACTTTTGTCAAAAACATAATTTACATTACTATCAATCTCAAGGCAATTTTATTTTAATCGATTTTCAATGTGATGGCGATGATGTTTTTACATTTTTACTATCAAAAGGGTACATTGTCCGTTCGGGGAAACAATTAGGATTTCCTACATCCATTCGGGTAACGATCGGTACGAGTGAACAAAATAGCGGTGTCATCGACGCGATGAAGGCATTTCTTGAAAAACAGGCGATTAAAAACTGAAAATATTTAATATAACATCCAGGGGGAGACGTTTTTGCAAGGAAATATTTTTATTATAGGTTTAGGGTTAATAGGAGGATCTATTGCATTATCGATTAAAAAATCGTATCCTGATATGAAAATTATCGGATATGATGTGGATCATAACACTACACATCAAGCGAAAATTTTAAAAGTTATTGATCATGAAGAAAATAATTTACAACATGGTGCGGAAAATGCGGATTTTATTGTTATATCAATCCCAGTTGTGGAAACAGAAAAAATGATTGAACGATTATCACATTTTCAATTAAAAGAAAATGTAATTGTAACCGATACAGCAAGCACGAAGAAATCTATAATTAATAAAGCATCTATCCTAACGGAAAAAGGAATTTGCTTCATTGGCGGTCATCCAATGGCAGGTTCCCATAAAAGTGGTGTTACAGCTGCGAGAGAACATTTATTTGAAAATGCTTTTTATATTTTATCTTCTGTATCAAAAGTATCGAATGGAAGAATAAATGAGTTAAGACAATTACTTAAAGGAACAAATGCAAAATTTTTGGAATTGTCAGCTGATGAACATGATGAAATGACGGGAATTTTAAGTCACTTTCCGCATATAATTGCTGCCTCACTCGTTGGCCAAGCTCGTTCGTATCAAGATAAATATCCTTTGTTATCAAGACTGGCAGCAGGTGGATTTCGCGACATTACTAGAATTGCTTCATCAAATCCAAGCATGTGGTCGGATATTACAATTAGAAATAAACAGGTAATATTAGGATTATTAAATGAGTGGAATCAAGATATGGAAAATATTCGCGGTATGATTGAACAAGAAGATTACGACAGGATTTTTCAGTTTTTTATTCAGGCGAAAACTTATCGAGACGAATTACCGGTTCACACGAAAGGTGCTATACATTCATTTTATGATCTATACGTTGATGTACCTGACTATCCAGGTGTAATTTCTGAAATAACAGGATATTTAGCAGAAGAAAGAATTAGCATTACAAATGTTCGAATTTTGGAAACGCGTGAAGATATTTATGGTGTTCTGCGAATCAGTTTTCAAAATGCTGAAGACCGTGAAAACGCAAAAAAATGTTTGGAAAACCGGACTTCCTATGAATTATTTATCCAATAGACTGAAAAAGATTGAAATAAAGGTGATGAAAAATGAAATGAGTGTAACTGAGCTTCATCCAGTAAATAAAGGACTAAAAGGAACAATTAAAGTTCCGGGAGATAAATCGATCTCACACCGGGCTATTATGTTTGGTGCAGTCGCAAATGGAGTCACTATCGTTCGTAACTTTTTACAAGGAGCGGACTGTCGAAGTACAATCGAATGCTTTCGAAAATTAGGTGTAAAAATAGAGGAATCAATCGATGAGATTAGAATATATGGAATAGGATTCGATGGTTTATTAGAGCCTGTCGACATATTGGATGTGGGTAATTCAGGCACTACTACACGCCTTATTCTTGGTTTATTAGCGGGAAGACCATTCCATACAGTTATTATTGGCGATGAGTCGATAGCGAAAAGACCTATGCATCGAGTAACACAACCCCTCCAAGAAATGGGAGCAATTATTCAAGGACGTAATCAAGGTAATTACACTCCTTTATCGATTGTTGGAGGCCAATTAAAGCCAATACAATACGAGATGCCTGTAGCTAGCGCCCAAGTAAAATCAGCATTATTGCTAGCGGCATTACAAATTGATGGTGAAACGACAATTATTGAACCGGTTTCTACGCGAGATCACACAGAGAGAATGATTAAACAATTCGGCGGCAAAATAAAATTAGAGCAACATACGATTAAAATAACAGGGAAACAGGAGCTCCATGGAGCGAAAATAGATGTCCCCGGAGATATATCTTCTGCTGCGTTTTTTATGGTAGCTGCGGCCTTAATCAATAATAGTGAGGTAGTATTGGAAAATGTAGGACTAAATCCAACAAGGATTGGTATTATTGAAGTTTTAAAAGAAATGGGTGGAGACATTCATATTGAAGAAAATTGCGACCAAACGTATGAACCTGTAGGAAACATCACGGTTAAAACATCAAATTTAAAAGGAATAGAGATTGGCGGGGACTTAATTCCGCGTTTAATAGACGAATTGCCAATTATTGCCCTTCTTGCGACACAGGCTGAAGGAACGACGATTATTAAAAATGCTGAAGAATTAAAAGTGAAAGAAACGAATCGTATTGATACTGTTGTAAAAGAGTTGAAAACTTTAGGAGCAGATATTGAAGCAACAAACGATGGAATGATAATTAAGGGCAAAGTCCAGTTAAACGGTGGACATGTTCATAGCCATGGCGACCATCGAATAGGAATGATGTTGGGTATTGCTTCGTTAATTTCAAAAGACACTGTCCATCTTGAAGGCACGGACGCAATAAACGTTTCCTATCCGACATTTTTTGAAGATTTACATCAACTGCTAGCAACTAAGTAATTATAGTTAATTTCAATGTCATTTTCCCCTCTTTTGGTGCATAGCTTGTCTATATACCATTTCGATGGAGGGGAAATCATGTATATTATTGAAAGGGCAAATGTTTATTCCGAAGAGGAAGAATGTATAAAAAATATCTCCTTTTATATTAAAAATAATGCAGTCCAATCGATTAAACCTGCAAACGTTAAAACGCCAATTTTGAAAATGGATGTTTCATCTTTTATTATGACTCCAACTCATGTCATGCTCGATTCCCATCTCCCCAGTGAAAACTTTCAGTTATTAAAACAATACTCCAAAAGACATTATTTATTAAAGGGGTGTCACACAATCATTACTCCCTTTTCTATTCAATACGAATATCAATTTGATCGAGAGCTTCACAAAAAGAGAGTATCACTGCTAAACAGTCCTGTTGATTATGTTTTAGCATTAAGGCTTCCAATAAAAATACTCTCCCCAAGTCTAATACGCAAATGTAAAAAGGAGAAAATAGCAATAATCTTTGTGGAACTGGATGATGAATCTTTACTATCTCAAATGCCTTGGGGGTGGATCCGAGAAGCGATGTTTCCGTATAATCCAATTTTAATTCCAGCAATATTGTCAAATAAAGACACGAAACGGAAAACCATTATAAAAAGATGGAATGAAGTATTGGATGAGGAAAAAATCCCTAGATTATTTGATGAAATTCAAGAAAAAACGCCAATATCTGTGAAAAATTTGAAGAAATTTGGTCTATATCCGAAAAGAGGAGATTTGCATATTGGTGGAGAAATAAACTATAATCTATATTTTAAAAACAAGATAGTTGCTGAACAAAAAGGGATTCATTATGATTATGATAGATTAGCTATAATGGTACACAAAGGCCGGGTGGTCACATCTGAAAACGCAGTTGCGTTCCGTCCGGGTTGTGGGGAAGAAATAATTATAAATAGAACTTCTCTTTTTGTATAAATATATTATTGGCTTTAGAAAGGGATCAATATTTTTATGAAAAATATTCAGCAAATCATACAGTTTTTAGAAAAAGGTGAACTAGAAAGAGCGAAAGAGAGTATTTCAAAGGTAAAATCATCCGGAAGCCACGAAGACATTTTTTTACTTGCAGAAGAATTATTACAATTAGGCTTTTTAAACGAGGCAAAAGATTTATATGAATATTTATTGGCGTTATATCCGAATGAAGGAGAATTAAAAGTAACATTGGCTGAAATATTAATTGAAATGGATAATGAAGAAGAAGCGATCTCTTATCTAGATTCAGTCAATGAGACGGATCCTGATTTTCCAAGATCATTATTAATTTTAGCTGACCTTTATCAAATGCAAGGTTTAACAGAAGTAAGTGAATATAAATTGTTGCAAGCGAAGGAAATATTGCCTAACGAGCCTATAGTTGATTTTGCCTTAGCAGAGCTATATGCTTCTCTAGGGAGAAATATTGAAGCAATTAAGTTTTATGAAGAACTAATTGTATCCGGAAATGATACATTCGTTGGAGTAAATGTACACAGTCGTATCGGAGAGGCGCTAAGTGCAGCTGGAAAATTTGAAGAGGCACTTCCGTACTTTGAGCAAGGTTTAGAAGAAAATAATGATATTAATACATTATTTGGCTATGCATTTACGGCTTATCAAGCAGGTTTTTACAAGAAGGGTATCGAATTATTTAATAAGCTGAAGGCGATAGACCCTGAATACCATTCACTTTACTTATATTTAGCTAAGTGCTATGAAAGTGAGGAAGAGCTTCCAAACTCCTTGCAAGCGGTTAAGGAAGGAATAGCTGTTGATGAGTATAATAAAGAGCTATTTCAATTTGGGGGTAAACTCGCTTTAAAAATGGGTAAAGAGGAATTAGCTGAAACTTATTTTCGGAACGCGTTAGCATTAGACCCAGGGTATATTGATGCAGCATTAACTTTAAACAAGTTATTCCTACATCAGAACAGGTATGAGGACGTGATAGACCTTACTTTACAAATGGATAAAGAGGGGGACATGGATCCGCAATTACACTGGGACGTTGCCATTTCATTTCAAAATCTCGAGAAATTTCACGATGCATTAAACCACTACCAGCAAGCATATAATGATTTAAAAAATAATCCGGAGTTTTTAGCGGATTATGGATATTTTTTGATTGAAGATGGAAAGCGAGTGGAAGCAATATCTATTTTTCGATCGCTCGTTCATGAAGATCCATTAAATGAAGAATGGACCTCACTTTTGGAACGATTAGAAAACAATTAAAAAGCATAAATCATTATGCAGAGGAGGGATTTTCATTGGCTGCCACCCCTGTATCTGTCAACGAGAAGAAGGATTTTATACGTTGGTTTTTAAACCATTATCAACTAAAGAGAAGAGAATCAGTTTGGATTTTGAACTATCTTATGAGCCATGACCAGCTGATGGAGAAAGTCCATTTTGTTGACGAAGCTCAGTTTTGTCCCCGTGGATTGATTATGTCGACACATTGTGTGGAGAGTGTACCGTTCCGTTTTTATAAGGAAAATATTATGACAACGGATGCAGAAAAATCATTCCATGATATTCGCTTAAATAGAGAAGAGGATATTTATATACAACTCAATTTCAAAGCTGCCAATATTTCTTATCAATATGCAGCAGTACTGGAAGAAAACCCATTTATGCCAAATTTGTTACACATTAATGATGAGGATCGAGTCATTGCTGAGAAGTTTTTACAACAAAGTATTGTAAGTTTTCAAAAAGAAAAATTACTCAGTCAAATTGATGAAGCTTTAGATAATCATGATATAAGCGCCTTCCGAAAATTAACAGAGCAGTTAAAACAACTTTAGCAGTCAAGTTCTTTCCCCTCTTGCATGTGCAAGAGGAGTTTTTATTTATCTCAAAAGACTTTATTTAAATTAATTGTGATACATATTATCTTTAATTATAATGGTAATGCATAGATGGGGAAAAGTACTGTAAGTTTTTTGCATGTTTTGGAAAAGAAAACGAAATAATAAACATAGGAGTGTTTATATGCTTTGGAATAGTAAAGATGTGGAAGTATATTTAAAAGAACAACAATTTATTGATACAGCGGTGGTACCGCTATTGCCTATTTCATTTGGTCATGAAATGAAACAAGCTGCGTCCCAAGGAGAATTTATCGATTTATTATCCTTGCATCTCGAAAGACAATTTAAAGGAAGAATGCTTCTATTTCCCGCATTTACTTATTTATCAACTCTTGAAAAAGAACAACAAATGAACATGCTTCAAAATTGGGAGGTGAAATTAAAAGAAACCGGATTTTCACATATCTTTTATTTAACATCTGATAGTTCTTGGAGCAATCAAGAAAAAATCAAAGATATTATATGGTTACCATCTGTCCCGCTTGAACACATGGATGAACAATATAAACATTCCATTATGGAGGACCAAGTAAAGCAATTAATAAATATTATTGTTCAAAAATGGCAAACTATAAAATAATTCGATTATTCGTCACATTGTTGACATGTTTTTGAATGACTATCATATTGACCTTGGTAGGAGATTGGTATATCATGGTTATGTCCTAGTTTGTATTTGTGCGATTATAATTTTTTGTCCATTGGACTTACCTTACTGTTAGAGGGGGGAAAAGGATGAGCAAGAATCCTGTAACAAGACGTCAATTTCTTAGCTACACACTTACGGGTGTAGGTGGGTTTATGGCAGCCGGAATTTTAATGCCAATGGTTCGTTTTGCCGTGGATCCTGTATTACAGCATAGAGGTGCTGGGGAATTTCATGCAACGAGCAAAAAAGTAGCTGACTTGACAAATGAGCCTACACGTGTCGAATTTAAATACGAACAAGTCGATGCATGGTACAAGTCAAATGTTACTCAAACCGCATGGGTGTATAAAGATGAAAAAGGAGAAATTATAGCCCTTTCACCTGTTTGTAAACACTTAGGTTGTAACGTTACTTGGGGAGAAAACAAACAACACCCAAACCAATTCTATTGTCCTTGTCATGGTGGACGCTACGAACTTAACGGCAAAAACGTACCTGGTACACCACCATCGAAGCCATTGGATGCATATCCAACGAAAGTTAAAGATGGTTTCTTGTATTTAGGTAAACCGAAAGAAAATCCATTTGTGAAGTAAAGGAGGCGTAATCATTGCTTAATAAAATCTATGATTGGGTTGATGAGCGCTTAGATATTACGCCTTTATGGCGAGATATCGCTGATCATGAAGTACCGGAACATGTAAACCCTGCACACCATTTTTCTGCGTTTGTTTACTGTTTTGGTGGTTTAACCTTTTTCATTACGGTTATCCAAATCTTATCTGGTATGTTTTTAACAATGTACTATGTACCGGATATCAAAAATGCTTGGGAATCCGTTTACTATCTTCAAAACGAAGTAGCATTCGGACAGATTGTTCGCGGTATGCACCATTGGGGAGCAAGTTTAGTAATTGTTATGATTTTCTTACATACACTACGTGTTTTCTTCCAAGGGGCATATAAAAAACCACGTGAATTAAACTGGATTGTCGGAGTACTTATTTTATTTGTTATGCTTGGACTTGGTTTAACAGGTTATTTATTACCTTGGGATATGAAAGCATTATTTGCTACAAAAGTTACATTGCAAATAGCAGACTCGGTACCGTTAATAGGACCGTATGCGAAAGAATTGCTTTCGGGACATCCTGATATTGTTGGTGCACAAACATTGACTCGTTTCTTTGCGATCCATGTATTCTTCTTACCGGCAGTGTTATTAGGATTAATGGCAGCCCATTTCTTAATGATTCGTAAACAAGGTATTTCGGGTCCACTATAAAATTTAATTGGAACACTATTTGTTTAATGACTTTTTATGAAGAAGGAGGGGGACTTAATGCATCGTGGAAAAGGGATGAAGTTTGTAGGGGATTCACGTATCCTTGACCCTTCAGTACGAAAACCGATGGGCCCTAAGGATTACTCAGAATATCCCGGTAAAACAGAAGCATTTTGGCCGAACTTTCTATTGAAAGAATGGATGGTTGGTGCAGTATTTCTAGTCGGTTTTTTATGTTTAACTGCAGCGCATCCAGCACCACTTGAGCGTATAGCTGATCCAGCAGATGCAGGATATATTCCAATGCCTGACTGGTATTTCTTATTCCTTTATCAAATGTTGAAATATTCTTATGCATCAGGACCATATAATATCATTGGATTAATTATTCCGGGTATTGCATTTGTTGGTTTGCTTTTAGCTCCTTTCATTGATCGTGGTCCACAACGACGTCCATTAAAACGTCCATTTGCAACAGGATTCATGCTATTATCAGTTGCGGCTGTCTTCTATTTGACTTGGGAAGCTGCAGCACATCATGACTGGAAAAAAGCTGCTGAGCAAGGTAAAATTGTTGCAAAAGTGGATATTGATAAAGAAGATCCAGGATATAAAGTTTTCTCAAAACAATCTTGTATTCAATGTCATGGAGAAAACCTTACAGGTGGACCTGCTGCACCTAGTTTAATTGGCACTGGTCTAAGCGCTAAAGAAGTAGCTGACATTGCACAGCATGGTACAAAAAGCGGTAAAATGCCTGCGAACCAATTTAAAGGTTCTCCTGATGATTTGAAAAAATTATCCGAGTTTATCGCTGGGCTAAAAAAATAATTAAGCATTGGAAAAGCTGGCAAACATGCCAGCTTTTCTTTCAATATAAATTTATTGAAAAGTAAAAAAATAGAAAGAGAGGGGAGTAAATGAGGTATCTCTTTCCGATTTTAGCGAATCGAACAGTTGTCTGGATATTGTTTATCGTAAATTTAATAGGGACTATTTATGGATATATATGGTATAAACCGCAATTTGAGGTAACGCCAACCAAATTTCTGCCCTTTGTCCCGGATAGCCCTACAGCAAGTTTGTTTTTCACTATTGTTTTGTTTGCATTCTTAATCAAAAAAAATTGGCCCTATATCGAAGCCTTAGCAATTGTTACGTTATTTAAATATGGGGTTTGGGCGGTTGTAATGAACATCTTAACACTGAAATTTACGGGATATCTGCCGTGGCAGGGATATATGCTGATTATTTCACATGGTTCGATGGCAATAGAAGGCATTTTATATTCTCCTTTTTATCGAATTAAGCTAAAGCATATTGTGGTTGCTGCAATATGGACATTACATAATGATATAATTGACTATGTATTTATGCAATTTCCTAAGTATGGTGCATTAGATGTGTATGCCCGTGAAATAGGATATTTTACATTTTGGTTGAGCATTCTATCATTAGGTCTTGCATATTATTTTTCAGTTAGAAAAAATAGTCTTAAATTGACAATGTGGCATAACCGTTAAGCATATACATATTTTTATTTTTGGTCTACACTTGTCCTCTTTTACATACACTTTACTAGTAGTTAGAGGAGGGACAAGAATGAAAGTGAGATTAATTATCCTTCTAGTGACGATGTCATTTTTTTTAGCAAATAACGTATTTGCCTCTTCCGCTGTCGTTATTGAAAAAATGGACAGGTCTGCAGATGAAGCATTACAATTGACCAAATTCGGGCAGTATGAAGGAGCGGAACGTATTCTTAAGCAACTTTCAAATGATATTGTAGAAGCCGCCGGTTTAAATCAATACTTTTCTATGGATGAAATAAGGATTCTTGAAGACTCTCTTAAAGAAGCATTATTTGCCGTCAATAATGTAAAGCTTTCACCTGAAGAAAAAATAAATAGAGTAACAACATTCCGTTTAGTTGTTGATGCGATGAATTCTCGTTATCAACCACTATGGACAGAATTACAAGATCCAATAATGACGGCATTTTCTCAAGTAAAGGAAGCAGCAAAAGAAAACAACTACGACAGCTTCCGAACCAAGTTGAATTCATTTTTAACTAAATATTCACTCATTCAGCCCAGTTTAAAAATAGATTTGTCAGTGGATAAAATTCAAAAATTAGAAGCAAAAATTACATTTATTGATAAATATAGTTCAAAACTTTTAACTGATACGAGCGGGATTGTCCAATTAACAAAATTAGAGGCTGACCTTCAAAATATGTTCGAAAATGCAGATAAGGATGAAACGGATCCGTCATTATGGTGGGTGATTATTACAACAGGAAGTATCATAATTCTTACACTTTCTTACACTGGATGGAGAAAATATAAAGGTGAAAACAAAAGAAAACAGAAAGAGCATAATGATTGACCCTTTGATACGAATCTAATAAAATAATACTAAGAAATATTATCTACATGGAGGATAAAATGGAGTTCATCATTTACTACATCATTATTGCGCTCATTCCCATTTGGGCACAAATGAAAGTGAAAAGTACATTTAACAAATTTGCTAAAGTTCCAACTACAGCAGGTATGAATGGTGCGGAAGTTGCAAGAAGAATTTTAGACGAAAACGGATTGTATAATGTAAAAGTAGTAGAACACAGTGGCTTTTTAAGCGATCACTATAATCCAATGACGAAAACCGTTCATTTATCTTCGTCTAATTACCATGGACAATCGGTTGCAGGTGCGGCTGTTGCAGCACATGAGGTGGGCCATGCCATTCAGGATAAAGACGGTTATGGACCTTTAAGATTTCGTCATTCGTTAGTACCCCTCGCAAATATTGGGTCTAATGCATCGTGGATTTTTATCATTATTGGAATGCTTTCACGTATACCTAATATGTTATTAATCGGAATCGTTTTAATGGGACTAGGAGTTCTTTTTCAACTAGTTACACTGCCGGTCGAATTCAATGCATCATCTAGAGCGTTGGATCAAATTGTTGGTCTCGGTATTATTAATAACAGTGAAGAACGAAATGCACGGAAAGTATTAAACGCCGCTGCATTGACTTATGTTGCAGCAGCAGCTGTTGCTGTCATTGAAATGCTTCGTATGATTCTTATTTTCACAAATATTTCAAGAGACGAGTAAAAGGAAGGGTTTCATCCCTTCCTTTTTATATTTCAATTGGTTTTTTATTTTCGTCTAGTGTAAATCCTTCCCCAAGCACATCGTGTACGATAGACACGGATACAAATGCATGTGGATCAATTGAATTAATCAAGCCTTTTAAACGGACAATTTCATTTTTTCCAACAACACAGTAAAGGACATCTTTATCCTCTTTTGTATAGGACCCATGACCTCTTAATACGGTCACACCTCTGTCCATATCTTTCATAATAAGGCTAGCGATTTCATCGTGCTTCGGTGAAATAATTAATGCTCCTCTTGCGGAATAGGCTCCTTCTTGCATAAAGTCAATAACCCTCGCGCCAACAAAGACGGCAACTAATGTATACATGGCTTCACGATAATCTAAATACGTAATAAGTGATAATGTAATAACACATGCATCAAAGATAAACATCGTTCTTCCCATTGCTAGTCCTTTATATTTGAAGACGAGTCGGGCGATAATATCTACACCACCAGTTGTTCCTCCGTATCTAAAGATAATTCCTAAACCAATACCTATAAAAATACCTGCAAACAGCGCTGCAAGAAACATATCATGCTCAAGTGGTATAGTAAAATGTTTCCTTTGGAAAACCCATAAAAACAATGATGTTGCAATCGTTCCGATAATCGTATAAATAAATGCTCTTTTTCCAAGTAACCTCCATCCAATAAAAAAAATAGGGATGTTTAATATTAAATTGGAATACGAAGGATCTATTTTAAAAAGGGAATAGAGAAGTAATGTAATTCCTGTAAAACCGCCCTCAGCTAAATTATTTTGCATATTAAAATGTACGATTCCAAATGCAAAAATTGCAGAACCTAATAAAATAAACAATATATTTTTTGCTTTTATACCAATTCGCATATATGCATCCTCCTGTTCGTTTGTGTATAGAATATCCAATTGATGGACTTTAAGTCGATATAAGAAAATTAAACCAATTTAGCACAACGGTCTTATTATATAAAACAGATGAAAAACTAGCAATGGTTGGTTATTATTTAACTAATAGAAAAATGCGATTGCATGCAATTATCAAAAATATATTCTGAACAAAAATATTTGTAAATAAATGCGGATTTAGCTAACATGAAATATACGAGTGAGGTGTTTAATAGTGAACGATAAAACAATCAAAGTCATGCAGCAAGAAGTAGATCAATATATTAGCCAATTTAAAGAAGGATATTTTAGTCCACTTGCGATGGTTGCTCGTTTAACAGAGGAGCTAGGTGAATTGGCTAGAGAAATTAATCACTACTATGGAGAAAAACCAAAGAAGGAATCAGAAGATGAAAAAACAATTGAGGAAGAATTGGGTGACTTGCAGTTTGTTATTATGTGTCTTGCTAATTCATTAAATATTGATTTGGAAGAGGCTCATAATCGGGTTATGCATAAATTCAACACCCGAGATAAAGATCGTTGGACGAAAAAATAAATAGTCAAAAAGTGAGGAGAACATAAATGAGTAAGATTCGTGTCATCATTGCTGGACCGCGAGGAAAAATGGGTAAAGCAGCAGTGAAAATGGTTCATCTAAATGAAAAGTTTGAATTAGCAAGTGTTTTGGATCATAAGTATGATGGTCAAATGCTTAATGAAATAGACGGTTTTGATAAATATACAGACATTCCTATTTTCACTAATATAGAAGAGTGCCTCCAAAAGTCAAACGCTGACGTATTAGTTGATTTAACCACGCCTGAATTCGGATTCTTACATACAAAAACAACGCTTCAATATGGAGTGAGACCGGTTGTCGGAACAACGGGATTTACACTAACACAACTCGATGAAATTAAACAACTGGCCGAAGAGAAAGAGATTGGCTGTATCATTGCTCCCAACTTTGCAATTGGAGCTGTGTTAATGATGAAGTTTTCTCAAATGGCAGCCAGATACTTTAACGATATAGAAATTATCGAACTGCACCATAATCAAAAATTAGATGCTCCTTCAGGCACAGCTGTTAAAACAGCAGAAATGATTTCTGAAGTACGGAAGAAAAAAGAACAAGGACATCCAAATGAAAAAGAAACGATTAGTGGTGCTAGAGGGGCAAATATTGATGGCATGCATATACATAGTGTCCGTTTACCTGGTCTTATCGCTCACCAGCAAGTAATGTTTGGTTCCGAAGGTGAATCACTAACAATACGCCATGATTCGTATAATCGTGATTCGTTTATGTCAGGCGTTAAATTATCGATTGAAACGGTTATGAATGCAAGTACATTAATTTACGGATTAGAAAACATTATCGAATAATCATTTAAGGGGATGGTTATATGGAAATTGCATTAATCGCGCACGATAAGAAAAAAGATGATATGTTACGTTTTGTTACCGCGTATAAAAGGATTTTTTCGAAGCATCAGCTTTATGCAACAGGCACAACAGGAAAAAGAATAATGGAAGAAACAAAATTATCTGTCCATCGTTTTCAGTCCGGTCCATATGGTGGCGACCAAGAAATCGGTGCATTAATTGCAAAAAATAAACTAGATATGGTTATCTTTTTTCGGGATCCATTAACAGCACAACCGCATGAACCAGATGTTTCTGCTTTAATGAGATTATGTGATGTTTATTCCGTCCCACTTGCAACAAATATGGGGACAGCAGAGGTACTTATACGCGGATTGGATAAAGGTGACTTAGAATGGCGAAGTATTACTAGAGGTGAAACGAAAAATGAATAATACAATAGATATTCTTGCGTTTGGGGCCCACGCAGATGATGTTGAAATTGGAATGGGAGCATCCATCGCAAAATGGTCTTCAGAAGGAAAATCAGTTGTCATTTGTGACTTAACTGAAGCAGAATTATCTTCAAATGGAACAGTTGAAAATAGAAAAAAAGAAGCCTATGAGGCAGCAAACATGTTAGGGGTAAAAGAGAGAGTATCTCTTACAATACCGGATCGCGGCCTTTACATAAATAACGATCATATACAAATGATTGTAGAAATTATTCGCACATACAAACCATCTATTATTTTTGCCCCTTATTTTGAAGATAGACATCCGGATCATGGGAATTGTGCACAGCTTGTGAAAGAAGCTGTATTTTCAGCCGGTATTCGGAAATTTACAACTGGCTCATTAGAGGCACATAAGGCAAAAAATTTATTCTATTATATGATTAATGGATTTCATAAACCGGATTTTGTTATTGATATCACTCCTTTTATGGAACACAAAATTGCAAGTTTGCATGCCTATCAAAGCCAATTTGTTCAAATGGACAATGGCGTTAAAACACCTCTAACAGAAGGGTATATTGAAAGTGTGAAAGCTAGGGAAAGAATGTTCGGAAAAGAGGTGGGAGTACCTTTTGCCGAGGGATTTAAAGCTACAAAACCTTTATTATTAAATATGGATGTGTTTGGTGAATGAATAAAAAGTTAAAAATAGGTATCACTTGTTATCCTACTGTAGGAGGATCAGGTGTCATTGCCACTGAATTAGGGAAATTTCTAGCTGAAAGAGGTCACGAAATTCATTTTATCACATCAAGTATACCGTTTCGATTGAATAAAATGTATCACAATATTTACTTTCATCAAGTAGAGGTAAATCAGTATGCTGTTTTTCAATATCCTCCGTATGATATAGCATTGGCAAGTAAAATGGCCGAAGTGATAAAAAGAGAAAAATTAGATATTCTTCATGTCCATTATGCAATGCCACATGCAGTTTGTGCCATATTAGCAAAACAAATGGCTGGAACAAATGTGAAAATTGTTACCACACTTCATGGTACAGATATTACGGTCTTAGGTTATGATCCATCGTTAACAGAAGCAATACGTTTCGGCATTGAGCAATCCGATTATGTTACCGCTGTTTCTAATTCATTAGTACAGCAAACAAATGAATTAATCCAGCCCAATAAGTACATAGATACTGTTTATAATTTTATTGATGAAAGAATATATAAAAAAATGGATTCGACACATTTGAAATCGGAATATGGTATTTCTTCTGATGAAAAGGTGTTAATTCATGTATCAAATTTTCGTCAAGTAAAAAGAGTTCCGGATGTTGTTAAAATGTTCGCTAAAGTAAAAGAGCGTATCCCGGCAAAATTACTTCTTGTTGGAGATGGCCCTGAAATGACGATTATTTGTAAACTTGTTCAAGAATTAAACTTAAGTGAGCATGTTTTATTGTTAGGAAAGCAAGACAGCTTAGAAGAATTGTATTCGATCAGTGATTTAATGTTGTTGTTATCACAAAAAGAAAGCTTTGGATTAGTCGCGTTAGAAGCAATGGCCTGCGGTGTTCCATGTATAGGGACAAATATAGGAGGAATTCCCGAAGTAATAACAGATAAATATAATGGGTTTATTTGTGAATTAGGCGATATCGATGCGATGGCAGATCGAGCAATTACACTATTAATGGATGAAAAACGTCATCAACAATTTTCTCAAAATGCACTAGAAAGTGTACATACCAGGTTTCTATCCAAAAAAATTGTAAATCAATATGAAGCAATCTATTATCACCTTAAATTAGAAAATGAAAAGGTGGGAATGGAATGAAAGAACCATTCCTAAGTGCTAAGCCAATTATTCAAAAATTAGAAGAACAACGTTTTGAAGCGTATTTTGTTGGTGGCTCCGTCCGTGATTATTTATTGAATCGTTCCATTGCTGATGTTGATATTGCTACTTCAGCAACACCCGAGGAAGTAAAAAACATTTTTTCTGTAACGATTGATACAGGTATTGAACACGGAACAATATTAGTCATTTACAAAGGAAAAGGTTACGAGGTGACAACCTTCAGATCTGAATCTGAATATATCGATCATCGCCGACCGGAAAAAGTGAGATTTATTCGATCTTTAACAGAAGATTTGAAACGACGAGATTTTACAATGAATGCGATCGCAATGAATATACATGGTGAAATCATTGACCCGTTTCACGGACGCCTTGCTCTTAAAAATCGCGTGATTGAGTGTGTCGGCAAAGCAAATGAGCGATTTCATGAGGACGCGTTAAGAATGATGCGGGCAATCCGATTTGTAAGCCAGTTAAGCTTTTCCTTAGAACATGAAACGAAGCTGGCAATTAAAGCAAATGCGCCACTTTTGCAACATATTGCAGTTGAACGTATTTTGCAAGAATGTACAAAACTTTTTCAAGGGAAAAATAAAAAACAAGCACTTCGATTTTTATACGAATGTGATTTGTGGAACTATTTACCGGAATTGAAACATCATAAAGACCTTTTTCCTTGCCTTCAAAAATGGGAAATTGATCACTTATCGGAAAATCAAGTATGGTTATTGTTGCTTTTTCTTTCAAAAACGAATAACCCAACTAGTTTTCTAAAATCATGGAGAATGCCTACAAAGAAAATCAACTATTTATCAAAAGCATTGTTTTTTTTACATAAAAGGTTGCAAGAGGAATGGACCGTATATTCGCTCTATCAGGCAACGAAAGAAATTTCAATAGATGTAGAATCGGTCTATCAAATGATCCAAAAACAATCAGACGAAAATATCGAACAAAAGATTAATGAAATATTTTTGTCAATGCCTATCCAAAAGCGAGAAGAATTGAAAGTGACGGGTACTGATTTAATGACATGGTTTGAACGTCCCGGAGGACCATGGATTAAGCAAGCATTAGAAATGATTGAAAAGGCTGTAGTGTTAAAAATAGTTGCTAATGAAAAGAAAGCAATAAAGGGGTGGATTCTAACGTGCAATCTCCAACAAGAAAACGATTGCTAGAAGCTTTTACAGAAGCAAATGGAGAATTTTTATCAGGACAAGCGCTAGCAGATATTTTAGGTTGCTCAAGGACTGCAATTTGGAAGCATATTGAGGAATTACGAAAAGAAGGCTTTGAATTAGAGGCTGTCCGAAAAAAAGGATACAGAATCGTTTCAACTGAAGATCGTGTATCGGAAAATGAAATTAGACTTGGCCTTAACACAAAATTTCTTGGTCATTCAATCCATTATTTAGATTCAACCGATTCCACCCAAAAGGTAGCGCATAAACTATCCCAGGAGGGCTGTCCAGAAGGAACAATCGTCATTGCAGAGGAACAAAAAAATGGCAGAGGCCGGTTGACAAGACATTGGTACTCACCAAAATACACAGGCGTATGGATGAGTATTGTTTTAAGACCTAACCTTTCTCCACAAAAAGCTCCTCAATTTACTCTAATCGCAGCTATAGCTGTTGTTCAGGCAATAGAGGAATTGACGAATGTACTACCGGAAATTAAATGGCCCAATGATATATTGATAAATGGAAAAAAAGTGACGGGGATTTTAACTGAATTACAAGCGGATGTTGACAAAATTGATTCGATTATAATAGGGATTGGTATTAACGTTAATCAACAATTATCGGATTTTCCGGATGAGCTTCAATCCATAGCTACATCATTAGCGATTGAAAGCGGTCGAAAAATTACTCGCGCAAAACTGATACAATGCATTTTAATGAAAATAGAAAAATATTATCATGTATATTTGGAAAAAGGGTTTGCTCCCCTTAAAATTTTATGGGAAAGCTATGCCATTAGTATTGGTAAAGAGATAATTGCCCGTACGGTAACGGGAGAAATTGCTGGAAGAGCAATAGGGATTACAAATGAAGGAATATTAAAAATTGAAGATGATGCTGGTATAATTCATGAAATATATTCAGCGGATATCGAAATTAAGAAATAAAATGATAGTTACAATATATTTTTTTTGATATACTTTTATTGGGTAGTATCCATTGGAACTGCACCTTGCTTTAAATGTTATTAATTTCATAGTATTCTGCCTTGATCCGTTATGGACGGGGACGGAGGGTCGAGATTTAATGTGTATGATAAAGGGGTCCTTCTGCCGGTCGGAAGGACTCCTTTTTGCTTAAAATTAATGAAAAAATAAGTACCCAATCCTTAACCTATAAAGCAAGGTCGCATTTGTTCAAGCTACTTTCTTATGAAGTCATGTATTGACAAAAAAGGAGGAAAAAGCATGAAACAAACGACTGATTTTTTGAAAATGAAAGAAACGAACGAAAAAATTGCGATGGTTACAGCATATGATTTTCCTACAGCAAAATTATCAGAAGAATCAGGTGTTGATATCATTCTCGTCGGCGACTCATTAGGTATGGTTGTGCTAGGATATGATTCTACAGTACCCGTTACGATAAATGATATGATTCACCATACGAAAGCGGTAAAACGGGGAGCGAAGTCGACATTTATCGTTACTGATATGCCATTTATGACCTACCATTTAAACCGTGAAGCGACGTTAACAGCAGCGGCAAATATTATTCAAGATGGAGAAGCAAATGCTGTTAAAGTGGAAGGTGGCGGTAATGTTATTCAAATGATTGAAGCGCTTACTACTTCTGGAATACCTGTTATGGCACATCTCGGATTAACTCCACAAACTGTCGGTGTTTTAGGCGGATATAAAGTGCAAGGAAAAACAGCAGAGGCAGCAAATCAATTAATCGAAGATGCCTTAAAATGTGAAGAAGCTGGTGCATTTGCCTTAGTTTTGGAATGTGTTCCGAAACAGTTAGCGAAAGAAGTAAGCAAGCGGCTTTCTATTCCTGTCATAGGCATTGGAGCAGGTGCAGATGTTGATGGGCAAGTGTTAGTTTTTCATGACTTGGTCAAATTAGGTGTCGATCGAGTGCCGAAATTTGTAAAAACTTATGCAGATGCGAATGAATTAATTAGCAAAGGATTAAAAGAATACGTCCGAGAAGTAAAATCTTTACAATTTCCGGAAGAAAAACAAACCTTTACGATGAAACAAGAAGAATTGTCGACATTATACGGAGGAAAATAAAATGGAAGTAATTACCGATAGGGTAGAGATGAACCGAATTGTAAAAAATCACAAATATAAAGCAAAGACAATTGGATTTGTTCCTACAATGGGATTTTTACATGAAGGTCATCTCTCCTTAGTAAAGAAAGCAAAACAGGACAATGATATTACGATCATGAGTATTTTTGTAAACCCTACCCAATTTGGACCTAACGAAGATTTCGAAACGTATCCGAGGGATTTTGAACGAGATCGACGTTTGGCGGAAAACGCGGGTGTAAATTATCTATTCGCCCCATCTGTAGATGAAATGTATCCAAATGAAATGGGAAACCAACTGTCGGTAATGAAAAGGACAAATGTTCTTTGTGGAAAAAGCCGTGAAGGTCATTTTGACGGAGTTATCACCGTTTTATCAAAATTATTCCATATCGTTATCCCTGATAAGGCTTATTTTGGGAAGAAAGATGCCCAGCAAATAGCAGTTGTTGAGGGACTCGTACACGATTATTTTTTCCCTATTGAAATCGTGGCAGTCGAAACTGTAAGAGAAAAAGATGGATTAGCGAAAAGTTCTAGAAATGTATACTTGTCAGTTGATGAAAGACGTGAGGCGCCTGCATTATATAAAAGCTTAGTACTGGCGAAAAATGTTATTTTGAACGGTGAAAAATCTCCGGCAGAAATAAGAGAAAAAATAAAAGAATATATACAAAAAAATACAAGTGGAATAATTGATTATATAGAAATATACTCGTACCCCGCACTGGAACCAATAGCAAACATTCATGGTAAATTTATCATTGCTCTAGCGGTGAAATTTTCCAAAGCAAGGTTAATCGATAACATCATTATGGAAGTAGAGCAGTAAAAGGAGGAAACTTTATGTTTCGCACGATGATGAACGGAAAAATCCATCGAGCAACGGTTACGGAAGCAAATTTAAATTACGTAGGAAGTATAACCATCGATGAAGATATACTAGATGCAGTAGGTATGGTCGCAAATGAAAAGGTTCAAATTGTTAATAATAATAATGGTGCTAGATTTGAAACATATATCATACCCGGTATGCGCGGAAGCGGTGTCATTTGTCTAAATGGGGCTGCAGCAAGACTAGTTCACACCGGAGATATTGTCATTATCATCTCCTATGCACTCGTCCAAGAGGAAAAAGTAAAAACCCATCAACCAAAAATTGCCTTACTTGATGAAAATAATCGGATTACACAAATGATTTCATATGAACCTGAAGCAACTATTTTATAAATAAAAGCAAAACCGTATCATCCTTCGATACGGTTTTTTGCCTTTTTATTAAAAGTGTATTGTAAAGCCTTTTATGGTAGACTTATAAAATAATGTTTGAGACGTAAGGTGATTTTAATGACAAATCGTTTTGTTGTAATAGATATAGAAACAACAGGAAACTCATCAAAGAAAGGCGATCGGATAATTCAAATAGCAGCTGTTATCGTTGAAAACGAGCAGATTGTTGATCAATATACTACTTTTGTTAATCCATGTACATCGATTCCTGTATTTATTGAAGAGTTAACAGGAATAAATGATGAAATGGTAAAGGATGCCCCTTTATTCGAAGAAATCGCTGATGATTTGTTGAAAATATTAGAAGGAAGTATATTCGTAGCCCATAATGTATTATTTGATTTATCTTTTTTACAAGAAGAATTTAAAAGAATTGGGCGTTCGGAATTTGTCGGACTAACTATCGATACAGTAGAGCTTTCGAGGGTATTATTTCCGTCTTCTGACAGCTTTAAGCTTTTTGATTTAACCGAAAGTTTTTCTATTCACCATGAAAGACCACATCAAGCAGATAGTGATGCATTTGTCACAGCGAAACTTCTTTTGCATTGTATTAATTTTGCTAAAGAATTACCGCTTATAACACTTGAACAATTATCTCTGCTAGCTGTTGGTTTGAAAAGTGATATAGAAGTACTGTTTGAGGCGATCCTCCATCGAAAGAAAAAGCATATAGAAAATTTACCGGAACATTTAGAAGTTTATAGAGGAATTGCATTACGTAAAAAAAAGAAAAAACATATCGAAAGAAATTATCGTGAAAGATACGAATATCCCATTAGTCCGAATGAAAAAGAAAAATTGTTGTCTCAAACGATAAAGCACTTTGAGGTTAGGGACGGACAGTTTGAAATGATGGACATCGTATATGAGTCTTTACGTTTGAAAAAAACGGCCTTAATCGAAGCGGGAACCGGGGTAGGAAAATCTCTAGCATATTTACTTCCAAGCTTGTATCAAAGTGTTCAAGAAAATAAACCGATTCTAATTAGTACATATACAGTTCAATTACAGGAACAATTATTGCAAAATGAAATTAAGAAGCTGGAGAATATGCTTCCATTTGCGTTTAAAACAGTTTTATTAAAGGGAAGACAACATTACATAAATTTATTTATGTTCGAACAATCCTTACACGATGAAGACACACAGTATGATGAAATACTCTCGAAAATGCAAATATTAGTATGGCTTCTAAATACTGAGACAGGCGATATAGATGAAATTAACCTTTCAAGCGGAGGAAAATTATTTTGGAACCGAATTAAACAAGGTGGTTGGCATTTAAAAGATAAGGATCCTTGGGTTTCAAGAGATTTTTATTTAAATGCAAGGAAAGAAGCGGAAAATGCTGATTTAGTCATTACTAATCATGCCATGATGCTTATAGATTTTAAACAAGAATCATCCCTTTTTCGCACATTTGACTACGTAATTATTGATGAGGCTCATCATTTCGAAAAGTGCGCAAGACATTTTTTTGGGAAAAAACTAGAATACATTCCTTGTAAATATTTATGTAGTAAATTAGGTGCATTTGAAAAAAAACAAGCCTTTTTCCAGTTAGAAAAGCTAATTGATTCAAATAAAATCACTCCCAAAACACCCGCTTTTGAACTTGATTTCTCCATTATTGAATTGGAAAGAAGTATAGATGAATTATTTTTAGGTATAGCGGATAGATGGATGTTTGAACGAAATAAACAAGGTACCCAGGCAAAAACACAAATACGTCTAGTAAATAAATGGATGGATGAAAGCAAGTGGCAACCGGTTAAATATTGTGCAGAGAAAATAATTGCAACAATTAACGAAATAAATTCGTCTATAAATGGGCGACTAACAAGTTTAAAACGAATAAGTGAGAAATTAAATGAGAAAGAAAAAGCGTTTGTTGAAGAAATTTATAACATTATGAATGAATTTCATGAATTGCAAAAGACAATACAAATGCTTTTAATTCAACACTCAAATGATCATGTTTACTGGATTGAGGGGGATGTAAAGGTTATTCCCAATAGTATTACCGTTCAATCTCAACCAATTTCTGTGAAAAATCAATTAGGGACTGCATTTTTTTCAAAAAAGAAGAGTACGATTCTCACTTCAGCAACATTAACGGTAAATAACTCTTTTAGCTTTTTCGAAAATGAATTAGGGCTGAATCATTTAGAACATCTTGTGAAAAAGCAAATACCTTCTCCATTTTACTATAAAGAAATGACCAAGTTGATTATTCCAAATGATGTACCGGAAATACTTCATGTTTCCTCAAAGGAATATGCAGAGTCAATCTCTAGTCATTTAATTGCTATTGCACAAGCAACAAAAGGGAGAATGCTTGTCCTATTCACCGCAAATGAAATGTTAAGACAAACACATAATTTTATGAAAGAAAGTGGACTGTTAGAAGATTTTGTCTTAATCGCTCAAGGGATTACAGCGGGAAGTCGAACGAGGCTAATTAAGAATTTCCAACGATTTGAGAAAGCGATCTTATTCGGCACAAATAGTTTTTGGGAAGGCGTAGATATACCTGGAGAAGATTTATCATGTTTAGTCATCGTAAGGCTGCCTTTTTCACCTCCTGACGAACCTTATATATGGGCAAAAAGCAAAGCGTTAACTGCGGAAGGGAAAAATCCTTTTACGGCTTATTCACTACCGGAAGCCGTCATTCGTTTTAAACAAGGTTTTGGACGACTAATTAGAAGAGATACTGATAAAGGAATTGTTATCGTATTCGACCGAAGGATAGATACAACAAAGTATGGTAAAGCCTTTTTACAATCAATACCAAAAATTCCTGTTAAACATGCATCGCTAAAAGAAATCATTGAAATTGTTGAGAAATGGTTTTAACCTAAAAAAATACGTTGCAATAGCAACGTAAAAAAAGTGGACTAGAAAAATTTTTTAAAATCAAAAATGAATTGATTTTTTGATATAATGTTGATTAGTGTATTTATATTGTGGCTTTAATCAGCTACGATATTTATAACAATATTTGTTTATTTGTAGGGGGATTTATATGGATAGTAAGATTGAAATATTATCGACGATTAAAATCGATTATCAAGCTGATTTATATAAAATTGTTGATTTTTTAAACCGAACATTGAAGCAAAAAGATTTAATGTTTGGTTTAGCCCTCGATTCAGAGGATAAAAGTAAAGCGATTTTTACAATTTATCGTACATAATAGGGGTTTAAAATGAAAAAATGGATTATAGGTTTATGTTTATTGTTATTAATTGTATTGGGATTTTCCGTAAATGTGTATTATCAATCAACAAAACCGATTAATAAAGCGGAAAGTTTAGCTAAAAAAAAGGCAAAGGAAAAGGCAAACCTTGTTTCAATGGATCAGTTCTATGTATATAATGGGAAAGAAAGCTATTATATCACCGTTGGTAAGCAAAAAAATGGAGAAAAGATTGCCGTTTGGATTCCTGAAAAAAATAGCGAACGAGTTACAATTGAAAAAATGTCTGATGGACTATCGAAACAAGATGCAATTAACAAACTAAAGGAAAAAGAAACACCTAAAAAAATATTAGGAAGTAGACTAGGGATGTTAAACAACGAGCCGGTCTGGGAAATATCTTATCTTGATCAATCATCCCGTTTAAACTACGCATACATTTACTTTTTAAAGTCAAGTAATAAAACACCATATATGATTTATAATATTTAGAAAGAGTGAGGAGAAATTATGGCCGTACAATTAGCAAATCGTGTGAGTGCCCTTACACCATCATCTACATTAGCAATTACTGCTAAAGCAAAGGCTATGAAGGCGGAAGGAATCGATGTAATCGGTTTAGGTGCTGGGGAACCGGATTTTAATACGCCACAACATATTATAGATGCAGCAGCTGAATCCATGAATAAAGGATTCACAAAATACACTGCAACAGGTGGTTTACCTGAATTGAAAAAAGCAATAATAAATAAGTTTAAGCAAGATCAGCATATTGATTATCACGCTTCTGAGATTATTGTGACAAATGGAGCAAAACATGCTTTATACACCCTTTTTCAAGTTCTATTAAATAGGGGTGATGAAGTAATCATTCCTATCCCATATTGGGTAAGTTACCCTGAACAAGTAAAACTCGCCGGCGGTCAGCCTGTATATATTAACGGTCAAGAAAAAAATAATTTCAAAATTACACCTGATCAACTTACAGCTACAATTACAAATAAAACGAAAGCACTTATTATTAATTCTCCAAGTAATCCGACAGGGATGCTTTATACGAAAGAAGAATTAACGAAAATAGGTGAAATTTGTTTAGAGCATAACATTTTAATTATTTCTGATGAAATATATGAAAAATTAATCTACGATTTCCATCAACATGTTTCGGTAGCAGAAATTTCACCGGAATTAAAGAATCAAACGATTATTATTAACGGTGTTTCCAAGTCACATTCGATGACCGGATGGCGGATTGGCTATGCAGCAGGTAACAGTGAAATAATTAAAGCGATGACAGACCTTGCAAGCCATTCTACATCAAATCCAACAACACCATCACAATACGGAGCTATTGCAGCTTATAACGGTTCACAAGAAGCCGTAGAAATGATGCGTGAGGCATTTGAGAATCGATTAAATAAAATTTATAAAAAATTGATTTCAATTCCGGGAATTAGCTGTCTTAAACCTCAAGGTGCTTTCTATTTATTTCCTAATGTAAAAGAAGCTGCCGAAATAACAGGGTTTAAAACTGTAGATGAACTAGCAACAGCATTGCTTGAGGAAGCTAATGTTGCGGTAATCCCGGGTTCCGGATTTGGAGCTCCTGACTATATACGTTTATCCTATGCCACTTCATTAGAAAATCTAGAAGAGGCAGTAAAAAGGATTGAGCACTATATTAGCAACAAAATAAATTAGCTGTTAATCCACCAAAGGAGGGGTTTTGGGTTAGGTCTAGAAAGGACAGTTGCCTGGAATTTCAGATTAGAACCTTACCATTGCCTCCCTTACTGAATAGGTTTTAACCAGTTTTAATGCATAAAAGCCATGCATACGTATGGCTTTTTAAATTTGGCGATATTTTAGAACATGATCGTTGAAAAATTATAGGACAGATTTTCCTTATTCCTTTTTTGATATGCATGTTTTATACTTGTTATGAGGTGTACTGTATGGAAAAAGATATTATTTTAGCATGGATAGAAGAGGGAAGCCTTCAGATTCCTCAATTATTAATGGCTAATTATAAAAAAATTGGTTTAAATGAAACGGAAGTTATGTTAATCCTGCAAGTCTATTCCTTTTTAGAAAAAGGGAATGATTTTCCGACACCTGAAGAGCTTTCCGAACGGATGACCATACATAATAGTATGTGTTCATCAATCCTACGAAAACTTGTGCAAAATCAATATATTAGTATTGAAGAAGGCGTCAGTGAAGATAATATCCGATTGGAAAAATACTCTTTAACTCCTTTATGGAATAAACTTATTGAAAATATTCTTTATGATAAAAAACAAAAAGAGCTTGAAAAGAATTTACACGATGAAACTAATCTTTATACAGTTTTTGAGAAGGAATTTGGCCGACCACTTTCTCCGTTAGAATGTGAAACATTGGCAATGTGGCTTGATCAAGATCATCAATCTCCAACAGTCATTATTGCTGCACTAAGAGAGGCCGTTATTTCCGGAAAGTTAAATTTTCGATATATCGATCGTATTTTATTTGAATGGAAGAAAAATGGAGTACAAACGATCGAACAGGCTAGAGACTTCGGACAAAAATTTCGGCAACAACAACGCAAAAAAACACAATCAGTACAAAAAAGCTCGAACACTGTGCCATTTTACAATTGGTTGGAGCAATAGGCACTTATTTTGTTCGGAAATGTAAGGTGGCAATAATTATGTTGAATTTGCAGCAGATTAGATTTTGTTTAGATGAAATGGGTAAATTATTTCCAAATGCTCATTGTGAACTAAATCATTCTAACCCTTTTGAATTAGTTATAGCGGTTTCCCTTTCTGCACAATGTACAGATGCACTTGTAAATAAAGTGACTGAAACTCTTTTTAAAAAATATAAAACCCCGGAAGACTATTTATCCGTTTCCCTTGAGGAATTACAAAATGATATTCGATCAATTGGCTTATTTCGAAATAAAGCAAAAAATATACAAAAGCTTTGTCAAATGCTGATTACTGATTATAATGGCGAACTTCCTCGAGATAGGGACGAATTAACGAAACTTCCCGGAGTTGGCCGAAAAACAGCAAATGTGGTTGTTTCCGTTGCTTTTGGAATTCCTGCTATTGCAGTCGATACGCATGTAGAAAGGGTTAGTAAACGACTGGCTATTTGTAAATGGAAAGATTCTGTACTTGAAGTAGAAAAAACATTGATGAGAAAAATTCCACAAGAAGAATGGTCAATTACACATCATCGCATGATATTTTTCGGAAGGTATCATTGTAAAGCGCAAAACCCTAAATGCGATAGTTGTCCTTTACTAGATCTATGCCGAGAAGGTAAAAAGAGAACAAAAAATAGAGGGTGACCTTAGGTCATCCTCTATTTTTATACAAAATTATTCATCACTTATCGATTTTTAATGATTTGAGCCGTCATCGGAAGGATCCGGTGTTGTTTGTTCACCATTATCTCCATTATCGTTTCCTCCACCGTCATCATTACCATTGCCTTTATCATTATCATTGCCATTGCCTTGACCATTGCCATTGCCTTTATCATTACCATTGCCTTTATCATTGCCATTGCCTTTATCATTTCCGTGCCCATTACCATTACCATTGCCATTATCGTGGCTATTATCATTGCCGTTACCATTATCGTGGCCATTACCATTACCATTTTCGTTGTCGTTTTTATCCTTATCTTTTTCTTTATCTTCTTTATCTTTAGACTCACCTAATTTAATCGTAATACTAGCGGGTTTACTTCTTTGATTGCCTAGTATAGCCGTTACATCTATTCGGTATGTTCCGCCTAAATTTGGATTTGCAATGGATAATGTTGTATCCTTCGTGCTTCCTAATGATTGTTTTGCCTCATTATTAAATGAAGCTGAAATTTCGAAGGAAACACCTTCTTTTAATTTCGGATGGTCCCAATTAATTACAATTTCATTTGTCGCTTGATTGTATGTTCCTTTAAGTCCTGTTGGTGCTTCTAGTTGATCATATTTTTGTGAAACCTGTGATGGTTCTTCATGTCCTCGTACGAATAATTCATACACAATATTGCCACTTGGTGTATATGAACTTGGTTTTTGAGGAGGGGTTGTTCCAGCCTCTACCGGTACTTTTACAACACTTTGCGGCATTTCAAAGTCAGGTGTATCTTTACCTTGAGATACATGTGACATTAAATTTTTAAATATTAGCTGTGATATTTTTTGTTCACTAGATGTTAAATAGTACTTAAATTTGTTATTCTCATCATATTTGCTATCGTATCCCGTCCAAACTGCCGCGGTGTAATTTGTTGTATAACCGACAAACCAGGCATCTTGGCTTGCTCCCTTAGGTATACTGTATTTTTGTACCTCATCAGCAGGGAAGTTAGTTGTTCCCGTTTTACCTGCAGCATGTAGGCCGGGGACATTTGCTGCCGTTCCAGTCCCTTTTGTAAGCACATCTTTAAGCATATCGGTAATCATATAGGCAGTATAGTCTTTCATTGCAACCTTTGGTTCAGGATTTGTTTTAATTACCGTATCTCCGTCATGAAGAACAATTTTTCTTACAGTATGCGGTTTTGTATAAATCCCATTATTACCAAATGCCGCATAAGCACCCGCCATTTGAACTGGTGAGACACCAACGCCGCCACCAATTGAATAGGCTTCATGCATTTCCTTGAAATTTATTCCGAGGTTTTTGGCGAATGCTTTTGCATTGTCTAAACCTGCCTCTTGCAAAGCTTTTAATGCAGGGATATTTCTGGAATTATATAACGCTTTTCGAATAGAAATTTGTCCTTGATAGCGGAAATCCCAGTTGTTAATAGGTGTTCCATCAAAATATTGATACGGTTCATCTTTAATTTGATGATAAGTAGACCATTGTTTATGTTCAATTACCGGACCATAATCAAGTATTGGTTTAATTGTTGATCCAGGTGAGCGCTCAATATCTGTTGCATAGTTCATTCCACGTGCTACTTTCGGATTTCTTGCTCCTCCGATCGCACGAATTTCACCTGTTTTTGTATCTAATAATGTAATTCCGGCACGAAATTTATCATCAGGATACTGAACAATATCATTTGAATTTAAGATTTTTTCCGTATACTCTTGTGCATCTGGATCGATCGTAGTATAAATTTTTAAACCATCAGAGAAAATATTATAGCCCATTGCTTCTACTTCATCGATTACTACATCTACAAATGCATCATATTTATGTTGAGCAGGTTTTTTTCTATCTTTTTTCTTTACAAGACCTTTCGTAACCGGTGTATTTTTCGCTTTTTCCATCTCTTGTTTTGTGATTTTTTTATGTTGATACATTAAGCCTAATACAACATTTTTTCGTTTTTCCGCAAGATCAGGGTGATTAAAAGGATTATAATTATTTGGACTTTGCTGTAGTCCCGCTATAAGTGCCATTTGTGGCAAGGTTAATTTATCAAGACTTTTATTATAATAATATTTTGCAGCCGTCGAAATTCCATGGACACCATCTGACATATAAATTTTATTAACATACATTTCAAAGATTTCTTCTTTTGTATATTGTCTTTCTAATTGTAAAGATAGCCATGCCTCTTGGGCTTTACGCTCCAACGTCTTTTTCTCGGTTAGAAAGGACATCTTCACTACTTGCTGAGTGATTGTACTTGCACCTTCAGAGCCAAATCCACGTTTAAAGTTTGCTAACACGGCACCACCCAATCGTATCGGATCGATCCCGTGATGTTTAAAGAAGCGAATATCTTCGGTAGCTAAGATGGCATCTTTCATCCGATCAGGTATTTTATCATAGGCGATATAATCGCGATTGACGGAACCGACCGTTTCGATCGGTTTATTGTTCATTCCATATATTACTGAAGCGATTGGATCTTTTAGCATTTTTTTATCTAATTTCGGTGCCTTACTTGCATAATAAGCAAATGTTCCAGCACCAGCTAAGAAACCGATGATTCCAATCATAACAATTGTCAAAATGATTCTCTTGAAGATGGACTTTTTCTTCCCTTTTTTTTGTTTTTTATTTTTTGCGGTTTCTTGCTGTTTCCTACGCTCTTCACGAGTTTGGTATTTTTCTGTCATAATAAAGTTTCCTCTCTTTCCTAAATCAAACTTTTCGATTTAGAAGTGTAAAACAATGGTTGATATGCTCTAACCATTTTTAATAATTTTTTCGATAATTTGTAAATAATCAATTCGAGGATGAAGACCTATAGGTAAAAGGTATCCAAATTGTTTAATTTCCTCTTTTTTTATCGATTTTCTTCCGCCAGAGGTCATCCGGTTCCAAAAGTTAAATAAATATTGACTCTCTAATAAAAAAATCTCTTCCGTTTTAGCAAATCGAAGGATGACGAAAGAAATACCATTTTGTTGGACAACTTTTTTCATATGATCAATTTGATGTTCATGGAAATTCTGCAATGGAAAAGATGTTGTATTGTTTGTTTCTTTTGCTTCAAAATCAATATACTTTCCTTTATAAACACCATTATAATCAGTTGTTGATGGTTGCTTAAAATAAGCCTCTTTAATGACAGCTGTACTTCTGGACTTATAATCAACATGGACAATTTGAACAGGCGTAGGTTTCTTATGAATGACAGCCAGATCATTTTGCAAATAATATTGATTGGTTATATTTAAGTCTTCTTCTAACGTCATACCTCTATTACTGTACGAAATACTATTCGATGTTTTCCGTGTATTTTTGTCCTTTTTGTCGAGAATGTACTTTTTCCCATTTGGGTATCTTAATTCCACCCATCCTCACCTCACAAGCTAAATTATATCATAGCAGAAATATATGTTGATTGGGTGAATAAAAAGTCCGATTTCTCGTTAAGAACACTCATCATCGATGAAGTTAGCTTGTTTATTGAAGTAAATCAAACTTTTTCAACGACATAATCTCGATTTCTTTAAAATAATAGCAAATGGTCATTTTATCCAAAGGATATTTTTTGTGAAAATATTCTCTTCAAATATTGACGAAGAAACATTGTGATAAGTTTCAATTATTACTAACCAATTAAGTTATGCCTTATATACAATTGTCAATAAAAAAAAAGCAAGGACTAAAAATCCTTGCTTTTCTTAAGTAGACGGTCGATTTGGACCTGATAATTTTGGGTTACTATTTCCTGCCTTTGTCTTAGCTTTTTCTTCTTTTTCCTTTTGTTTTTTTAGCTCGTTATTCATATTTGAAAACACCTCCTAAATTTATTTTGTACTTCGCTTAACTTCTCATACATTTAAAAAATACTGTCGAAAAAGGATTCAAGTAATGTATATTTACCACTTTCTTTGCCGAATCCGTTCTAGTTTTGTCATGCTTGAAGGTGAATCAAAATAGAACAAGAATATGTATTTTAAGAAGCAAAAGGAGGGGGAAGTTTTATGTTATTAAAAGATGATGTTTTATTAAAGTTAGGTGAGTTAGAGCAATTAGTTGAAAACCTGGAGGATAGCCTCGTTATACGTTGTAATAATGAAAGAAAAGAAATTGCATCAAAAATACATCGATCCCATTTGCAATTGGAGAAAAAAATTAAAATGCTTGAGAAAAAAGTAAGCATTAAAATGAATTCTACACCTAAAACAATTAATAAATTTACGTATAAACTACAAAACCTAGGTTAATACGTGTTCTTTGACCGGATTGGAAACAAACTTTATAATAATATATATTCTTTTTAGAAATTCAGTAGCTTTTAAAGCTGCTTTTTATTTAGGAGGTACATTTTAATGGTTGAAGATCAGCTAATTGAATTAACAAAACAATTAATCGCATTAAATGAGGCTGCTTTTCAGTCATACAATTCAGTTAGGGAAACTGGGGTACAAGGAGATTTTTATTTAGAAGTAAAACCCTTTGCTGATCGAGTTAAACATATGTGTGACGAATGGTTACCACTTGCAACCGAATGGGTAGAGACCGTACAGCCAAAACATCTTCATTCCATACAATTAAAAAATACGAGTGAAAATTTACAAATGGTATCGGTTAAAGCATTCTTTCCGGATGCGAGTTTAAAAAAGTTTAAAGAACATATACGATCTGTTGATTATGTATTAAGAAGATTACTTGAAGAATTGACAAAATATCATAATAACCCTTAAAGAGATAATTAAATAGATATATCACCATTTGAATTCCCCTTCATATTGTAATAATGTGATGACTGTGTAAACGGGAGGAAATGCAAAATGAAGGGAAACCGTTCAAATAGTATAAATCCAATGTTGTTGCGTAATTATCAACCTCAAAATCACCAATATTCAGCACCTTTTCAACCATATGTTCAAGGGTATCAACAAGCAAATAATTACTATTATCATCCATTTGGAAACCCTCAACCATCTCAATTACCACAGCAGGGGCCATTTGGCTCTAGTTCTTATTTTCATCAGCAAGGAAATGGGTATTCTAATGATGTACAACAAACCCATATCTTTCAAAACCCATTACAGCCCGCAGAAGAATATCAAAACCTTAAATCACAAAATATGCAAAATCACTTTCTAAATCCATATCCGCCACAAGCTGGAACAGCCGTAAAACCTCAGCAAGGTGGCGTAAACTCGTTAATGAATTCTTTTAAATCACAGGATGGGTCACTAGATTTTAATAAAATGGTCAATACAGCCGGGCAGATGATGAACGCTGTCAACCAAGTTTCAACGATGGTCAAAGGGCTAGGAGGTCTCTTTAAGTCATAGGCTCCGAGGCCTTTTTATTTTTTGTTCATTACATAGTAAAAAGGAGTCATTATCTAACTCCTTTTTATCCCGTTTATTCAATTCTTAAGCGCTTTCCCTTTTCTTTAGGAATGGTGATCGTTAATAGTCCATCTTCGTAACTAGCATTAATTTTCTCTTCAATTATCGGACCCGGTAAAGGAATTGTCCTTGACGATCGTTGAAGCGTGTTCTTTTTATAAATTGATTTTTGTGATTCATCCTCTTTTGAAACTTTTTCTTTATGTTCAACAGTAATTGTTATATATTTTTCTAAAATATCTATATCTATTTGTTCTTTTTTTATGCCAGATAGTTTTGCCGTTATTATATAATTATCACCAGAATCACTAAATTCTACGGGAAATCCACTTAACGGAAAAGGTGATGTGAAAAAGTCATCAATACTTTGAAGAACCCCTTTAACAGGACGTTCCTGAAAAAGTTCATTGATTGATCGAAAAAGATCTTGAAATGGTTCTTGGAATAAGTTTTTCTTTGGTTCTTCTGGTAATTTATTAGACATTCACTCTACTCCTCTCGAAACATGCTTTTTTACAATTATTATATGTATTTGCTAAGGAATAAGTGATTTGATAATTGAGGATATAAATAACTATGAAAACGAACGTTTATTCGCTAAAATAGAGATATTGAGGTGGAAATTGATGAAAAGAAAAAAAGATCTTCAAGATCTCATACAATTTTTAAAAGAAGACACAACTTTTAATAAACAAATTGTTCATTGGCACACGCTGGAAGCCACACCCGCTAAAACAGTACCGTTTCCTTCAAATATACATCCAAAAATAAAGAGTTCGCTTGAAAAAAGGGGGATTGTTGACCTTTATACTCATCAGCGAATCGCATTTGATTACGCAATGGAAGGTAACAGTTTTGTAGCTGTGACTCCGACGGCTTCCGGAAAAACATTATGTTACAATTTGCCTGTTCTACAAACAATCATAAATAACCCTACTTCAAGGTCACTTTATCTGTTTCCTACAAAAGCATTAGCCCAGGATCAAAAAAGTGAATTGAATGAAATGATTGAAGAGGCTGGGGTACCAGTAAATAGTTACACATATGATGGGGATACGCCTGCAAATATTCGGCAAAAAGTAAGAAAGGCCGGACATATTGTTATTACGAACCCAGATATGCTGCATTCCGCTATTTTGCCACATCATACAAAATGGGTGGCCTTTTTTGAGAACTTAAAATACATTATTATCGATGAATTACATATTTATCGTGGAGTGTTTGGAAGTCATGTAGCAAATGTTATTCGCAGGTTAAAACGGATTTGTGAATATTACGGTAGCAATCCCATATTTATATGTACATCTGCTACAATTGCGAATCCGCTAGAATTAGCGGAAAAGCTAACAGGGGAATCAATGGAGTTGATTAACAATAATGGCGCTCCAAGTGGAAAAAAGCATTTTGTCTTTTATAATCCGCCTATTGTCAATAAGCCGTTAAATGTGCGCAGGAGTGCAACATTGGAAGTACGGGATATAGCGAAAGAAATGCTCGAGCAAAAGATTCAAACGATTGTATTTGCAAGAAGTAGGGTAAGGGTCGAAATTATTTTAACTTACTTACAAGAAGTAATTAAGCATCAATTAGGTGAGAAATCAATCCAAGGATACCGCGGCGGATATTTACCTACCCAAAGAAGAATGATTGAAAAAGGGCTAAGAAACGGTGACATAATTGGTGTAGTGAGCACAAATGCGTTAGAGCTGGGTGTCGATATTGGTCAATTACAAGTATGTATTATGACAGGATATCCCGGAACGATTGCTAGCGCTTGGCAGCAGGCTGGTAGAGCAGGGCGCCGCCAGGGGGAGTCACTGGTCATTATGGTAGCAAGTTCTGCTCCATTAGATCAGTATATCATTGAACATCCGGAATATTTTTTCAATCAATCTCCCGAAGTAGCGAGGATTAACCCGGATAACTTAGTCATTCTAGTGGATCATATTAAATGTGCAGCATACGAATTGCCTTTTAAAAAAGGAGAATTATTTGGTGAATTGGAAGTAGAGGATATATTAGAGTTTTTAGTAGATGAAAGAGTGTTGCATTATCGAAGCGAGAAATGGTATTGGATGCAAGATTCATTTCCCGCACATAATATTAGTTTGCGCTCGGCATCGCAAGAAAATGTCGTAATCATCGATATTTCCGATATAGCAAATGTAAAAGTAATCGGTGAGATGGATCAATTCAGTGCCATGACTCTCTTACACGACGAGGCGATATATTTGCATCAAGGGAATCAATACCAAGTGGAGAAATTAGACTGGGCAGAGAAGAAAGCATTTATTCGAGAGGTAGAAGCGGATTATTATACAGATGCTAATTTGGCCGTACAATTGAAAGTTTTAGAAGAGGATAAGCAAAAAACGGTAACAAATGCACATGTTTATTATGGGGATGTAACCGTACAAGCAATGGCTACTATCTTTAAAAAAATAAAATTTAATACTCATGAAAATATCGGCTCCGGACCTATCCATCTTCCTGAACAGGAATTGCATACAAATGCTGCTTGGCTTTCATTTGAAAGTCCATTACCTGAAAAGCAAT
Source organism: Heyndrickxia sporothermodurans (assembly GCF_003055045.1). Taxonomy (NCBI): domain Bacteria; kingdom Bacillati; phylum Bacillota; class Bacilli; order Caryophanales; family Bacillaceae; genus Heyndrickxia; species Heyndrickxia sporothermodurans. Next base: position 118,863 of record NZ_NAZB01000019.1, read on the forward strand.
TAGAGGAAGGATTAATTGGACTTTCTACTGCGTTAAATTCAATTGTACCTTTATTTGTCATGTGTGATCCTCACGACATACATGTAGTACCACAAATAAAAGCGATACAAAGTGAAAAGCCAACCATCTATTTATATGACCGATATCCTGGTGGAATAGGATTAAGCGAGAAAGTGTATGAAAATATATCCACTATTATGTATAAGACGATGGATATGGTGAGAAATTGTCCTTGTGAAAATGGTTGTCCATCATGTATTGGATTAGAAGGTGTCTCTTCAAATACAAAGAGGACCGTTTTAAATTTAATAGAATTTTTACTAGAGGATACAGGCTGCCTTACAAAGGATGAAAGTAAATGTCTATGAAAAATAAACTACAACGTTTTAGAACTCATTTTGGATTAGAAAATAACCAAAATGTGGAAAGTGACCAAGTGATCAAGGAAAATCGAAACAATGAGGAAATTCCATTTAGAACGATGTGGGAAGAAATGAATACTTCTATTTACTATTTTGAAAATGAGTACTGTTTTATTAGAGAAGTTCACTACCCTTTAGAGCATTTACATGGAAAATATCGGTTTCGTGATTTTTTGACGGCAATGGAAATGTGGAATGAATCCGAAGTTCATCATCCACTTTCGGCCTATGGATTTGAACCGCAAGAGTTATTTTTTTTTGATACTGAAACAACAGGTTTAGGAGGGGGCACTGGAAATACTATATTTTTATTAGGATATGCGAGTGTAAATAATAATGAGATTATTTTAAAGCAACATATTCTGCCTGAACCGGGACTTGAAATTCCTCTCTATCAAAGTTTTTTAGAGAATATCAATTATTCTACACTTGTTACCTATAACGGTAAGGCATTTGATTGGCCGCAAGTAAAAACAAGGCATACGCTTTTACGTGAACATATTCCGAAACTTCCATCATTTGGACACTTTGATTTATATCATGCATCTAGACGCTTTTGGAAAGATCAGTTGCCTTCAGTAAAACTGTCAAATATTGAACGGGATATTTTAAAATTTGAGCGGATTAATGATGTCCCAGGATATTTGGCACCAATGATTTATTTTGACTTTGTTGAACGAAAAAATCCTGAAGGGATATTTGAAATATTAAGGCATAATGAATATGATATTCTTTCATTGATCACGCTATATACGCATTTATCGTTCCAAATCCTTCAAAAGGATCCTAATCAAACGACTCGTGAAAAGTATCAATTAGGAAAGTGGTTTAACTATATTGGTGAAAAAGATGCAGCAATTCAAACTTTTGAACAGGCTGCCATAAATAATGATATTAATGCAAAATTTGAATTGGCGTATTTTTTAAAAAGACAAAAGCAATTTAACAAAGCAAATTCGTATTGGATGGATGTCGTACAATACGGCAATAGTGAAATTAAAAAACAGGCATGTATAGAAATCGCAAAATTACAGGAGCATCAATTTAAAAACTTTAATCTTGCGAAGGAATATACTGAAAAGGCATTATCTTTTCACGAACAAAACCAACAACATATTCAACCCGAAAAAGATAAATTTCTCCAAAATGCGCTAAAAAGATTAGCAAGACTTAAGAAGAAATAATTCCCCTATTTCCTGGGTAAGCGCAGGATTCGACGGAGGGTTTCAAAAAGTTTTACATCATCCGATAAAATTTAACAAAATGTCATCAAAAGTTTTAAAATCTGTTAAATTTTTGTGATTGTGTCGAATGTTTGAAACAGGTAAAATATAAAATTGCAAAGATCAAATAAAGTGATAATAAAGTAGCTATAAACAGTAAAATAATTGAGTTGGGGTTGAAAAAATGTATCGGGCTTTGTTTATTTTGTTTTTTGTCGTTGTCGGACTTACAGCGTTACTTTTTACTAGTTTAAAAGAAAGTTTTTATTCATTCTTTTAAAGTCGATTTTATATTATATCTTCAAAAAATAGGTATTTTCATTAGTACATGTTATAGCCTTTTAACATAGTTTGTTAGTGTATCAGACAAATTAATGAAGGGAGTTATGACTATGTTTTGTGGAAAGATTTTACCACCGGTGGTTCATCCAACTAAATGCTGTATAAATCACACTCAACAGAATTTTATTCAACCACATATTTTTCCTTCTCATACAACGAATGTGAATCATCAAGTAATCGGTCATAAAAATTATTATCCTCATACTGAATCATTTGTAAATGAGGTTACTAATGTAAATCTTGGTCCTGCTGTTGGTCCACCGCCAGTCGGACCGGGTGTGGGAGGCTTCGGGCCTGGATACCCTGGAGCAATGCCATATGGATTTCCATGTTAATAGAACGATAGAACAAGGATGGTAACGCCATCCTTGTTTTAGAATATTAATAATGAAAAAGGTGCGTATTCATAAGTGATTAAGGTAATATCTGTAACAGGCTATAAACCGTTTGAATTAGGTATTTTTTCCGATAAACATCCAGCGGTTGGAATCATTAAAAAGGCGATAAAAAAGGAACTTATTAGATTAGCGGAAGAAGGTCTTGAATGGGTTTTAATTTCCGGACAGTTAGGCGTAGAGCTTTGGGCAGCTGAAGTTATTTATGAAATACAAGGCGACTACCCTGCGATTAAGCTTGCGATTCTTACACCATTTGAAAATCAAGAAGAGAAATGGAATGAAAGCAATAAAGAATTTTACGATATGATTCTTTCTCAAGCTGATTTTGTCGATTCGATATCAAAACAGCCTTATACAAGTCCCCAGCAATTTCGAAATCGAAATAAAATTTTTTTGCATAAAAGTCAAGGTATGCTCATAGTGTATGATGTACAAAATGAAGGGTCACCAAAATATTTATATGAAGAGGCTAAAAAGTATAAAGAACAAAATCAGTTTGATATCATATCAATTGATTTTGATCAATTACAAATGTTGATTGAAGATGAAAAGTGGGATACATATTAAATTGACAAACATAGTTATTTTTGAAAGAATAATAATAATGGGCATCCTGCGAAAATATAAGGTGGTGTGTAAAATGTTATCTGATAAAGTGAAATTAACTGCTAAAGATATTTTAGAAAAAGAATTTAAAACAGCGGTACGAGGCTATAAACAAGAAGAAGTTGATAAATTTTTGGATTTTATTATTAAGGATTATGAAACATTCCATCAGGTAATTGAAGATCTACAACAGGAAAATATGCGTTTGAAGAAACAGGCGGATGATTCATTTCGCAGACAACCTTCGCAGCCAACGACAGGTACAACCAATTTTGATATTCTAAAAAGACTTTCAAATTTAGAAAAACATGTTTTTGGCAGTAAGTTAAGTGAATAATAAAATATGGATATAATTTCTTATTGCAAAATAGGAAAAAGTTCAATATAATAGATAAGCGGTCAAGCCGTAAGTTAATAACGTTCGGGTAATCGCTGCAACAGTAAATGTTGTTGAGGAAAGTCCATGCTCGCACGGTGCTGAGATGCACGTAGTGATCGTGCCTAGCGAAGTCATAAGCTAGGGCAGTCCGGATAACTCTGGATTGACGGCAGGGAAAATTCCTAAGTCCTAATTGGATATGGAGTGACTACCTTTAAAGTGCCACAGTGACGAAGCCTTGTGAGAAATTACAAGGGTGGAACGAGGTAAACCCCGCGAGCGAGAAACTCAAATTATGGTAGGGGCACCCTTTTTGAGGAAGTGAACGATAAAAGGGACAAGCAATTATGCTTGTAGATAGATGATTACCACCAGCGTACGAGATCTTTACCTGATCGCTTGTAGTACAACGGTACAGAACATGGCTTACAGAACGTTATTAAAGGTAATAAACAAATAAATTCATGCTCTCCTTTTGGAAGGAGAGCATTATTTATATCAATTACCCGTTCTACAAAATACAAATATATAAGAATTTGGAAAAATTTAAAAAATGAATACATAGTAAAAGGGTGACAGGATGTCAAATTTTTCATTGATTGCTACTGCAGCGATGGGGCTGGAAGCGATTGTTGCAAAGGAAGTAACTAATTTAGGATATGAATGTAAAGTAGATAATGGCAAAATAGAATATCAAGGGGACGCTAAGGCAATCGCCCGCAGTAATCTTTGGCTGCGTACTGCCGACCGGGTTAAAATAAAAGTCGGTGAATTTAAAGCCCTATCATTTGACGAATTATTTGAAAAAACAAAGGCACTGAACTGGGAGAACTTCCTCCCTGAGAATGCAGAATTTCCTGTTCAAGGGAAATCTGTTAAATCAAAACTATTTAGTGTGTCGGATTGCCAAGCTATTGTAAAAAAAGCGATTGTTGAACGCCTTCGAAAACATTATAAAAAAACTTCATGGTTTGAGGAAAATGGTCCGTTATTCAAAATAGAAATAGCGCTACACAAGGATATAGCTACTTTAACAATTGACACAAGTGGTGTTGGATTGCATAAACGAGGCTATCGCGTAAATCAAGGGGAGGCGCCTCTAAAGGAGACATTAGCTGCTGCTTTAATTCAGTTAACGAATTGGCACCCTGATCGACCATTTTTTGATCCGTTTTGTGGTTCAGGGACGATCCCAATTGAAGCTGCTTTAATTGGCCAAAATATCGCACCTGGTTTTAATCGTGATTTTGCATCAGAGTCATGGCCATGGATTGGTAAAAAGGTGTGGGAAGATGCACGAAATGAAGCGGAAGATTTAGCGAAATATGATCAACCATTACAAATTACAGGCACGGATATTGATCATCGAATGATCGAAGTGTCAAAGGAAAATGCGATCGAAGCGGGCTTAGGTGATTTAATTACATTTAAGCAAATGCAAGTTTCTGACATAACGACGAAAAACGAATACGGTGTCCTTGTCGGAAATCCTCCATATGGTGAACGCCTCGGTGAACGCAAAGAGGTTGAAAAAATGTATCGTGACATGGGAAAAGCTTTCGCTGAGCTTGACACTTGGTCTGTATATATTTTAACTTCGTATGAACAATTTGAAGAAGTATACGGAAAAAAGGCAACAAAAAAGCGGAAACTATTTAATGGATTTATTCGAACAGATTTGTATCAATATTGGGGACCAAGGCCACCCAGGGTGTAAATGGGTGGCAAAAGGCCACCCAGAGTATAATTGGTGGCAAAGGCCACCTAGAGTTTAAAACGTGTGGAATAACTTCCTGCATTTCGGAATATAATAGTAATATTTCAATGTGAAAGGAAGTTTACTTTTGACCTCAACTGATTTTGATAAAATCGCAAAAGCAATTACCAATACATACGAGCTCATACGATTAGATGAACAGCCTTCGGAAACTGCTCTGGAAATGCTGAAAGAAGCAGAAATATCGTTAAATGAAGCAAAAAGTTATGTATTAACAAAATTGCAATCCATTTCATAAGAACGCAAGTGTATGCTGATACACTTGCGTTTTTATGTGAAGCACGCTTTAAAAAATTTGTATAAATCGCTGGAGGAACAAAATGAGAACTGGACTACCTTTTACTATTGCAAAAGAAGAATCGTTTTATGAAAAATTAGGTGATTGGATTGGCGATGTCTTTTATGAAATTTTACCCGAAAAAGGGTTTGAATTAAGAGATGAACAAATTTATATGGCTTTTCAGATGGAAAAGGCTTTTAAAGATAAAAAGGTGGTTTTTGCAGAAGCAGGTGTTGGTACGGGAAAAACAATTGTTTATCTTTTGTATGCATTATGTTATGCGCGCTACACAGGAAAACCAGCTATTATCGCATGTGCTGATGAAACACTCATTGAACAACTGATGAAAAAAGAGGGAGATATTAAGAAATTGGAGGTCGCACTTGGTTTACAGGCCGATGTTAGACTCGCTAAATCTAGGGACCAGTATCTTTGTTTAAAAAAACTAGATACCCAAATGCAAAAAAATGATACCGATGACATTAATTCTATTTATGATAATTTACCTGAATTTGTTCATGCTCAAGGATCTATGCTTAAATATGAAAAATATGGGGATCGAAAGGAATATTCAAATCTATCCGAAAAAACGTGGAAAACCGTCGCATGGGATTCACTTCAAGATTGTTTTTCTTGTGATGTCCGACATCGTTGTGGGCAAACGCTTCATCGGGATTACTATCGTAAAGCCGCAGATATAATTGTGTGTTCCCATGATTACTATATGGAACATGTGTGGACGAAGGAATCACGAATTAGAGAAGGGCAATTGCCGCTACTTCCGGAAGCTAGTTGTGTCATTTTTGACGAAGGACATCTTCTTGAATTTGCTTGTCAAAAAGCATTAACTTATCGTATTCAAACGGAAACATTAGAAACATTATTAACGCGTTTAATGGAAAATGATGTTCGTGACGAAACCCTATATACGATTGAAAATGTTCTGTTTTTAAATGATAAGTTATTTGAGAATATGATAAAAGAAGCAACGCCAGTCGTAGGATCTGAACGATTTGAAATTAAAAAGTCAGCTCAGATACTTAAATTCGCTCAATCGCTGCGATTGCAAATTGACAAATTATCCGAACAGCTTGTATATGAAGGTGAAATGTTTGTATTAAATGAATACGATTTGCGAATTGTAGAGGAATATTTAGAACAAATTCTTTACTCATTAAAGCTGTTTATAGAAGATACTGAGGGAATTGTCTGGTTTGAAATGACTGAATCAGATCATACACTTGTTATAATGCCAAGACTAGTAGAAGAAGTATTACGAAAAGAAGTATTTTCAAAAAATATCCCATATATATTTTCTTCCGCAACTCTTTCAAATAATGGTGACTATTCATATATAGCCAATAGTTTAGGAATTGATTCATATTTATCTTTTAAAGTAGATTCACCATTTGACTATGAAAGCAATATGGAAGTTTTTATTCATCGGAATAATGGGACCCAATATGATGAATTTCTTTCTTTACTAAAGGAAGCTGGCGGCAGAAGCCTTTTACTATTTAGTTCTAAAGATTCGATATCTGAATTTAAGCGATACGTTCTGCAACAAAAAGATATAGGTTTAAATATGTTATTTGAGGGAGATAAGGAAATAAGTCATTTAGTTTCTCAATTTCAGGAAAATGAAGAAACTGTTCTTTGTGCTTATCACCTCTGGGAAGGGCTGGATATACCGGGTCCATCATTATCAAATGTGATGATCGCGGAACTACCTTTTCCTCCAAAAGATCCTGTTTTCGATGCTAAGAGGAAAGTTAGTGTCAATCCATTCAATGAAGTCGATGTGCCGTATATGTTATTACGCTTAAAACAAGGAATAGGTCGATTAATTAGGACTTCAACAGACAAAGGAACCATTCACATTTGGATGTCACCATCTGAAAATGATGAGATTTTAGATTCTATTTTACCTTTATTACCTGTTAAACCAGCTTTTTATAAATAATTTAGAGAAAAATCGGGGTGAAACGACCAAGTTTCACACCGATTTTTATTGTTCTCCCTTTTCAGAAGAATATGATAAAATATACATGATCTTGATTTTTCTAGGGAGGTTCAATTTAATGATATCAGAACATACAAAAGAAATAGAAAAAGAGTTTTTAGAATATGTGAAAAAAATGCAAGCGTATAATGAAGCACTTGGATTAATTTATTGGGATCTCCGCACAGGAGCGCCGAAAAACGGTGTCGATCAACGATCAGAGGTCGTTGGTATGCTTTCATCGGAAGTATTTCAAATGTCAACCTCTGAGGATATGGCAGCATACATAGCTAGTCTCTCCGGTATTGAAGATTTATCGGAGATTACGAAAAAGACATTAAATGAATGTCAAAAAGACTATGATCGTAACAAGAAAATTCCAGTTAAGGAGTTTAAAGAATATGTTATCTTACAGTCTAAAGCTGAGAGTGTATGGGAAGAGGCGAGAGAAAAAGCTGATTTTGAAATGTTCCAACCCTATTTAGAAAAAATTGTTGAATTTCAAAAAAAGTTTATTGGATATTGGGGGTATGAAGGAAATAAATATAATACATTACTTGATATGTACGAACCGGGAATTACGGTAGAAATTTTAGACCAAGTATTTGCTGAAGTGAGAGATGCAATTATCCCATTAGTCAAAAAAATATCTGATTCCTCAAACAAACCGGATACTTCATTTATTTTTAAACATTTCCCTAAGGATAAACAAAAGGATTTTAGTTTGAAAATATTAGAACAAATGGGCTACGATTTTAATTCTGGACGTTTAGATGAAACGGTACATCCGTTTGCTACAGGATTAAACCCAGGAGATGTTCGCGTTACGACAAGATATGATGAAGGTGACTGGCGCACAGCTGTATTTGGTACCATCCATGAGGGCGGCCATGCATTATATGAACAAAATATTTCAAAAAAATTAATCGGAACTCCACTATGTGATGGCACATCAATGGGAATTCATGAATCACAATCTTTATTTTACGAAAATATTGTTGGTCGCGATTTTTCGTTTTGGAAACATAATTACAATGTATTGAAAGAGTACGCAGATGGCCAGTTCGATGAAATAAATTTAAATGACTTTTATAGGGCAATAAATGAATCAAAACCTTCTTTTATTCGTATTGAGGCAGACATGTTAACATATCCGCTTCACATTATCATTCGTTATGAGATTGAAAAAGGACTATTTAACGATGAAATTGAAGTAAAAGATTTACCGCAAGTCTGGAACGACAAATATGAAAAGTATTTAGGAATTCGACCTGGTAACAACGCTGAAGGAGTTCTTCAAGATGTCCATTGGTCTGGAGGAAGTTTTGGCTATTTTCCATCCTATGCACTTGGTTATATGTATGCAGCGCAATTTAAAAATGCTATGTTAAAAGAACTTCCTAACTTTGATGAGTTATTGGCTACAGGAAACTTAAAGCCAATCAAAGAATGGTTAACAGAAAATATTCATCAATATGGAAAATTGAAAAAGCCATTAGAAATTCTACACGATGTGACAGGTGAAGGATTGAACGCTAAATATTTAATCGATTATTTAACCGATAAATACACAAAGGTTTATAATTTGTAATTCATTACTTATGGCAACTGGATATATTCCGGTTGCCTTCATTTTCATATATCGAAGGAGGAATAATTAGGAATTGCCGCAGCTTTTTATTATTTTGGCAGCGTTGTCGTGGGGATTTATATCTGTTTTTGTTAAAAAGCTATCGAATTACGGATTTACGGAAATGGAAATAGTTACAATTCGTGTCGTATATGCATTTATAATACTGATACCAATTATTATCTTACAGCGGAAAAACTCAGTTATTCGTATTAGGCTCACACATTTACCCTATTTTATAGGTACTGGACTATGTAGTATCGTCTTTTTTAATTGGTGTTACTTTACCGCTATGAATAAATTATCGGTATCGTTTGCTGTGATGTTATTGTATACTTCACCTGCATTTGTCGCTATATTTTCCTATCTTTTTCTAAAAGAAAGATTAACGAAAAAGAAATTGCTCGCGGTTTTAATAACGATTATTGGATGTGCTCTCATTGCGATAAATGGTGGGGTAGGTGCTTCGTGGGATCAATTAGGCTTTGTTATCGGATTAGGAGCAGGATTAGGGTACGCATTGTATAGTATCTTTGGAAAACTTGCTACTCGATATTATGATTCTATAACGATAACGTTTTATACCTTTTTTGTAGCATCACTTTGTTTAGTTCCATTTTATCGCTTTTGGGAAAAATTCAATCAGATACCAAATGAATTACACTTATATATGATTGGATTAGCCCTTGTACCGACTGTATTAGCATATATATTATATACGATTGGTTTGAATCGGATAGAAAGCAGTACGGCTGCTATATTAGCTACAATTGAACCTGTTGCAGCGATAATTATTGGTATTACACTTTTTAACGAAGAAATTACTTTTGTTCAATTTGTAGGAATCCTATGTATTTTATCTTCCGTACTTATTTTAAGTATAAAAAGAAAATCTATTAAATCACATAAAAGTGAATTAAGCCTTTTCAATGAAAAAACCCGCTAATGGATAAGCGGGTTTACTTCATCACCATAATTTAAATCCTTTTGACCCAGGAGGGGCGTTTTGAATCATATCCATAAACGGAACGGTGTATGCGATTAGGATTAAAGCTGCCAAGACAGTCAACCATATTTTCCAGTTTTCAAGAACCATTGGTGTCTTTTCGGCATTTTCAGCAATTTCGCCGATTGGAAAGTCTTGTTCTCCTTTAGGTGCAAAGAATGCTAAATTAATAACAATTACGATAATTAGTACAATTCCTAAGAAGAGAATGGAACCACCAATAGCTTGAGCAACTTGGTATGGAATCCAATCAAGTGCTTGTTGGGCATTTCCATAAGTAGTAAATGCTGTACGTCTTGGTGCTCCTAGAAGACCTTCGAGATGCATGGATCCTGACATAAATGCCATTCCGATTGTCCAACAAATCGCTTGAATAATTGCTAAACGATTCATTGCTTTTGTGAATACTCTTCCAGTTAAATGTGGAATTAACCAATAACTTATACCAAAGAAAGTTAATACAACTGTTGTTGCGACGGTTAAATGGAAATGACCTGTTACCCAAATCGTATTATGGACAACTTGGTCCATTTGGTTAGAAGCATTGATAATCCCACCTGCACCAGCAGGGATGAAAGCAACCATACCGATAAACGGAACTACAAATCTAGCATCCTTCCACGGAAGTTTTTTCAACCAACCGAATAATCCTTTTGCTCCTTTGGATCTCCCAAACATTTCAAATGTTGCAAACATCGAAAAGGCAGTCATTAGGGAAGGTATAATAACCATAAATGTTAGAACAACTTGAACGAACTTCCAACTAGCATCGATACCAGGTTCAGTTAACTGATGATGGAATCCGACAGGTATTGAGAATAATAAGAAAAGGATGAATACTAATCGTGCAAGTGAATCTGAGAATATTTTTCCGCCAATAATTTTTGGAATAATGACATACCATGCCATATATGCCGGTAGTAGCCAGAAATAAACAAGTGGGTGACCAAAGTACCAGAACAGTGTACGGCTAACAAGTACATTCACTGTATCCACTAATCCTAATGACCACGGTAGAAGTTGAAATAATACTTCACCTGCCACACCCAGTGTACAAACAATCCATAGTAATGAATTCACTACGACCATAAAGCATAATAACGGACTTGGTTTTCCGGGATTTTGCTTTCTCCATCTCATATAGGTAGCAATCATCGCACCACATGCAATCCAACTACCTACAATTAAAAGTGTTAATCCTAAGTAGAAAAGAAAATGTGCTTGTAACGGTGCATAAAAGGTGTAAAGCACTGTCGCTTTATTTGTTAAAATCATCCATGTTGCAAAAATGGTACCGATGACCATTACAATAAAACCAATCCAACCAGATAATCTAGCTTTACTAGATAAAGTTCCAGCAGTACGACTTACAGCTGCAAATTGAAAGCCCAAAATAAAATAGGTTGTAAGGCCTAATCCGAGTAAAACACCGTGGGCCGTTAATATTTCATAATAATTAATTCCACCGGGCAATTCCAACTTACCGGATCGCACGAGCGTTTGTAAAAGTCCCATTAACCCGCCAACAGCGAGTGCGATAAATGCTACAGTAATATAAGCCATAGATAATCTTGCATCACGTTTATCCACTTTACTAATTTGTGCGTTCATCATTTATCCACCACCTTAATTCTAGCTGACATCATATGATGTCCTGTACCACAATACTCATTACATATGATTAGAAATTCACCTGTTTTATTAAAGGTTGTAACATATTCACTTATATAACCAGGTTCTAACATCATATTGACATTTGTTCCCGCAATCTCAAATCCATGGACAACATCCTTTGTTGTCGCGATAATTTTTACTTTAGCACCTTTCGGGATTTCTACTTCTCCTGGGGTGAACGAGAAGGCAGCTGCAACTATTACTAATTCGTAATCCCAATCTTTGCCCTGTACCTTGTGTAACCCTGGTTTCGTAAATGGTTCGGTTTCACTAACTCTTTCGGGATCAACGAATGCTTTTGCACTCGGTGGCTTGTGTCCTTGATGAAAGGCTTGGATCCCGACAATAGATAAGAAAATAATAAGTGCTGAAATTCCAAACGTAAGCCACCATTTCTCATAGCGATGTAAATGCATAATCGATTCAACTCCAATCATTTATAAACGATTTAAATAAAGACCAAAAACTGCAAGCCATGAAATAACTAGAAAGGCTCCTACGATAAAAACAGCAATCAAAGTCCCTTTTAAAGATGTTGGTTCTTCTTTTACCTTTTTTTTAGACTGTGGAATAGCCATGCTTTATCACTCCATTCATTTTGAATATCTTTAGATCTGTTACTTTTATCATAGTGATAAAGAAAACATCCATCTGTGACTTTTATCACACTTTAGCGTACATTTTGTGATGAATATGTGAAAATCTGAACAAATATTTTTTTGAAATAGCTTTTCAAGGGGGAATAAGGGTGATATAATCAAAACACAGTTAAAAAAGTATTCACTCATATAATCGCGGGAATATGGCCTGCAAGTTTCTACCAAGCTACCTTAAATAGCTTGACTATGTGTGAGCAATGGGTAAATCAATAATTTACTATATTGATTTTTTCGTATTTCTATTGACATCTAGTTCAATGGACATTGCCACACTCATATAAAGATGAGTGCAATGACCATTGGACTTTTTTATTTGTCCCTTTGGTCATAATCTACTTGGAGGGAAGAAGAATGGAATTATTAAAGCAAAAAATTAAAAATGATGGGCTAGTCCTTTCGAATTCAGTATTAAAAGTTGATTCATTTTTAAATCATCAGATTGACCCTGCTTTAATGAAAGCGATTGGAGATGAATTTGCCGATAGGTTTCGTTTGGATAAGGTAACAAAAATTTTGACGATTGAATCGTCAGGAATATCCCCTTCATTAATGGCCGCTTTGGCTTTAGGTATTAACGTAGTATTCGCAAGGAAACGTAAGTCACTTACCCTTGTTAATGATTTGTATTCTGCAAAGGTACACTCGTTTACCAAAAATGAGACGAACGAAATATCTGTCTCAAAAAAATTTATTAATGAAAATGATCGTATTTTGATTATTGATGACTTTCTTGCAAATGGACAAGCGGCATTAGGTTTATTAAATATCGTTGAGCAAGCAAAAGCCAAAACAGTTGGGATAGGAATCGTTATCGAGAAATCTTTCCAAGATGGTGGTAAGCTCCTTCGCAATAAAGGCATAAGAGTAGAATCTCTTGCGCAAATCGATGCGTTAGAAGATGGGGAAGTGAAATTTAAAGAGGTGGAGGTCATGGCCTAATGCAAAACAAATTTAAAATGGCAACTATAGGCATTCAGCATGTGCTTGCGATGTATGCCGGCGCAGTCATTATTCCTCTAATAGTTGGTGGAAAGTTAGGAATGACGAGTAAAGAATTAACCTTTTTAGTTTCAATCGATATTTTTATGTGTGGAATTGCAACGATTCTCCAAGTATGGAAAAATCGCTTTTTCGGAATTGGATTGCCGGTGGTGTTAGGATGTACCTTTACCGCGGTAGGTCCAATGGTAGCAATAGGTTTACAAGATGGGATAACAGCAATATATGGAGCTGTAATTGCATCCGGACTACTAATCATTATTATTAGTAAATTTTTTGGAAAGTTAGTTCGCTTTTTTCCACCAATTGTTACAGGTTCCGTTGTGACAACGATTGGTATTACACTTATCCCTGTTGCAATGAATAATATGGCCGGTGGGGAGGGGAACCCACAATTTGGTTCGCTAAGTAATGTCGGTTTAGCTTTCGGTACATTAGTAATTATTATCCTTCTGCAACGATTTTTTAAAGGATTCATTCGATCGATTTCGATTTTATTAGGACTAGTTATAGGAACAATAGCTGCAGCATTTATGGGGAAAGTTGATTTTTCACCGGTAAGTGATGCTTCTATGTTCCATATGATTACACCGCTGTATTTTGGAGTTCCAACGTTTGAATGGTCAGCCATTTTGACAATGTTTCTTGTCGCGATGGTAAGTTTAGTTGAATCAACTGGTGTATATTATGCATTAAGTGATATTACGAATCAAAAAATTTCAGAGGATGATTTAGCGAGAGGATATCGTTCTGAAGGATTGGCAAGCGTGATTGGCGGAATCTTTAATTCATTTCCGTATACGACATTTTCACAGAATGTTGGGCTTGTCCAATTATCCGGAATTAAATCCAAAAATGTTATTTATCTTGTTGGAATATTTTTAATGATTTTAGGGTTAATTCCAAAGCTAGGAGCGTTAACGACAATTATTCCGTCATCAGTATTAGGTGGAGCAATGGTCGCAATGTTCGGATCGGTCATCGCTTCAGGAATAAAAATGTTAAGTAGAGTAGATTTAACTTCACACGAGAATTTACTTATCATCGCCTGTTCAGTTGGTATGGGAATGGGAGTAACCGTTGTACCCGGTCTTTTTGCAAATCTTCCTGAAAATATCCAAATTCTAACTAGTAACGGAATTGTAACAGGCAGCTTAACTGCTATCATATTAAATATTTTATTTAATATTGTTCCATCTAAGCAAAGAAGAAAACAAATCAAAGTTGTTGGTCAAAAGGTCTCATAAACTTATACCGAGAAACCATTTTCATCTCTCGTATTTTAAAGATCATAAGTCTAGTCACCCTTTTTATAATTTTTAATACAATATAGCTATAGAATGTTACAAAGTGAGAGTGCTACTGATTATGGAAAGGTATTACTGTGACTATTGTCGGATCATCAGCGAAAAAAATGAAAGATGCAGTAAATGTGGAAAAGATATTACACAAAAAATCAATATTCGAGTACAATATCAATCAAATTCGAGGTCTAACCAAAAAAGGTTCTGACCTTTTTTTGTTGAGAAATAGGTAAAAAGGCTTTCGAAGTGAGAAGAGAGCAGTTAAATAAACTGCTCTTATTTTTCAAGCATGAGTAAAAGATTTAGTTCACCTATCTGATCTAATTTTAGTGGAAAATATTGAGTATATTTTCGATTTCAAAAGAAGTGTATAATTAATTTGCACAACAACTCCTTCAAAACAGAAACCATTGCTCCTTAAGGGGGCTTTTTTTATACATAAATATGTTAAAGTTGATTGCTGTTTGCCATTAGGTTGATTGGAGCGGAAGGTGCGAGACTCCTGCGGAAAAAACGGTTTACGTGAGACCCCACAGGCGCGTCTAGCGCCGAGGAGGCTCACGAACCGCCCGCGGAAAGCGAGCACCTGGATCGGAAATCAACATCCATGTTTAACGGAGACTTATACATAAAATTAGCATGAAATGGAAAACATATCCTTACATATAGTAAGGGAGTTCGATAAGTGATGCCAAAAATATGTTCGGTTGGATTAGGAATTCCACCATATGAAATTTCACAAATTGACACAATGAACTTTGTTCACCAATTGTTTTCTAAAAACGTCAAAGATATCAATAGATTAATTAAAGTATTTGAAAATGGAGACATACGAACGCGCTATTTTGTGAAGGATATGGACTGGTTTAAAGAGGATCATACATTTGCAGAAAAAAACAAAGCGTTTATTGAAGAAGCAATTAACTTAGGAATAAAAGCTATAGAAAATTGTTTGCCTGCTGAAGAATACGGAACGATTGATGCGATTTTTACGGTTTGTACATCCGGTCTTGCCACACCAAGTATTGAAGCTAGAATTATGAATAGAATGCCATTTAGGGAAGATGTAAAACGTATTCCCATCTGGGGATTAGGCTGTGCGGGGGGAGCCGCAGGGTTGTCTCGTGCATATGAATATTGTCTTGCATTTCCTCAAGCAAAGGTTATTGTTTTATCAATTGAAATTTGTAGTTTAACATTTCAAAAAAATGATTTTTCGAAAAGTAATCTAATTGGAACATCACTATTTGCCGATGGAGCCGCATGTACACTCGTTGTAGGCGATAAGTGTAAAGAATTGGAAAATATTAGTAAACCAATTCCTACTATATATGGAACGGAATCACGGCTTATGCACGATTCATTAGGTGTTATGGGTTGGGATTTTAAAGATGATGGGATGCATGTTATTTTTTCTAAGGATATCCCAACAATTGTTGAAAACTGGTTACAGCCAAATGTGGAATCATTTTTAAAAAAGCACCAACTGAAATTAACGGATATTTCACAGTTTATTGCACACCCGGGAGGTAAGAAGGTAGTAAAAGCATATGAAAAAGCATTACAACTTTCGCCATCAAAAACAGCGGATACGAGAGAAGTTTTGAAGCAATTCGGTAATATGTCATCTCCAACTATTTTTTACGTTTTAAAACGTATTATGGATAATGATATAAAGCGGAAAGAA
Source organism: Heyndrickxia sporothermodurans (assembly GCF_003055045.1). Taxonomy (NCBI): domain Bacteria; kingdom Bacillati; phylum Bacillota; class Bacilli; order Caryophanales; family Bacillaceae; genus Heyndrickxia; species Heyndrickxia sporothermodurans. The sequence goes on from NZ_NAZB01000019.1 coordinate 135,251, forward strand.
TGGGGGCTAGCCATTGCGTTGGGACCCGGATTTAGCTCAGAACAGCTGTTGATGAGGTGGGAATAATGTTTTTTTATTTATTATTAGTAATCATCATTATTCAAAGATGTGTTGAATTATTTATAGCTAAGAAAAACGAAAGATTTTTGAAAGATCAGGGCGCTAAGGAATATGGTCGAAAACATTATCTTTTTATGGTTATGATGCATATTTGTTTTTTTGTTTCACTTTTGGTTGAAGTAACTTTCTTTGCGAAATCATTAAGTAGTTTATGGCCAATTTGGTTTAGTTTATTTTTACTCACGCAAATCGGAAGGGTATGGGTCATTCAATCTTTAGGAACATTTTGGAATACAAAAATAATTGTCTTGCCTGAAGCGACCATCGTATCAAAGGGTCCTTATAAATATATCAAGCATCCAAATTACCTTATTGTAACGACCGAATTGTTGGTTATACCTTTAATGTTTAATGCGTATTTTACTTTAGTCTGCTTTTTTATTTTGAATCAACTGATTTTAGCAATACGAATCCCTTATGAAGAACGAGTACTCTTAAAAGAAACTAATTATCGAACAATAAGTGAAATTCCCCGTTCTTTACCCAAACTTGTGAAACGTTCACGTTTAAAGTGAACGTTTTTTGTATTTGTTCTTGGGATACATGAGAAAATCCGTTAAAATAAGAAGTATTAAAAGGTAGGGAGTTAATTTTCATCATGACAAAAACAATGAATAAGCAACATACTGAAGAAAGTATTAACAACTTAATAGGATTAATTGAACGATTTAAACAAAATGGTGATTGGGAAAGGGTTGATAAAGCAAAAAAGTTATTGAAAAAACGAATTGATCATGAATTTATCATCGCATTTTGTGGTCATTTTTCAGCTGGTAAATCGACAATGATTAATTCATTACTTGGAGACAATGTGTTACCAACAAGTCCAATCCCGACAAGTGCTAATCTTGTCAAAGTGCATAAAGCTGCAAACGATTATGCAACGGTATTTTATCATGATCAATCGCAACTATTATTTCAAGCACCATATGATTTTAAAAAGGTAAAGGAATTTTGTAAGAACGGTGATGTAAGTGAAATTGAAATCGGTCAAGCAACATCAGATCTTGCAGAAGGTGTGACAGTAATGGATACACCTGGTGTAGATTCTACAGATGATGCTCATCGAATATCTACTGAATCGGCCATACATTTGGCAGATATCGTTTTTTATGTGATGGACTACAATCATGTACAGTCAGAATTGAATTTTATGTATACAAAAGATTTGCTGCGTAACGGTGTTGAATTATATTTGATCATTAATCAAATTGATAAGCATAATGACGAAGAACTGTCATTTAATGATTTTCAAAAATCTGTTAAAGAATCTTTTGCATCATGGGATGTGCATCCAAACGGAATATTTTACACCACGTTAAAAAAACCGGAGGATCCGAAAAATCAATTTCAAACTGTTAAACATTTAATACAAAATACAATGAATGAAAAAGAGGAACGAATTCTTACCTCTACGGAATCATCTGTTCACATTTTAGTACAAGAGCATTTTAAATGGCTAAAAGAAGAGCAAGAAGAAAAGGCAAAACAATATGAAGAAATCGTAAACCAATACCCAGTGGAAAAAAGGTCGACAATTTTCGAAGATGAAGAAAAAATGGTAGCGCAAATGGATGTGCTTCATACACGGGAAGAGAAATGGAAACAAACATTTAACAACGAATTGGATAAAATATTGACCAATGCTTATTTAATGCCATTTCAAACGAGAGAATTAGCAGAAAGCTATTTAGAATCTGTTCAATCCGATTTTAAAGTTGGTTTTTTTGGTAAGAAGACAGAGCTTGTAAGACGTGAAAGGCTTGACGCATTTTATAAAAATTTAACCACACAAGTGGATACACAACTTACTTGGCATCTGCGACAATTTGCAATAAATCAATTAAAGGAAACAAAAATCGCTTCTGACGAATTGCAAAGACGGGCACAACAATTATCGATCGATTTTGACGCGACATTAATTACTAATAGTGTTAAGCCCGGTGCAAGATTAACCGGGGAATATGTTCTTAATTATTGTGATGAAATTACTGAAACGATACGGAAACAAGCAAGAACGACCTGCCAGAGCTTTAGAGAAGACTTATGGAAAACGTTAAAGCCGGAAATTGAGAGTCAATATACTACCTTAGAAAGTTCGCTGCGTAAAATTAAGAAAGTAACGAACGCATTAAGGGTTTTGGACCAATTAGAATCGGAAAGAAATCAAAAGGAAGAGAACGTCTACTTACCGGTTTCAAATGTGGAAGAATCTTATCGTTCACTACGAAATGAGTGGGAAAATAATGAAAAGAAAATACGAATCTACTCACCGGAAAATGAAAAAGATGTAGAAAAAAATATTAAAAGTGAAAAAATAACTGAAACTAAAAAAGATAATATGTCTATTAATACTTCTCTTTCTGTTGATAGTATGATAGAAAAACTTAAAAAAGCTGTTTTTCTTTTAAAGGATAAAAAAGGTTTTCAACGCGTAACAGATGTTTTGGCTGCAAAATCTGAAAGATTAGAAAATCGTGAATATACAATTGCATTATTCGGGGCATTTAGTGCCGGAAAATCCTCATTTGCTAATGCGTTATTAGGAGAGAAAGTATTGCCGGTTTCACCTAATCCAACAACAGCGGCAATCAATCGAATTTGCCCACCAACAAGTGAGTACAAGCATGGGACGGCTATCGTTCATTTAAAATCTAATCAACATGTACTCGAAGATGTACAGAAATCGCTTAAGTTCTTCGGGACAAACTGCGATCGACTACATGATGCAGAGAATATTATTCATAAAGTGATTCAAAGTGCTTCTGGTAGTGATAAAGAAAAGATTCATTTATCGTTTTTAAATGCATTTTTATTAGGGTTTCCAAAATATAAAGAAAAACTTGGAGAAGACATTGTAACCGATTTACATGATTTTCGTGGTTTCGTAGCTAATGAATCCCAATCATGTTTTGTAGAATCAATAGATTTGTACTATGATTCAGAGTTAGCTCAAAAAGGCATTACCTTAGTCGATACACCAGGGGCCGATTCAATTAATGCCCGTCATACAGGAGTTGCGTTTGAATATATTAAAAACTCGGATGCAATTCTGTTTGTAACATACTATAATCACGCGTTCTCGAAGGCTGACAGAGAGTTTCTCATTCAATTAGGCCGCGTGAAAGATGCTTTTGAATTAGATAAAATGTTTTTTATCATTAATGCAATTGACTTAGCTAATTCAGAGGAGGAGCTTAGTGAAGTTCAATCATATGTCCATGATCAATTGACTCAATATGGAATTCGCTTTCCTCGCATCTTTGGAGTATCAAGTTTATTAGCGCTGTCAGAAGATGAAAATACATCGAGAATAAATTTATTTAAAAACGAGTTCAATCATTTTCTTGAAACAGATTTAATGAAAATGACAATTCAATCGGCAGAAACAGAATATCAAAAAGGAATACAAATTCTTGATTCCTATATTGCAACAGCATTGGAAGGTAAAGAAGAGAAAGAAAATAAAAAACAAGAACTGCTTAAGCAGAAAGAAAAAGTCCATTCATTGTTAACAAGTTCTTCTTCTGATTTTGTAGTGAATAAATTTTCACAAGAACAAAAGGAACTTTTATTTTATGTTAAACAAAGAGTGTTTTACCGTTTTCCGGACTTCTTTAAAGAGGCATTTAACCCAGCAGTTATTCAAAAGAATAATAAAGGTGCATTAAATATCGCTTTAGATGACTTACTAGATAGCATTGGCTATGATTTTTCACAAGAATTGCGTGCCACATCGCTTAGACTAGAGAATATTGTAAAAGAAGCCTTTGCACAGCAAATACATCAACTATCTGAACAGATTGCGAAAATACAAAAAGATATCCAATTCTCAAATTTTGAATGTAATCGTATGACTACACCAACGTTTCCAAATGCTTTCGAAAAGGTATCTAAAGTATCTTTAGAAAAGTCCTTCAAGCATTTTAAAAATGCCAAATCATTTTTTGAAAAAAATGAAAAGCAATTGATGCAAGAAGAATTAGAGGAATTACTTCGGCCGTTAGCTGATGAATATATAGATCAGCAAGGAGCATTGATTCAACAAAGCTTCACAATATTTATTGAACAACAGTTTTCACGGATGATTGAAGAAATGCTTCAAGATACGATAGAACAGTTTAATGGTTGGTTCGAAATATTGGATGAACATATCGATGTGAATGAATGGGTGGAAATTCGAAATCAATTAGCGAAATAGATGAAGGATAGAAAGGGAGAGGTTTTTTGAAACAAAATCGGTTTCATGCTTGTGCCACGTGCATTCATTTCTCCGCAGAAAAACTCGAACAGGGAATGAAATATACATGTCGGCGTTTAGGTTATGATACTAAACCCCATTATACGTTCGATTGTTGGAGTCCGAAGGAGCATATAAAGAAACTGATAGCTAAAGAACAGGGGGAGTAATCATGAAGTACATTGTAGACGTAGAATGGCTCAAAGATAATTTAAATAAGTCCGAAATAAGAATTGTTGATTGTCGTTTTTCTTTAAGGGACCCATTAGCAGGTGAACTTGCGTATAAGAAAGAACATATACCCGGAGCGGTTTATTTCGATTTAGAAAAAGATTTATCTGCCACTCCAACCGTGCATGGTGGCAGACACCCTTTACCTTCAATCCAATCTATTAAAGAAAAACTAGAATTATCCGGTATAGATGAGCGTGTTAAAATAGTTGTTTATGATGATGGAACTGGAGAGTATGCAAGCAGGTTTTGGTGGCTACTTAATTATTTAGGTAATAAGAATGTTTATATATTAAATGGGGGATATAAAGCTTGGAAGCAAGCAAACTACCCAACTGATAATGAAATCCCACATTTCGAGAAGCCTGTTTTTAACGTATCTTGTCATCCATCGATGCTAGCAACAATGTCGGATGTAAAAGAGAGTATAGAACAAGGTGATGCCATTTTAATTGACTCTCGAGCATATAACCGGTATATCGGATTAGAAGAACCAATAGATAAAAAATGCGGTCATATTCCTACTGCAATAAATAAAGTTTGGACAGAAGGATTTAAAGATGGCTTTTGGAAATCTATAGAAGAACAGAAAAAACGATTTTCAGAATGGAACGAATCTGATTCATTTATTGTTTACTGCGGTTCGGGTGTGACAGCTACACCTAATATTATCGCCTTATTAGAAGCGGGTTTTACGAATGTTCGGCTATATGCAGGTAGTTTTTCTGATTGGATATCGTATGAGGAAAATCCAATCGAAACAGGTGAATAAAATGTTGAAGGGACATTGTGTAAACACACATTGTCCCATCGTGTTATAATGGTATTTGTATCATTTAGAAAAGAGACCATTATAGGGTGATTCCCTTTTTATAGAGGTGTAGATATGGAGAACAAACCACATTTATTACTAGTTGATGGAATGGCATTACTTTTTCGATCATTTTATGCAACGAGTGTAACGGGTCAATTTATGATGAATTCGAAAGGGATGCCAACTAATGCTGTGCAAGGTTTTATGAAACACTTATTCTATGCGTTGGAGGATATCGAACCATCACACACAGCAATTTGCTGGGATATGGGTAGTAAAACTTTTCGCAACGAGATGTTTGCTGGATACAAGGCCAATCGTTCAGCACCGCCAATCGAGCTTATTCCTCAATTTGATCTTGTTAAAGACGTCGTGGAAGCATTTGATTTACCAAACCATGGCCTTGTAGGGTATGAAGCGGATGATTGTATTGGAACGATTGCTAAAGCTATGAAAAATGAAGCTAATGTCACGATAGTAACTGGTGATAAAGATTTATTACAGCTATTAGATGAACATATTGAAGTTCGTATACTGCAAAAAGGTTTGGGTAACTATAAAATTTATTCCGAAAGCCTATTTCAAGATGAATTAGGATTAACTCCAAAGCAATTTATCGACGTCAAGGCCCTAATGGGTGATACAAGTGATGGATATCCTGGGGTTAAAGGTATTGGAGAAAAAACTGCATTGAAATTAATTCAGGAGTACGGATCAATTGAACAGTTACTAGAAAATATTGATCATTTAACACCCGGACAGAGTAAGAAAATCGAAGAAGATATGGAAATGCTTCACTTATCAAGGAAATTAGCTGAAATTAATTGTCAAGTACCAATCAAGTTTTCATTAGAAACATCTTTACGCAAGCAAATACCGAAATCATTTTTTGAACTAATTGAAGAACTTGAGTTAAAAAATATTCGTCGTCATCTTATCCAATCTAAATGGGCAGAAAACATTGCATTAGCTTAAAGATGAAAAAGCATCCTTCATGTGAGGCTGCTTTTTCATCTTTTTCGTCTTATTATTTTTTATTTAGTTTTTTTGCCGCATTTTCCAGCTTAGACTTAGGTTCCTGTGCAAACTCCACATCGTCTTGTCCCCAACCTTGTGGATTGACGCCTGGTGCAATTGTCTTTCCTCTATTATTATTTTTCTTTGCCAAAAAAATCACCTCCATTTATAGAATTTCCAAAAAAATAAATATCAACATTATTTCAAGTATTAACTTTTCCGAGGATGTTGTAGTCATAAAATCTAATTTACTGTACAATGAAAAAGGATGTTTTTTGGGGAGTGAGGAGAAAAATGAAACATAGTAATATTTCACTAGACGAATATCTTTTATTATTAAGAGAAAAAGGCTTTAAATTTGAAGAAGATGTGATTGGTTTTATATATTTTGGAAAACAATATACGAAGGCTTCGGATCAAACAATAAAAGCGGCCATTGAAATTACATTAAAAACACAAAAACATTTCGACGGTAGCTTTTATATGTCATTATTAGAAACATTTCAGAACAAAAATATCGAATCGATGAAACAAGCATATACTTACGTACAACAATTAGGACTGCTGCCCGCATAAAAAAGTGCATTCTTACTAGAATGCACTTTTTTTGTTTGTTTTTTTCATAAATATTTTTAACTTCAGATTATTAGGCAGCTCTGCTATAACCATTCCAATTAAAATAAAAATGCACCCTATGCTCGCCACTAGGGTGAGTCTTTCGTCAATCCAAATATATGAAGTAATGGCAGCAAAAACAGGTTCCATCGTTAATATAATAGCGACCCTCGTTGGCGAAGTTGATTTTTGGGAACTCGTTTGAATAAAGAATGCTGCTGCAGTTCCTAAAATGGCCGTAATCATAATCGCTGTAATTAATGATGTTGAGTGATAAGTTTCAGGATTTAATATTAGTTTCCAGTCTTCAAATAATAGTGAACTTAATGTACAGAGAAATGCCACTGTAAAAATTTGAATTGTTGTCAGTGTAAGGACAGAAATTCGCCTTGCGAATATGTCGGTAAAAATAATATGGAAAGCAAAACCAAATGTACAAATTAAAACATAAATATCACCGACTGAAAAAGGTGAAGCTCCTTTGACAGCTAATAAATATAGGCCTATTGCAGCTAAACTTGAGCCAAAAATGGCAGATCGTTTCGGTTTATTTTTAAAACATATATAAGAAATGATAGGAACCATTACAACACTTAATCCTGTAATAAATCCAGCTTTTGACGGTGTAGTGTATAATAAACCAATGGTTTGAAGGGCATATCCAATAAATAAACAACATCCTAAAATCATACCTGGAAATAGTGTGCTTAATTGAAATTTGACTTTCCCTTTGTTTTTAAATAAATAAACGATGAAAATAATGACTCCCGCAAGAAAGAAACGAATCGCATTAAATAATAATGGTGGCAGAAGATCAATGGCATTTTGGACAACAACAAATGTAGAGCCCCAAATAAAAGCGACAAATAATAAAGATAGTTCAGCTAGAAATTTATTATTCAATGAGTCCCCTCCAAATCCTTAACCTGGATCGCTTTTCTGGCTAAATCATCCGCGGTTTTATTTTCAGAACTTGGAACCCATTTAATAAAAAACAGATCAAAGGAACTTATTAAAGTAAGTATACGATCCAATAATGTTTTATATTTTTCTTTTTTTGTATATTCCTTTTCAACTGCATTAACTACTGCAGTTGAATCAGATCGAACAGATATTGTTTGGAAATTGAAAGATTGACAAATTTCCAGTGCTTTTATTAAAGCAAGAAATTCCGCTTCATGATTATTATATATGCCAAGGGGGATTGAATAACGTTCAACTTTACCATGATGTTTAATAAATATTCCCGCGCCACTTTTCCCGGGATTTCCCGCACTGGCCCCATCTATATAAACCTCAATCAAATGCGCACACTCCTAACTCACACAATGTATAATTAAACACAATATCACTGTAAATCCTAACTATATTGTAATATAAATACATAATAATAAAAGGGGAACAATTTAAATGTTAAGGAAAAGCTATAAATAACAACCGTCTGGAAGGGAAAAAGAAGATGAAATATAAAATTAAGTGGCAATATAAAGGGGCGAAAACAGAGTCAATTTTATTGGAATCAGAATGGGCTTCGGATGACGTAATTGAAACATTAATGAATGATTTTCTTAAAACAGGAAGAACTGTTGATCTATCTATTGTTGATGAAATGGGCAATGAGTGGACAAAAAAGGAATTCTTAAAGTTAAAAAACATAACTGAAAATGAGCCGGAAAATATCATGATTTATTTCGATGGGGGCTTTGATTTACAAACAAGGTTATCTGGAATAGGTATGGTAATTTATTATGATAAAGGTGGTAAATCATATCGGTTGCGTGCCAATGACCAATTAACGGAACTAGAATCTAATAATGAGGCAGAATATGCAGCATTATACAATGCCGTCGTATTATTAGAAGGTTTAAACATAAAGCCTATCCCATGTACAATTCGTGGCGATTCTCATGGGCTATTGAAGCAATTAACAGGAGAGTGGCCATGCTTAGAACAAAATTTAAATCGGTGGTTAGATCGAATTGAAGAAAAGATAAATAAACTGGGGATCAAGCCATTATATGAACCAATCACAAGGAAGCAAAATAAAGAAGCAGATCAACTTGCATCTCAAGCATTAAAAAATATATTAGTGAATAGTCATATTGAACTTTAAGTCAGGTGTTGAAAAAGAAAGGAAGTTTGCAATGGAAAGATCTAAACTACTACTAGAAATAAATGAATTATTATCAACATATTGCGGAGATTGTCTCGTAAAGGCAGCTTTACGAAAAGAGTATCATAAAACATACGCCCATCAATTTTGTATTCAAAAATGTACGGTAGGTGAGCAGCTAAAAGAGCTTGGAAAGCAGCTAACATATGCTCATAAACGGTAAGAATAGAGCAACCAAAAAGGCTGACAATTTATCGTCAGCCTGCTTATTTTTATATTAGTATTATTATTATTTTTTCGTTACATTAGCAGCTTGAGGTCCACGGTTTCCTTCTACAATTTCAAATGAAACTTCTTGGCCTTCTTCTAAAGTTTTGAAACCTTCGCTTTGAATAGCAGTGAAATGTACGAATACATCATCTCCACCTTCAACTTCGATAAAACCATAGCCCTTTTCGTTATTAAACCATTTAACTTTACCGTTTTGCATAATTTCTATTCCTCCTAAATCTTACAGCACGCTGTGCCAAGAAAAAATATTGTCCATTAAACAGTCATTAATTTTTCTAATAAAAGAAAAATTTGAATATTTAATGATAATTTTAATATACACTAAAGTCTTTATATGCGTCAAGGAATGATGCGAATGAAAGTTAAATTTTATGAATTTTTAAATAAATAGCGAAGCCAAGTGTTCCTAAATCATTGTTCAAATAAGGGTATCTTGTTTAATCGTGACAATTATAGTAAACTTCATATTGAGGAAATGCCTTAAATCAGGTCCTTATATAAAATGGATATCAACTACTTTGAAAGTAGTTCGTAGAGGTTATTTTCAAATACATATTTTTTATATTATAAATGGGGGTTTAGGGATGCCTACGCCAAGTATGGAAGATTATATCGAACAAATATATTTATTAATTGAAAATAAAGGTTACGCTCGTGTATCGGATATTGCAGATGCACTATCCGTCCATCCCTCCTCTGTAACGAAAATGGTACAAAAGCTTGATAAGGATGAATATTTAGTTTATGAAAAATATCGAGGCCTCGTTCTTACACAAAAGGGAAAAAAGATAGGAAAGCGATTAGTTGATCGTCATGATTTGTTAGAACAGTTTCTAAAAATTATTGGTGTGAAGGAAGAAAATATATATCAAGATGTTGAAGGAATCGAGCATCATTTAAGTTGGAATTCAATCGACCGCATTGGAGATTTAGTACAATTCTTTGAAGAGGATCCTAAACGCTCAGAAGATTTAAAACAATTACAACTAAAAAACGAAGCAGAATAAAAGAACCGTATTCATGCGGTTCTTTTAATGTTCTGTTAGAAAATGGAAGGATAGTACGTAAAAAACCGATCATTTTCATCTTCATTTACTAACGTTTCTACCCCACTTTGATTCCAATCAATATTAGTTCCATTTAGTAACCCTTCCTTTGTTTCTAATAAAGCTTTTCGATAAGAGATTATTCTACCGCTGGAAGTTTGGAAGCTAATAATTTCTCCTTCATCATTTCGTTGAACTTTTGAAATATATTCCATATGAATGATTCTCCTTTCTAATTAGAATGGTAGTTAATACTATTTTGGTGTGTATATTTGAAAAATAAACATATAAAATTATTTCCTTATATATTGAATCTTTTTAAGATAGAAAAAGTATATAATGTAGGTAAACTATTTTTAATTGAATGGAGGCCATACACTTGGGTGAAAATAAATCAGTTAAATCGGATATTCAAATTGCTCAAGAATCAAAATTAAAACATATAAAGGAAGTAGCAGAAAGCATTGGGCTAACCGAAGATGATATTGAATATTATGGAAAATATAAAGCGAAAATTACTTATGAAAAAATACATAGTTTAAAAGAAAATAGAGATGGTCGATTAATTTTAGTTACGTCAATTAATCCAACAGCTGCTGGTGAGGGAAAATCTACGGTTACAGTAGGATTAGGAGATGCAATGCATCAGTTAGGGAAGAAGGTTGTAATTGCGTTACGTGAGCCATCTTTAGGACCTACTATGGGGATGAAAGGCGGAGCAACTGGTGGTGGTTATGCTCAAGTATTACCTATGGAAGATATCAATCTTCATTTTACCGGTGATCTTCACGCAATAACTGCCGCAAATAATGCACTAGCAGCACTTATGGACAATCATATCCATCAAGGAAACCAATTACAAATTGACCAAAGACGAATTGTTTGGAAGCGTGCGCTAGATATAAATGACCGGGCTTTAAGGCAAATTGTGATAGGTCTTGGAGGCCCTTCGCAAGGTGTTCCCCGTGAAGATGGATTTGATATTACAGTAGCTTCAGAGATAATGGCCGTACTATGTCTATCAACAAGTCTCGAAGATTTAAAGCAAAGATTAGCCAAAATGGTTGTAGGATATAATACTTCCAAACAACCTATTACAGTTGGAGATTTAGGCGTTGAAGGAGCACTTAGCTTATTATTGAAAGATGCATTGAAACCGAATCTCGTTCAAACAATTGAACATACACCAGCATTAGTCCACGGTGGACCTTTTGCAAATATCGCTCACGGCTGCAACAGTGTCATGGCAACGAAATCTGCATTAAAATTGGCAGATTATGTAGTAACGGAAGCAGGATTTGGGGCAGATTTAGGAGCGGAAAAATTTTTAAATATTAAAGCTAGGGCTGCAAATATAAAACCTGATGCCGTAGTTGTTGTAGCAACAATTAGAGCATTAAAAATGCATGGAGGTATGTTAAAGTCGGATTTGCAACATGAGAATGTTTTAGCATTGGAAAAGGGTTTGGAAAATTTGCAAAAACATATAGAAACGATTTATAACTTTGGTTTACCAGTAGTCGTTGCGATCAATCGATTTATTACAGATACCGATGCAGAAATCAATACCCTTACAAATTGGTGTACTGAACAAAAAGTTCCGGTAGCATTAACCGAAGTGTGGGAAAAAGGTGGAAAGGGTGGTTTGCAATTAGCAGAGTTGGTGATTGAACAAATTGAATCGAATAAGCAAACATTTGAGTATCTTTATGATTTGAACCTCCCTATAGAAGAAAAAATTAAAAAAATAGTGCAAAAGGTGTATGGGGGATCTGATGTAGAATTTTCTACAAAAGCAATGAAGCAATTAAAGGAATTTCAAGAATTTGGATGGGGTCAATTGCCTGTTTGTATGGCCAAGACGCAATATTCATTATCTGATGAACCTACCAAATTAGGACGTCCGAAAAATTTTACGATCCATGTTCGTGAATTAGTACCAAAATTAGGAGCTGGATTTATCGTCGCACTAACCGGTGATGTGATGACGATGCCTGGACTTCCTAAAAAGCCTGCTGCTTACCAGATGAATATCGATGAAAAAGGAAGAGCAATAGGATTATTCTAAAGAGAAACAGGCGAAAAGCCTGTTTTTTTGTTTGGGAATTTCCCCCACTAATATTATTAGAACAAATTTATTTTTCTGAAAAGTATTTACAAATGACTACATGTATTTTAGTATTACTAAAGGAAGAAAAAACTTCCAATTTACTAGAAGGGAGAATTAAATATGCGTTTACTTACTAAAAGAAGTTTAAAAAAGAAAAAGGATAACACCACGTAGAGAAAAGGAAAAGTTGAGGAGGATATGATGATAAATCCAATGACAGAAACAATAAAAATCGTAAAGTATCATGAAGATTTGGCAAAATCAATTGCTGAAATGTGGAATGAAAGTCGTGATAGCTGGGGTGGAGATTCGGCGATTATGACTGAAGAGCAAGTGCTTGAAAAAGAAGCGAATTCGGAAGATTTATTCCTATACCTCGCTTTGGATGGAGAAAAGGTAGTTGGATATTGCGGAATATCTGAATATAAAGAGGATATAGAAGCACTGTATATTCGGTTATTAAATGTGCACCCTGATTATCATGGCAAGAAAATAGGTAAACAACTTGTTTTAAAGGCAGTTGAAAAAACCGTTGAATTAGGCTGGCCGCGTATTGACCTTTACACATGGCCAGGGAATGTTAAAGCTGTGCCTTTATACAAGAAATGCGGTTTTTTCTGGGAGGATCGCGATGATACGACCCACTTAATGAACTTTATCCCATTAGTCTTACAAAATGAAATAACAAAACCACTTTTTCATTCGATTGATTGGTATGAAGATAATGTTAGAGAGATTGAAGTGAAGCCTGATGGTATAAAAGAAAATGGATTCACTTACTTTGAATATGTATGGGAAAATGAGGAGCATTTTCTTCGTGTTCAAATAGAAAAGAGCGGTAGAGGGATTCGTTTAATTGAAACGAATGATATCCAAATCGAACTTCTAATGGAACAACATACACAAATCGAAGGAAGAGAATCGAAACTTCAACTTGAAATACAAAGTAAACAGAATGATGCGATTGAAGTAACACTAGAAGGCTGTGAAAATGAAAGAATCCATGTACAGGGGAAAATGGAAGAAACATTTAAACATAAAAAAATAATAGAATTTCCATTTCAGATAAAACGTGGTGAGGAACCTAATGAATGGATCACTCATCCTAAAGCTGAAGTTAAGATTGAAATGAATGGTCGGACGTCTTTGTTTGCTGTTGGCGTTTTTCCAAAAAAAGCGATGAAAGTAAAGCCGGTTTATATTCCGAAAAAATTTGACACGAATAAACAACAATTCTGTTATATAGAAATTGAAAACTATTTAAAAAATGAAGCTGAAATTTTTATAAATCTGTCACCTAACAAATTAGTAAAGTGGGAGAAAAATAGCTATTCATCGATTATTTCCGATACTGGTATGATAAAAATTCCTTTCCAAATTAAGAAATATGGCTTTTTACAATCGGAGTGTACAGTAGTCGTTCAAACGGCTGAAGAAACCTTTGATTGGCAGGAAACATTAGCATTTTCTATGCCTTACTTCGGTGTGAAAGATGGTGGGTTTGATCAAGAATTCTATTATTTGCAAAACGGATTTTACTCAGTATACGTTCGTAAAAGGGACAATGCAATTTCATTTGGAAATGAACAAAAATTTAACCAAAGAACGTTCCTTCTTCCACCGAAATTCGGCAAACCATATGTGGCCGAATTAACAAAGAAACAAGCATCTTCATATGAATGGAAATACACTGAGACATCAGCAATTATGAAAATTCATTATGAGATTGAGAAGCCATCGAAGCAAAATGTAGCACTATGTTTTGAATTATTCAGTGAAGGTTTATTAAACTATTGGCTAGAAATAGAAAATGTATCCGGATCAATAATAGAAAAATTGTATATTTATCAGCCAATAAGACATGAGCTAAATCAAACTTATCTACCATTAAACAATGAAATCGTTTATTTTAATGATGCAAAAATGACCGATTTAAACCAATTAAATAGTAAGGATGTAACTAGTAATTGGTTATTTTCTGACGATAAAAAGGATCCTCATGGAATAACTTGGGATACTCAAGTGAAAATTGGATTTGAGGGATGGTTATTATATTTAGAGGAAAATACCGGAAATATTCTTAATCATGAAATAATAAAATCAAAAAAAATCTGCTTTTCATTAGGTGTCATTAAAACCGTTGAGGAATTTCAACTATTTGCAAATCATACATTTGAGCAACCAATTATCAATGAAGTGGAACTTAGCACAAAAACGCGGAATCCAATTATTTCAAGCGGCGAGGTAGAATTGGTATTAAAAAGGAGTCAAAATCGTTATTTTAATGGTGTCTTGTCTTTATTAAAAAATGATGAACCACAGAGAAAGTTAAGTATTGAACAAGAAAATAATGAAGCCTTGAAATTTATACACCGTTTAAATGATGGACCATTTGTACCTCTTCACTATACACTTAAAAATGAATCGCAAACGATACAAGGTTCGTCCTTATTTTTACGAAAAGAAATTCGACCGATTTATTCTCGAAAAGTAGAGGAGAACGATCAATTAATTTATGAAGTTGAAAATGGTAAATTACAATTTCGTGCTGCACCTGGATTTTTTCCAACGTTGTATTCCATTCGATACAAAGGGAGGGAATGGTTAGATTCATCGTTTCCAAATCCAGAACCAAAGGCATGGTGGAACCCTTGGGCCGGCGGATTCAGTTCCCATCTCAGTGGGATAAGTCTCTTTTCATACATTAAAGAGTCATCACATACATCTTTTGTAAAAAAACTGGATCAATATGAAAACGTATGGGAAGGCTTAGCAATTGAAACAAACATAGAGCATCACGAAAAATGGAAAGGGTTAAAAATTACTCAATACTTTTTAACTATTCCAGGAGTTCCCATTATTACACATTATACAGAATTAACTCATCCGACTCGGACGATCAATCAATTTGTGTATACAGATGTGTTTTTGAAGAAAGAAACGACAGTTCAATTGCATAATAAAAATGGTTCGAATAAATTTAAAGCTGGATTCGAAGAACACATTTTTCGCTTAAGTAATCCGACTACTTTTTCTGATAGTGAACAAACACAATATTTACAACTCGTTTCAGGTAAAGATTCGTTGGATTCAGAATGTATTTTTAGTGAGGAATTTGCTTTAGTCAACACAACCGACTTTATAAATAATAGCCCGGGTCATACAAAAAAAACAGATCCTATTTTCATGTTATTTCCCCATCAACAAGTTGATAAAGAAATGATCAAGAACTTGAAATCAATTAAATTTTAAGGGAGCTAGCGATGAAAATTATTGACGCACATATTCATTTCTCAAATATACGCTCTTTTCATGAAACGGCAAAGGAGCAATCTTTTGTCGATTATTCAAAAAAAGGGATTATAAATGAATTTGAAGAAGCAGGGGTCGTTCTAGGTATCGGTATGGGGTTAACGGAGACATTGGGAATCGGTTTTCCTGATCCAAAGACTAATACACCAATGGGGTTGGATTTGGATTCTAGTTTACCGAACAATATTGTTTATTGTGTGGGAGTTAATCCATATACATTAAATAAAGAGACGCTCGTTTTACTAGAAAATGAGTTACAAAATGATAATGTAGTAGGAATAAAGATTTATTTAGGTTATTATCCTTTTTATGCATATGATGAAATCTATCATCCGGTTTACGCTTTAGCTGAAAAATATGATGTCCCTGTCGTTTTTCATACAGGTGATACATATTCGGAACGGGGATTATTAAAATATTCCCATCCTTTAACATTAGATGAGGTCGCAGTTCGTTTTCGTAAAGTTCGTTTTGTAATGGCGCATTTTGGCGATCCATGGGTATTAACTGGTGCGGAAGTAGTGTATAAAAATTCGAATATGTTTGCTGATCTTTCTGGATTAATTGTCGGAACAGAAAAAGAGCTAATGAATTATTCGGAAGGAAGGTTTTTAGATCATTTACGACACGCATTAGTATACTGCGACCATTATGATCGATTATTATTCGGGACCGATTGGCCATTAGCACCTATAAAACCATATATAAAATTCATCCAACAATTGATCCCGGAAAAATATCAAGAAGATGTGTTTTATAATAATGCAGTAAAGGTTTTCCCGAAAATAAAAAATAAACTCTAACGATAAAAAAACTCGTATTACCATGTAATACGAGTTTTTTGTATCCTTATAATTTAAATGAACTTTTCAATGATACAACACGGTTGAATACGAGTGAACCCTTAGTTGAATGCTTCGGATCGACATTGAAATAGCCATGTCTAAAAAATTGAAACTTGTCATTCGCTTTAGCACTTTCCATATTAGGTTCAACAAAGCCTTTTGCAATTTCAAGGGAATTTGGATTGATATGGTCCAAAAATGTTCCATCCTCATCTTCTTCATCATCTAAAATTAATGAATCATAAAGTCGAAATTCAGCCGGTATCGCTTTAGTTGCTTCAACCCAATGAATTGTCCCTTTCACTTTTCTTCCAGTGAATCCCGTTCCACTTTTCGTTTCCGGATCATACGTGCAATGTAATTCAATAACCTCTCCGTTTTCGTCCTTAATAACATCTTCACATTTAATAAAATATGCATGTTTCAAGCGTACTTCATTGCCAGGGAAGAGACGAAAGTATTTTTTAGGCGGATTTTCCATGAAATCCTCTTGTTCGATATATATTTCACGCGAAAACGGAATTTGTCTTTTGCCCATTTCCGGTACTTCCGGATTTATTTCAGCATCAAGCATTTCAACTTGTCCTTCAGGATAGTTTGTAATTACTACCTTCAATGGTTTTAAGACGGCCATCGTTCTAGGTGCTTTAAGTTTTAAATCCTCTCGAATAAAATGTTCAAGCATTTGGACATCAACGGCACCGCTACTTTTGGAGATGGCAAGTTCTTCACAAAAAGCACGAATTGCTTCAGGTGTAAAACCTCTCCGTCTGAGGCCGGATATCGTTGGTAGGCGCGGGTCATCCCACCCATCCACAATATTTTCTTCAACTAATTGTTTTAGTTTTCTTTTACTCATTACAGTATTTGTTAAATTTAATCGGCCAAACTCAATTTGTCTTGGTGTTGATTCCATCTCACATTTTTCTACAACCCAGTTATAAAGGGGGCGTTGATCCTCAAACTCAACCGTACATAATGAATGAGTGATCCCTTCGATTGCATCTTCAATAGGATGTGCAAAAGCATACATCGGATAAATACACCATTTATCACCTGTATTATGATGTGTCGTATGCGAAATACGATAAAGAACAGGATCCCTTAAATTAATATTCGGTGAGGACATATCAATCTTTGCTCGTAGTACCTTTTCACCGTTAGCGAATTCGCCATTTTTCATTCTCGTAAATAGATCAAGATTTTCTTCAATACTACGATTTCTGGAAGGACTTTCTTTGCCTGGCTCTGTTAACGTACCGCGGTACTCTCTAATTTCGTCTGCGGACAGATCTTCAACATAGGCAAGTCCTTTTTTGATTAATAAAACTGCTTTTTCATACATTACATCAAAGTAATTAGAGGCGAAAAACAAATTTTCCCATTCGTAACCTAACCATTTTACATCTTCTTTAATTGATTCAACGAACTCGATATCTTCTTTTAATGGATTGGTATCATCAAAACGTAAATTTGTCTTTCCATTAAATTCATCTGCCAATGAAAAGTTGATAAAAATTGATTTGGCATGTCCAATGTGTAAATACCCATTTGGTTCTGGCGGGAAGCGAGTTATAATTGTATCGTGTTTTCCGCTATGTAAATCTTCAACCATTATGTCTCGAATAAAATTGGATGGCGTTGCTTTTTCTTCCATTAATAGATCACCCTTCTTACATCTTCATTTTGGATATTCTAATATTATAACAAACTAATGAAAACAGTAAACATTTCTCTTGATATTATAGGCTGAACCAACACATTTTTATAAATAACAAAGAAAACATGGTAAAATATAAAAGTGAGATAAAGGGAGGTACTATGACTGAAAAATCTACATCTATCCATCATTTTTATGAAAAGCTTTTAGTATTAACAGAGCACATGCATACTGACACAGCGAAAAGAATGGCAGAGGAACGTCATCGATGGTTAGAAATGTACTTAGAACAATTTTTTAAAGAATGGAATGGTGACCAGTGAGATCATTAACAGTTGAACATTTATCAAAAGCATATGGAGAAAAGCAACTGTTTCACAACATATCACTTCAAATAAATGAAAAGGATCGGATTGGTCTTATCGGTGTTAATGGGACTGGGAAATCGAGTCTTCTAAAAATTATAGCTACTATTGACGATCCTGATTCCGGTGAAATCATTCATCCTAACGATTATGAAATTACATATTTAGCGCAAAATCCCGAATTAAATCCCGAACTAACAGTGTTGGAACAAGTGTATGCGGGTGATTCTGTGATAATGAAATTATTACGTACATACGAATTAGCTCTGCTCAGATTAGAAAAGGAACCGTTAAATGAAAAATATCAGGAAGAACTTTTTAAATTGCAAGCAGAAATGGATGCGTTAAATGCATGGGATGCAAGTGCAAATGCAAAAACCATTCTT
This sequence comes from Heyndrickxia sporothermodurans, assembly GCF_003055045.1. Taxonomy (NCBI): domain Bacteria; kingdom Bacillati; phylum Bacillota; class Bacilli; order Caryophanales; family Bacillaceae; genus Heyndrickxia; species Heyndrickxia sporothermodurans. Next base: position 154,416 of record NZ_NAZB01000019.1, read on the forward strand.
TCAAAACTAGGGATTATTCAAATTAATAAACGAATTGGAGAACTATCAGGCGGACAGAAAAAAAGAGTTGCGCTTGCACAAGTGTTAATTGACACGCCGGATTTATTAATATTAGATGAACCGACAAACCATCTAGATTATGAAACAGTCAAATGGTTAGAGATTTATTTATCAAAGTATCCGGGAGCTGTATTATTGGTTACACATGATCGCTACTTCTTAGATCATGTAACTAATCGAATCTTCGAAATTGATAATGGAAATGTGTATTCCTATACTGGAAATTACCAATCTTTTATAGAAGCAAAATCGATCCGTGAAGAAGAAGCTGTACAAACAGAGACAAAGCGTAAAAACCTGTATCGCAGAGAATTAGCTTGGATGAGACGTGGTGCGAAAGCAAGATCGACAAAGCAAAAAGCAAGAATTCAAAGATTCGAACATTTAGAATCAACTATTGGCCAAATACCATCGAAAGAAAACATTGATATTGGCTTACAAAGCAGTCGATTAGGAAAACAAGTATTTGAATTTCAACATGCTTATAAGTCTTATTCGGATCGAACGATTCTTAAAGACTTCAATTGGTTAGTAAAGCCTGGTGATCGAATTGGTATTATCGGAAAAAATGGCAGCGGAAAATCCACTCTTATGAACTTAATTGCTGGAAAAATCAAATTGGATGAAGGGAATCTTTCACTTGGAGCAACTGTTAAAATTGCCTACTATCAACAAGAAAATGAGGAAATAGATGATTCAAAGCGAATGATCGAATACATCCGTGAACAAGGGGAAATAGTGACGACGTCTGATGGTGAATCGATATCTGCCACACAAATGCTTGAACGATTTTTATTTCCACTAAATACTCATGGAACACCAATTAGAAAACTCTCCGGAGGAGAAAAAAGAAGACTATATTTATTAAAGCTTCTTATGGGAAAACCAAATGTTTTGTTAATGGATGAACCAACGAATGATTTGGACACTCAAACACTAACTGTATTAGAAGATTATCTTGAAGAATTTCCGGGTGTCGTAATCTCCGTATCGCATGATCGCTATTTCTTGGATAAAACGGCTGAGCAATTACTCATCTTTAATGGAGAAGGGTCAATCGATCGTTATTATGGAACATACAGTGAATATTTGGAACAAAACACGAAAATTGAGAAGAAAACTTTAGTTAAAGAGAAAAATTACACGCCAGAATCTGTAAAGAAACCATTAATAAAGAAAAAATTATCATATAATGAACAAAAAGAATGGGAAGAAATTGATCATGAAATAGAAAAGACGGAAAACGACATTGAATCCATTCAAAATGAACTTAATCTAGTTGGCAGCGATTTTGAAAAGGCACAACAATTAACGGAACAGTTAGATCAACTAAATGAAAGATTAGAATATCTTATTGAACGTTGGAGTTATTTATCTGAACTTGTCGATTCGTTTTCTTAAAAGCAATAAAATGCAAGCATAATAAATTCAAAAACAAGTAGCGTATGTTAAAATAAAGTAATGATTTTAAGTGAAAGGTGGTATGTAGCCGTGAAAATTATTTCAATAGAACCTACCCCAAGTCCGAATACGATGAAAGTAATTTTAGACGTAGAACTACCTGCCGGAAAGAGTAATAATTATAAAAAAGAGCAAATGAATACCGCTCCCCAATTTATTAAAGAGTTACTAGAAATTGAAGGGGTAAAAGGAATCTACCATGTAGCGGATTTTATAGCTGTGGAACGAAATGGTAAATATGATTGGCAACAAATTTTGCCAAAGGTGAAAGAAATATTTGGTGATGAGGAAACAGACCAAACAGAAACGTCTCAAATTGATGAGCACTTTGGAGAAGTGAATGTTTCCGTCCAAATGTTTAAAGATATTCCTTTACAGGTGAAATTATCTGACGGTGAACAAGAAAAACGTTTCGCATTACCAGAAATATTTGTTAACGCTATGAACAAAGCACAGCTAGAAGGAGATAATTATGTGCTTTTACGAAAATGGAAAGATTTTGGGGTTCGCTATGGAGATCTAGAACAAATTGGTCAAGAAGTAGTAGAAGAATTAAAAGCAGCCTATCCTGAGTCACGTTTGAATGATTTAGTGGAAGCAGCAATAAATCCAAAGTTGACAAAGGAATTGCAATTAAAGAAATTAATTAAAGTAACCCCAGAAATGTTAAATGACTCAGATTGGAGAAAAAGATACCAGTTGCTTGAACAAATGGAAGAACCGACAGTAGATGAACTTCCAGTATTAGAAAAGGCATTACAAGATGAGAATGCATCGATTCGAAGATTAGCAGTTGTCTATCTTGGAATGATAAAAGATAAACGAGTACTTCCATATTTATTTAAAGGTTTAAAAGACAAAGTTGTAACAGTGAGACGGACGGCAGGGGACGCTCTTTCAGACCTTGGTTTTAAAGAAGCAATTGAACCGATGATGGAGGCATTAACAGACAAGAGTAAAATTGTTCGTTGGAGAGCGGCAATGTTTCTATATGAAGAAGGTGATGAAAGAGCTGTTCCTGCACTTAAAAATGCTGAAAATGATGATGAATTTGAAGTTCAGTTACAAGTAAAAATGGCGTTAGAGCGAATTGTTGGTGGCGAAGAGGCAAAAGGTTCTGTTTGGAAGCAGATGCTGGAAGCTCGTAAAAAAATTAACTAATCAAGCGAACAGGAGGATGTAACTATGTCGATGGCATATGAAGAATACATGAGAGAATTAGTAAAACCGATGCGAGAAGAATTGAAAAGTGCTAATTTCACAGAGTTGTTAACAGAGGCCGATGTGGAAAGTTTTATGGAAACAGCAAAAGGCACAACACTAGTTGTTGTAAATTCTGTTTGCGGTTGTGCAGCAGGATTGGCAAGACCAGCGGCTATCCAAGCAGTACAAACAAATGAAAAAAAACCTGATCAATTAGTCACAGTGTTTGCCGGTCAAGATAAGGAAGCAACTGCAAAAATGCGTGAGTATTTTAAAGGATATGAGCCTTCATCCCCTTCTATGGCCCTTCTTAGAGGGAAAGAAGTTATTCATTTTATTCCAAGGGATGATATAGAAGATTATGATGTGGAAGAAATTGTAGCCAATTTAACCAATGCATTTAATAAATATTTATAATTAACATGGTGACTATGGCACCCTTTATTGAAAATTGAAAAATAGAAAGGCCGACAAACACTTTCATTTTTAAAGCTTTGTCGGCCTTTCATACATTTTAATTAATCAGTAATCGTTAAATAAACAAAGTACGCCAATAAAATAAAGATACCAATATAAGTTAATGTTGCTTCCACAAAATCACTCCTCAAAATTAATATTCAACATTTCCTTAATAGATATGTATAAGGAATAAAGTTAGCATATACGTATTATTATAAAAATACTCCTTTTACATAAATGAAAAATACGATACAATAATAATATAAAGCGAATGAATATTAAGAAAATGTATAAATATCATATACTACTATATAACTTTTTTGTGAATATTGAAACCTTTTTGTTTGCTGTTCGTCAATATAAGTATAAAATAATTGAACACTAGAGTTCATATTTAATAGGCAGGCTTTTACATCGGAAAGGATTTTGGCACATGAAACAGTGGCTTAGAAAATCAGTTGTCGTACTCGTCTCCATATTAACATTTGGATTAGTAACACCTACACATGCATTTTGGAATGAAAACCAGGAAGTAGATAAAGCTAAACAAGAATCAGCAAATTCTAGCTTTCAGCAAACTTCTACAAATGAGAATGTTTTTATAACGAATAAGGACAATGTAGATAGGCAACAAATAATTGATCAGTTGATGATGGAAGCAGAAAAGCAATCATATGAAAAATTTGGTAGCAAAATCACACCGGTTATTGAGGATGAATTTCGGGAAATTATTCTTCCAAAAATACAAGAAGCTATTGAAATGACCATTGCTCAATATCCGAAAGAAGAGTTGTCATCATTAGCCATCACAGAAACACCAAGTGCAGGGGTTAGTGAAAAAATCTTTCATATTTATAATGTGAAAACAAGGGAAGACATTATTCGTTTCCATGTAAGAAGAGATCACCCGCCAATGGATGGATACTATTTTAATTTTCATTATCATACACGTTTTGATGAATACCAAACACATCACGATTTGGGAGAAATCTATTGGGATAAAAATACTCCCCCAAAATGGATGTCTATGTAATAGATAATAGATTCATTAAAAGTCGGCGATTCAGCCGATTTTTTTTATGCTACTCGTAACCTATGATATAATTTAATAAAAAAATTAGTTTTCGAGGAAGTGCAACCGATGAGACAATATTTAAATCTTTGTAAGCATGTACTAGAACATGGTGTAAAAAAAGAAGACCGTACCGGTACGGGAACCTACAGTATATTTGGCTATCAAATGCGTTTTGACTTGCAAAAGGGTTTCCCGCTTCTAACAACAAAGAAGCTTCATATGAAGTCGATTATTTATGAGTTGCTTTGGATGTTAAATGGGGACACGAATGTTCGTTATCTCCAGGATAATGGTGTGAGAATTTGGAATGAATGGGCAGATGATAATGGGGATTTAGGTCCTGTATATGGACATCAATGGCGTTCTTGGACGGCTCAAAATGGGGAGACGATTGATCAAATTTCTAACGTTATTCATCAAATTAAAACTAATCCCGATTCTCGAAGGCTAATTGTTAATGCATGGAATGTTGCTGAAATAGAGGATATGGCACTTCCACCTTGTCATTGCTTTTTTCAATTTTATGTTGCTGATGGAAAGCTTTCATGTCAATTATATCAACGTTCTGCAGATATATTTCTCGGTGTGCCTTTTAATATCGCTTCATATGCTTTATTAACAATGATGATTGCACAAGTTTGTGATCTTGAACCAGGAGAATTTGTTCATACACTGGGTGACGCGCATATATATACAAACCATATTGAACAAGTGAAACTACAATTAACACGAGAACCGAAAGATTTACCAAAAATGTTGATTAATCCCGAAGTTAAAGATATATTTAATTTTAAATTTACCGATTTCGAAATTCATGATTATAATCCACATCCACATATTAAAGGAGTAGTAAGTGTATGATCTCTTTTCTCTGGGCACAAGATGAAAAAGGTGTAATAGGTCGAAACAACCAACTTCCATGGTATATTCCCGAAGATCTAAAATATTTTAAAAAAACAACTATGGGCCATCCAATCGTAATGGGAAGAAAAACGTTTGAATCAATCGGTAAACCTTTACCAGGAAGACAAAATATTATCATAACACGAGATGAAAATTTTCATGCAAAAGATTGTCTTGTATTCCAATCAAAGCATCAATTATTAAACTGGGCTGATCAACAAGATAAAGAAGTTTTCATTACAGGTGGTGCCGAAATCTTTGGTTTACTTATGGATAAAGTTGATCGACTGTATGTAACGAAAATATTTGCAAATATTGAAGGAGATACGTATTTTCCAATTATCGATTGGTCGGAATGGGAATTAATATCTAGTGAAAAAGGCCCTAAAAATGAAGAAAATCCTTATGACTACGAATTTCAAGTCTACGAAAGAAAATAAACAGTTATACTTTTTGTGAAGAAATGTTAGCTCCCATTATGGAGCTTTTTTTTATAGACAAACTTTAAAATGTTCTCTTCTTACATAAATGTAAGTAAGGAGATGATGAAATGGCTAAAAGGAAGAAAATCCTCTTTTTTAGTGATTTTGGTGTAGATGATATGGTTGCGGGGTTGTTTAGCTATTATAGTAAAGAATTAGAGTTTGTCGGTGTTGTTGCGGATTATGGCAATATTTCTAAAGAGGATGCCTTGCGAAACGTTGAGTTTTTTAAAAATTTAACAGGGATTTACGATATCCCAGTTTTCGGAGGGGCAGAAATTCCTCTAACTGGCGATTTGCCGACATATTATCCCGAAATTCATGGTCCGTCCGGATTAGGCCCTATTATTCCTGAATTTTATACGGATGGTACATTAGAAAATTTTAATAATATTAATGATTTAATTAAAAAATATGAAAATGAAATTATTATTTTTAGTGCTGGAAGATTAACTTCTTTAGCTACTATGTTTATTTTGTATCCCGAGATGATGAAAAAAGTAAAGGATATCTATTTAATGGGAGGGGCATTTCTTACTGCAGGGAATGTAACTCCTGTTGCCGAGGCGAATTTCTTCAGTGATCCTTACGCTGCAAATCTTGTCATGCAATTGTCACCCAAAAAAATTCATATCGTTCCATTAGATGTTTCAAAACATGCAGTCTTAACACCAGATTTCGTTAATAAACTAAACGAGCATTATTTAAAAACAAATGATAAAGTAGGTCAAATTATTAAACCGATGATTGATTATTACTATAAATTCTACAAAAAAATGAATCCAAATTTAATAGGGAGTCCCATTCATGATTTACTTGCTATGTGGGCAGTTAGCGATCAAAGTAATATGGAATATATTGAAGTGCCCGTCAAAATTTCAGTTGAAAAAGGAGAATCGTTTGGACAGAGTATGGGGGATTTCCGGGAAACGATTATGAAGGCCCCGTGGCCCGTCCACCGTCTTGCATATCAATTTGATTATTCATTATTTATTAATCAAATATATACGACACTTACTAGTAAAAAAGTAAGATGATCGTTTTATTGGAAGTAAAAAAATGTTTGCCCCTTAATATTACGTGTTATAATAAAAAGAATGTAAAAGCGGGGTGACAAAAAATGAAAAAAATCCTCACTTTACTTTTGGGAATTTTGCTTTTCTGCAGCGGATGTACGTTCGGAATAAAAGAACATACAATGAAAGAATTGAATGTTACGAATAAACCTGTTCCTAAGGATTTAGCGATCGTATCTGTCGGTGATTCACTAACACAAGGTATTGGAGACAGTACAAATAAAGGTGGATATATTCCTTATTTAGCAAAAGATCTTGAAACGATGCGTATGATAAAGAAAGTAAATTTTCAAAATTTCGGAGTTAGAGGAAATAGAACAGATCAATTATTAAAAAGACTTCAGCAAAAAGAGCTAGGTGCATCGATTTCTAAAGCAGATTTAGTCATTATTACAATCGGTGGCAATGATATTATGAAAGTATTTAAAGATAATTTCTCTAAATTAGAAATGTCAAAATTTAATCAAGCTCTAATCGGTTACAAACAAAGGTTAAACAATATAATCAAAACTATACGAAAGAAAAATCCGCATGCTGGAATCGTTTTAATAGGGTTATACAATCCATTTATTAAGTGGTTTTCCGACATAAAAGAAGTGGATGAAATTATTTATGAATGGAATAATACAAGTAAACAATTAATAAATAACTATAAAAAAACAATGTTTGTACCTGTTGCTGATATATTTGCTAATCAAGAAGAAAATTTGCTTTACTCAGATAATTTTCACCCGAACGATCACGGATATGAACTCATTGCAAAAAGAATTTATAGCTTTTTAAATAATGAGAGGAAACTTAAAAATTTAATTGAGTAAAGTGCAATGGGAGAAGGGCGGCAATGAAAAATCAACATTGGAAAATTGCATTTTTTAGTCTATTAGCTATAAACATTATAATTGTATTTACTATATGTTACTTTATATTTATACCAGGCACTTCGACCATTCATAAACAACCTTCGAACGGTGGTAAAGTAAATTTTAAAATAAACACCGATAAAAATAATTTAACAAAATTAATTAATCATTATATTCAAAAAGAAGGTTTAAATGGTCCAATTGACTATAGTGTTCAATTGAGCGACGAAGTGGAATTATATGGTATAATTAAAGTTTTCTCACAAGATGTCCAATTAAAAATGACTTTTGAACCAGAAGCACAAAAAAACGGGGATTTACTGTTAAAACAGAAATCGATTTTAATTGGAAATCTGAATCTCCCTGTAGAATTTGTATTAAAATTTATTCAAAAATCATATAAATTTCCTGATTGGGTAACGATTCAACCGAATAAAAAAACAATCTATGTTGCTTTGCAAAGCATGAAAATAAATAATGAAATGATCGTTCATGCAGATCGTTTTGATCTAAAAAATGATGATATTTCCTTCACTTTACAAATTCCAACAGAATAACAAGATTGAGGATACCTAATGAGGTATCCTTTTATAATATTGCAACGTTTTTAAAAAAACTTTAACTAAATAACAATAGTGAGCCATCAATTAATACGAGACTATAGGCTAAATTCGGTTTAAGAGTGATGTTTGGATAGGTTTTTATTATTTCTTTTGTTATTGAATCCATTATTTCGATCGTACCTGTCATAGGGGTTAATGATATATAGTCAGTTGCTTGCATATATGCGACATTCGTAAAAAGTGTCTTGTCATTTTTAATTTTTACATCGACATGTTGATGAGGTCTTCGGAGATTAATAAAGCGAACAGATGTAATCGGGGATTCGATGGCTTTCTTATCGAAATATTGTATGAGTTGATATTTATTATTTGAACCGACAATTGTTAAGGTATAGTAAGTATTTGGTTTAAAATCCACTGTTTTATTAATAAGAGTGGATAACTGTGTACCTGCTGGATAAATGTCAATATGATATTTTCCTGTTGGCAATGTAATATATTGACTAATTTTTTTGAAATCGATATCCTTTAAAACTCTTTTTCCGTTTAAGTAAATATCAATTTTGCCAATATGGTCCGTTGCACAAAGAAAACGAACATACGAAGGTTGTTTATATATTTTTTCTCTTTTCATTTTATTAGCTAAGTTTAAATAATGTACATGCTTTTGATAGCATTGTAGATGTTTTTCCGGATCTATATGTTTATAAAAATTAGTTAATAACTCGTATTTTGCAGCCTTTTGGAAATACCTCCAAATATCTGTCATTATTTTCGCTCCCTTTTTCTATAAACTTCATCATTATATGCGTCCAACTAGTGCTTTGTGAGATAATGTATTAAAATACTTTAATAAAGCCAATAGGGAAGTGAAAAAATGAAAGTAGAAAAGGCAACATTTGCAGGTGGCTGTTTTTGGTGTATGGTTAAACCTTTTGATGAGCAACCCGGGATTGAAAAGGTAATTTCCGGTTATATAGGTGGGACTAAAGAAAATCCGACGTATGAAGAGGTCTGTTCCGGTACAACTGGACATACAGAAGCAGTTCAAATTACTTTTAACCCCGAAGTTTTTCCGTATGAGCGATTATTAGATGTTTATTGGCAACAAATCGATCCGACGGATGCTAACGGTCAATTTTTTGATCGAGGGGTATCATATAAACCGGCCATTTATTATCATGATGAAAATCAGCGGCAAACAGCATTAAAATCGAAAAAACAGTTACAAGAGAGTGGACGTTTTCAAAAACCTATTGTTGTCGAAATAATCCCGGCTACGACCTTTTATCCAGCAGAAGATTATCATCAACATTATTACAAAAAAAATGCTCTGCACTATAATGCCTATAATGAAGGATCAGGTAGGGCTTCGTTTATTAGAAAACATTGGAGTGATATATATGAAAAATAATGAATTGAAAATAAAATTAAATCCTTTGCAATATGAAGTAACTCAAAACAACGCTACAGAACCTCCATACCATAATGAATATTGGAATCAATTTGCTGATGGGATATATGTTGATATCGTATCTGGAAAACCATTGTTTAGTTCAAAGGATAAATTTGATGCAGGTTGTGGCTGGCCAAGCTTTACTAAACCAATCGAGGAGCAAGAAATAATAGAAAATACAGATACAAGTCATGGAATGGTGCGAACAGAGGTACGTAGTAAAACAGCAAATTCCCATTTAGGCCATGTGTTTAATGATGGTCCAGGTCCTACGAAGCTTCGATATTGCATCAATTCGGCATCTTTGAGATTTATTCCTAAGTTTAAAATGGAAGAAGAAGGGTATGGTCATTTATTATCTCTATTTAACGAAAGTGAAAATGAAAGATAATTTACTTAAAAATAATAAAAGGGTGGATAAAATCCACCTTTTTATATTTTAAAGTTTGATATAAGTTCTCGTAAGTTTTCAGCTTGTTTTGATAGTTCAGATGCTGAGGCTGTAACTTCTTCCATTGCAGCGGATCCTTCTTCTGAAGCTGCGGCCGTCGTTTCTGTATGTCCAGCAGTAATCTCCGCAATTTCACTTACTGAAGTAAAAGAGGATGTTACTTCATTACTTAGCAATAGAGTTTGTTCAATTTGTGAAACCATTTCTGCGATAACATTACTTGTATCGTTAGATTGTTGAACTATTTTTTGCAGAGATTTATTCGTATCATTGGATATTTCAACCCCGGATAATATTGCTTGAACACCTTGTTTGTTTTGCTCAATAATTTTTTGAACCTCGTCTTGAATGGAATGAATAATTTTTGTTACTTCCTTCGCCGCAGTTTGGGATTGTTCTGCTAGTTTTCTAACCTCATCGGCAACAACAGCAAAGCCTCTACCATGTTCACCGGCACGGGCAGCTTCAATCGCTGCATTTAATGCTAATAAATTTGTTTGTTCTGAAATACCGGTGATTGTATTGATGATTTTTGTAATATCTTCTGATTTTTTTCCTAATGCATTAACAGTAGTGCTAGTATTTGCCATCGTTTTTTCAATACCCATAATTTCGTTGGACGCATCCAAAACGGACAAGCTTCCTTCCTCAGCAGCACGTTGCATATTTAACGCAGACGCCTTTACTTTATCTGCATGAATATTTAATGTTTTTACAACATTTTCCAAAGACTTCATTTTTTCTAACGATTCTTCCATTTGGGAGGAAGTTTGCTCACTACCTGCAGCAATTTCACTCGAAGTCTCGGCTATTGACATAATTGTTTTTGATGTTTCTTCCGCTGAAGCTAATAGTTCTTCACTACTTGCAGAAACATTCTCCGACATCATTGATACCTTCTTGACTAAGTTTGCTATTCCTTCGATTAAAATATTTGTATCGCGAGCAAGACCTGAAAGTTCATCATTCGCTTTTACTTCAATCCGCTTCGTTAAATCTCCACCCGCATTTGCAATATCAAGTATGGAAGTACTGATTTTCCTAACACTAGTTTTGATATTTTTGGATAAAATGATTGCAAGCAGGATTGATAAGATTAGTGCAAATAATGAAAATCCAATTGTTACTGATTTAGCGATAGTAGCTTGAACATGTAAATTTTTGATTCTTTCATTCGTTGAAGCAGTTTCCGAATCTATAAATAACTGAATATTATTCGTCATTTGTTTTATATAATCTTGACCTCTTGCGGATTGGACTTCCTTACCAGCTTCAGCAATGGACCAAAAATCTCTAATTTCCACTACCTTTTTAATCCATCCTACCCAAAAATGATAAGCATTTTCAATACCGTCCAATTTTTTTAATTGTGAATTGTTACCTTTGAGCAACGACTTCAAATCCTTCACCGTTTGATCGACATGATCCGTTTCTTTTTCTAACGATTTTAGGAAGGATTTGTCTGCAGTTAAAACATAACTTAGTTCTGCTTTTTCAATCATGAGTGAAGAATTTTTAATATTATTCACTTTCTCATGAACGACTAAATCTTGCTTTACAACTCTATTAATTTCTGACTCTAGTTTTGTCATATTAACATAGGATGTTATTGTTAATCCGATTAACAAAACGGTAAGTATACCAAAAGAAATAATAACTTTTCCCCTAATCGTTTGAAAATAATTAAAAACCTTACCCTTTCTCTTTAGATTATTTGAATTTCGAAAAAGGTCCGTTTTCTTAGCTTTTTCTTTTTTTGATTTAGCTGTTTTTCCTTTCTCGGTAGTATTCTTTCCTTTTATCAAACCTTTTCCCCCTTATATGTACAGAATTATGTAATTATTACTAATTATTATTCTAACCGTACTTCGCTGAATTATCTACAAATAATTAAAAATTTTGTCGAAAAAATAGAAGTTTTATACGATAAAAGTAATAGAACCTTTATCACGTATTCCATTAAAATCGGAGTTGAAATATAATTAATAGAGAAAGGTATAGATAAACCATTAGAAAGGCGTGATTAAATGAATAAATCCTTTTACCATTACTTAATGAAATTTCGCGACCCAAAGCCTAAAGATAGTATTTCTGAATTTGCTAATCACGCGTACAAAGACCATTCTTTTCCAAAAGGACTATCGACTTACAATGAACTAAGTACCTATTTAGAACTTAATGGAGATTATCTAACATCAATGACAGTCTTCGACCAAGTTTGGGAATTATATATAGAAGAGAAAAACTATAATAGTTGATAAAATAATCAAAACTATTTTGATGACAAACAAACGGTTCAAAACAGCATTTTAATCAAAACCCTTCACCTTGAAATTGCATATACTAACTAATAATACTTAGGTTGTGTTTCAAGGAGACGGGAGGAAATGAAAAATCACAAAAATCCAAAGTATGAAATAGGTGATATTGTAGTAATAACGAAGTATGGATCGGTAGGGAAAATTACAAATATTAAACTTATTGATGGACAATATTTATACGAAGTAAATGATAGCGGTGGATTATTTAAAGAAAATGGAATTATGTTACTTACTGATTATAAAGGTGAATTGTTTGATAAAGAACAAATCGATATCGAGTATAAATTCTTTTTTGGCGATTTAGTTCAAGTAAAGGGTTATAAAGACGAATTATTTAAAGTGGTTGGTTTTCGGACTGAAATTTGGCGTTATCAAGAGGATGCCTGGGAAGATATAATTTATGAGCTTACAAGGATACATGATGGGGAATGGCTTGAGGCTGATGAAGCAGAACTCATACTAATTGCAGATTCCGAGCATGCAGACGCGTTTTTAAGGAAATTTGGCTTTGTCTATCCAGCAATAAAAACAAACAAACCATTATTAATCCCTCCACCAAATGAACAATTAGGTCATAAAATTGATTGCCTACTAGATAAATACAATGATTACAAAACATTATACTTAATGTTTCACGATGAAAATTATGTTTCGACCCTTCGAACAATTGAAAGGCAACTGTTAAATCTATCGTATTTTTTGAATGGCAATTTAGAAAAAGACAATGTAGATCCCTAACATGATAAAAGAAATAATGAAGGCTGTAAATAAGATAGATAAGATGTTTTCCATTGCATGTACAATTTTTTGTTCAAATAATTCGGAATGTATCCACGTTTTTAATCCGTGTATGCGGCCCATAATCATACTTCCCTTCAAATTAATTGTGACTAATAAATCAATATGCTTGTCCCGCAAAAATGATGACATTAAATTTCGATTGCATAATATTTATTTAAATAACATACATTTTTAAACTAAGGAGGCGATTTTTATGAAAGAAATTGAAGTGTTTATTGACACTGAGGAGATAGCTGAATTTTTCTTTCAAGAATTAATTAAAAGAGGGTATGCTCCGAATGAAGAAGAGGTTGAAGAAATCGCCGACATTACATTTGATTACTTAATTGCAAAATCAATTATTGATGAGGAACCAGAGGAAGACACATATTAAGCAAAAAAAGCTTTCCGAATGAGGAAAGCTTTTTTGTTTATTTAAAAACAATGTTATCTTTTTCGTTCTTTAGCTGAGAATTCCTTTTCATGAGCTATTTGTTCGGCAACAATTTGGTCTTCAGGAATATGATTATTTTTCTTTTGTCCATTGATTCGATTGCGATTTTTCTTACCCAAAGAGTATCCCTCCTTCTTACGTTTATACTATATATAGTGCCCAAAAAGAGATTAGACATTACTCTCAAGAATTTATTTGCATCCTAATAAGGAAAACAGTAAAATTAAAATACTGGATTTTAGAGGAGGAATATTATGAGTGTCCATATTAATGCGAAAGAGAATGCAATTGCTGAAACCGTACTACTGCCGGGTGATCCGCTTCGTGCAAAATACATTGCGGAAACATTTTTGGAAGATGTAACATGCTATAATGAAGTACGCAATATGTTTGGATATACCGGAACATATAATGGCAAGAAAGTCTCTGTTCAAGGAACGGGAATGGGAGTTCCTTCCATATCGATATACATAAATGAATTAATGCAAAGCTATAACGTACAGAATCTAATTCGGGTTGGTACGTGCGGTGCGATTCAAAAAGACGTGAGAGTACGTGACGTGATATTAGCTATGACTGCATCAACTGATTCGCAAATGAACCGTTTAACATTCGGGGGAATCGATTATGCACCAACTGCTAATTTTGATTTATTAAAAAAGGCTTATGACGGTGGAGTTGCTAAAGGACTAAACCTAAAAGTTGGAAGTGTGTTTACTGCAGATATGTTTTATAATGATAATGCAGAACATGAAAAATGGGCAAAGTATGGTATTTTAGCGATAGAAATGGAAACAGCAGCATTATATACTCTTGCAGCTAAATTTGGTCGTAAAGCATTATCAGTATTAACTGTTAGTGATCATTTATTAACGGGTGAAGAAACCTCAGCAGAAGAAAGACAAACGACGTTTAATGAAATGATAGAAGTTGCATTATCTACTTTGGTTTAACGGCTATTTTAAAGAATAGAGGCTAGCACCCTGTTAGTCTCTATTTTATTTTGCACTACGTTGATTAAAGAAGAAAGGTGAAAATATGAAGCGAATTATTACGATTACATCAGTGCTTCTACTACTTAGTGGTTGTAGTTGGGGACAGAACGATCATACAATATCTAAGGATAAAAATGAGTCTATTCAAACGAACAATAAAACACCTGAAAAGAAGGTTGAAGGAAATTTATTGCTAGAATCGAAGTACTTTAATCACATTAAAGACGTGAATGGACAGAAATTAATAGAAAATAATTCGAACATCTTAGCTCTTGTTAATAAGACCTATTCAATTGGTAATTATATTCCTAATGATTTAGTTCGTCCAAAAGTACTATTTTCTTTTGGTGATCAAGATATTGAAAAAAGTTATATGAGAAAAGAAGCAGCTGGTGCTTTGGAAAAAATGTTCCAAAATGCGAAATCAGATGGCATCGATTTATATGCTTCCTCCGGATACCGATCATACAAACGGCAAAAAGAAGTACTGAATGCTGAAATTGCAAATGTCGGAAAAGAAAAGGCGGTTCAAGCGGTGGCTATTCCGGGTCAAAGTGAACATCAAACCGGATTAGCAATGGATATCACAAGTAAAAGTGTGAATTTTCTCCTAACAGAATCATTTGAAAAACAAAAAGAAGGGATATGGCTTCGAGAACATGCCCATGAATATGGGTTTATCCTCAGATATCCGAAGGGAAAAGAGAAGATTACCGGATATGAGTATGAGCCATGGCATTTCCGCTATGTTGGTAAAAAGGTTGCGACAATAATTTATAAAAATAACTGGACTTTAGAAGAGTACTTTAAGCATGTAAAGAAAGCATAAAGCAGGCGCAGCCTGCTTTTTTTACCCGTAATGCAGACAAAAAAGCTTTTCTTTCTTAAAAAGGTAAAAGCTGATAAAATAAAGAAGTTAGTATTTCGATTTGTAAACCTCGTAATGTAAATGGGTATGAAAGTGGTGAAGCTCTTTGGATAAAGAAGAAAATAAAGATTTCGATTCAAAAGAAGATCAAACTAATGGCTACATAAGAATTAGAAAATTTAAATTTGTTATGCTTATTTTTGTGCTTATTTTTGCAACTGCAGGTATAACCACCTTTGCTTTAGCTTTTGGGGATGAAAAGGCTGTAAAGGTAGGTGTTAATCAGAGGACGGAGTTTAATAAATTATATGATACGTATGATGAATTAAACAAAAAATATTATAAAGATATAGATAAAGAAAAATTAATTAATGGTGCGATAAATGGAATGCTGGATTCATTAGATGATCCATATTCTGACTATATGACCAAGGAAGAAGCAGAGAAATTTCATGAAAGCATTTCATCATCGTTTCAAGGAATAGGTGCTGAAATACAGGAGAAAGATGGAAATATAGTAGTAGTATCTCCAATAAAAGGTTCACCTGCTGAGAAAGTTGGCATTAAACCTAATGACAAAATATTAGCGGTTGACGGAAAAAGTATTCGTGGGATGAGTGCAAACGAAGCTGTTCTATTAATACGAGGTGAGAAAGGGACAAAAGTGACCCTAACTATTCAACGAGCAGGCTCCCATGATACGACACAAATGACCATCACTAGGGATGAAATCCCGGTAAACACTGTATACGCTGAAATGTTGAAAGACGGTATTGCTAAGATTCAAATTACAAGCTTTTCAGAGAACACATATAATGAGCTATTAACTGCATTGAATGAAATGGATTCAAAAGGCATGAAATCACTCATTATTGATCTTCGTCAAAATCCTGGTGGCCTTCTTGACCAAGCGATTGAAATTTCTAATCTATTTATTCCAGAAGGAAAGACAATACTTCAGGTGGAAGATAAAAATGGAAAGCGCGAAGTTATAACTGCCAAAGACGGTAAAAAAATTAAAGTACCATTAGCAGTCGTAATCGATAAGGGAAGTGCTAGTGCTTCGGAAATCTTTGCCGCAGCAGTAAGTGAATCCGTTGGAATACCTTTAGTTGGAGAAAAATCCTTCGGTAAAGGGACTGTTCAAACAGCTACTGATTTTAAGGATGGTTCCAATATGAAATTCACAACGGCAAAATGGCTAACACCAAATGCTAATTGGATACATCAAAAAGGGATCGTACCAAATTATCAAGTAAAAATGCCGAAATATGCTGAATTACCGCTAATCAATCCGGATTCTAAATATAAAGTTTCATCATTATCGAATGAAGTTAAAGCTGCTGAAGAAATGTTGAAAGCTCTTGGTTACAATCCTGGAAAAATAGATGGATATTTCGATGAACATACTAAAAAGGCAGTAATGAATTTCCAAAAAGACACGAAATTAAAAGCTAACGGAAATTTACAAGGGGATACTACGATTCAATTAATGAATAAGATAAGGGAAAAAATCATTAAAAATGATACACAAGTAAATAAAGCGATAGAATTATTAAAAAAATAAAAAGAAAAGAAACTGACATTAATTATATGTCAGTTTCTTTTCTTTTATAGCGGTTTCATTTAAATTTTATTTATAGTAGAATAAAATGAATGGGGGAAAAGAAAGGAACGCAAATGGATGGATAATGAACTATACAAACTTGAATTAATATTCCGAAATATATATAGAAAGATGAAGGAGCAATTTAATTCAAGAATGAATGAGTATGTAACGACAAATGAATATATGGTTTTAAAATTGATGTATAACGGAAAAATGCGTGTAACTGATCTTTCTAAAACTTTGGAAGTATCAGCAAGCCATATTACAAGTATAACTGACTCCTTAGTACAAAAAAATTTAATTGAAAGAAGTCGTTCAAGTAAGGATCGCAGGGTTGTGGATTTAGAATTAACAACTGAGGGAAGAGCACTAATTAAAAATCTTAATCAAATTACTTCAAATTATATGCAGGAAATGTTCGGTGTATTTACAGATGATGAAAAAAAAGAATTAATCACACTTTTACATAAGCTTGAAAATCAATTATTCAATGAAACGAAAGAATAAATACTTTGCAAAATGAAAAAGGATATTCCAATAGTAAAGATACCAAACTTTCTTAAAAAAGTATGTTTGAAAATGGATACGATTCGATACTTTTGGGCATCCTTTTTAGTTTATTTAATGTTTTCGCCAAACTTTAAAAACGTCATCTCATCTTCCACAAGTCCACATGCGCCACATTGCACTCTGTATTCAGGCCCTTTATAAGAAATGTGGAAAAGATCGGATGAATGATTTCCATAATCTTCAATAATTTCTCCTGATTTCGGATCCATTTTTACAGCTTGTGGAACTTGTTGTATGATATTAAATCGAGTTCGGTTTGTTTTGCAATTCGGACAGCAATATGGACCGTGCATAAATACAACCTCCAATATTATATATTTTAAGTTCAAGTGGTTTTAACTTTATCATAACCAATTTACAATCTATTTATGTCTACAATTAAAGGATGAGAATTAGTGGATTATTCAAAACTATTAGAAGCTTATTTAAGCATTTGGAACAATAGAATCGATTCCGACGATACACTTTCACCTAAAGAAAAACTCCATGAATTAATAATAATGGAGCTTCATGACGAGCAAACCCACCCTCGAACAAGAAAAACAAAAGAAGTGAAATTTTACCTTGCGATCAAACGAGTAGCGAATTCATCGTTAACAGACTCTGAAAAAATCGCATTAATTCGATATTATACTGAGGTAATGGAAGAAATCAGTCATTAGTAATCCTAATGGCTTTTTTTTATGAGAAAAAAATTATTGAAATCTATTTGAAATAATTGATATATAAAAACGTGGAAATAAAATTTGTCAATAGCTAATCTTTGTTATTATGTGGAAGCAACTAAGAAAATATGGAAATTTAGCTAATGAAAGTTAGTGCTATATTTAAATTAGAAAACCGATAAAATAAGGATATTAGTAGAATACAGTTTTTGAAAATTAATAGTTAAAATTAATTTCTACGATTTTAGTATTCTCTTCCAAAATTATTACAAAAAACATATGATATGATTTTCTTGCAAGACAAAATCAGACATTGTAGATAACAAGGAGGAGACTTACATCCATGAAAAAAACATTCATTACTACAGCAACTGCATTAACACTTCTTGCAGCACCATTGATGAATAAAGCAGACGCTGCTACAATTCAAAATGATTCAAATAAATCTATTAAAATCGCACAATATCAGTATAAAGTTAATAATATAGATGAAGCACAATCAATAATTAATCAACTATTGGCTAAATACAATGTTAATGGCAAACATACGAATAATATTAAAAATGAAGTAAATCAATCCAAACAAAATGTACAAAAGAAGGCAACACCGGCTGATCATTCTACAACAACAGCGAAAAAACCTACGGAAAATGAAAAACATGCTAATCAAAACAAACCAAAAACTGGAGAATCAAGCAATACAACTCCAGCAAAATCAACAACACCGACTACTTCAACTACACAAAAAGCTGATTATAGTTTAAACGCTTTTGAAAAGCAAGTAGTAGATTTAACAAATAAAGAACGTGCGAAAAATGGTCTTCCTGCACTTAAGATTGATACGGAATTAAGTAAAGTAGCTCGAACAAAATCTAATGATATGGCAAAAAATAAATACTTTGATCATACAAGTCCAACATATGGTTCACCATTTGATATGATGAAGAAATTTGGTATTTCCTATCGTTCTGCAGGTGAAAATATTGCAATGGGTCAACGTTCACCTGAAGAGGTAGTTAATGCTTGGATGAACAGTGCAGGTCACCGTGCAAATATTTTAAACAAAAACTATACACATATTGGTGTTGGATATGTAGAAAATGGGAACTATTGGACTCAAGAATTCATTGGTAAATAATGTATTTATCAAAAAAACCTTCTTTTCAAGAAGGTTTTTTTGTCTTTTGAATCTAAAAGGCATCATATTTCGCAAAATTAGCGCATATAGTTTAGGGACAAGTACTAATTTTGGGGGATTGATATTATGGCATATAAATATTCTAAAGGATGGTATGTTCAGAAGTTAAAAGAAAAAGGAATCCGCTATCACCCAATAGGAAGAAAAAAACTAGACTTATACAAAACATGGGTAGTACGGAATCTTTATAATGAGCAATTAAAGAAAAATTAATATAAAAAAAAGAACTCGCTTTTTGCGAGTTCTTTATGCTTCAAGGGCATGTGTTTCATCGTTAGCTGTTTGCTGCCGCATAATATAGAGTGAATAAAGATCTTTTGAAATTTCATATAAATCATATATATATTCTTTTGCATTTAATTGATCAAATACAACTTTGCGAGATTCATTCGCTTTTATTACATATGGAAGTTTTTCTGCAGCTTTTATAGAACGAATATTTTCTTTACGAATTCGCATGAAAATCGTTTCAATACCTAATTCATAAAATACCTCGTTAAAAAATGCCTCTTTTGCATGTTTATTATACCCTTTCCCATGATACGGTTTTCCGATCCATGTACCTAAAAATCCAGCACCATTTTCAATATCGTATAAATTAATCGTGCCTATAGGATTTCCCCATTCATCAATTATTGTTCGCGAAATGAGTTCTCCTTTTTCTTCAGCTTCTATTGTATGTTTCGTTAAAAATAGAAACTCGTCATGGGAATTTGCTTTATGACGAACAAAAGGAAAGACTTCCGGGTGTACCATCAAATCGAATAGAATGTGGCTTTCTTGACCAATTAATTCGCGTTTCTTGAGCATGACGATCCCTCCAATGAGGGCAGTTTTCCCCTAAGTAGGAAGATCCACCCTCGAAATTTTTTAAAGTTGCGTAAAAAATTTCGGGGTGGGAATCGAACCCACTAGGACCAGTCAAGAAACTTTTCTGGTGGCGCACCATTTGCCTTCCCTAAATGCTGTATATAAACTTGTGTAATTATTTTCTGATTGTATATTACAATAAATTTCAGCAATTGAAAATAGGTTTTTTATTAATTTTTTTTGACTATTTATCCCTCGTTTCGACAAATTATTTTTACTTCTTCTTTTTGATAAAGTAATGATAACTAAAGTAAAGTAATAAAGAAAAACAAGCAATTAATATAATTGGTTTTATGTAGGCAGACGCTACGACACTTATCGAATTCCAATGCTGGTTTAATTGCATCCCTATTAAAAGAAAAAGAATGGTCCAAGGCAGCATAGCCGCAATCGTATAGATTAAAAATTGATGAAAGGGCATCCTTGCAATGCCTGCTGGAATTGAAATCGCATGGCGTACGATAGGAATAAATCTCGCCGTAAAAATAACGATCGTTCCATATTTATTAAACCATAATTCAGCAGCATCTAAATGACTACGTTTTATTAACAAAAACTTTCCGTATTTTTCAAAAAAAGGACGTCCGCCATACACACCGAGCCAATAAAGAAAAAGTTGGGCGATCGTTCCCCCAATTATTCCCGCAAGTAAGGCAGCAAAAAAGGATATGTCCCCATTAGAAATTAAATAGCCACCATATCCTAAAACGACTTCGCTTGGTATAACTTCAATCATTAAAGCAATAGTAATACCGAAAAAACCATATTGACCAAGTAGTTCAAGTATATTTGTGACCCAGTCAGCAGTCATATTATTCAACTCCAATTAAAAAATTCCTAAAGTTTGTAATAGAATAATCGAAATTCCAAGAATCCAAACATAATAGGCAAAGATTTTAAGAGATCGCTTCTTTAAAAAATTCACCATTCCAACAATTGCTAAATAGCCAAAAATAGCTGAAGCAACTGTCCCAAAAAGAAGTCCAGTAAGTGTTACAGACTCTACTTGTCCAGAAAAAATATCTTTCCCTTGTAACACGATCCCACCTAGAATGGCTGGTGTAGATAATAAAAATGAAAAATATGCTGCCGTTTCCCTATCTAATTTTCTAAATAGTCCTGCTGCAATCGTCAAACCTGATCGAGACAATGCTGGGAAGATTGCTGCTGCTTGAAATGATCCAATGATAAAAGCATCTGAATAACGTATATCTTCTAAATTTTTTTCGCCTTTTTTTGCTTTTTCTGCAAACCAGAGGACGAAACCAGTAACTAGAAATTCCCAACCTATTGTGCTGCCAGTCTTCGATATTTCATCAAAATAATCTTTAAATAAAAGACCGATAACAACAGCTGGTATTGTACCGACTATCATTACAAGTGATAATTTACTAAAAGGATTGCAAATCATTTTCCATAATTCACTTTTATAAACGACAATAATGGCTAATAATGTCCCCACATGTAGCATCGTATCAAGAAAAAGTCCTGCCTCATCCAACCCAAATAAATGTCTGCCGATATACAAATGCCCGGTACTCGAGATTGGTAAAAACTCGGTTAAACCTTGGATAATTCCTAATATGAACGCTTGAATATTCGATAACAAAAAATCACCTACTTTATGTATTGTAAATTTGGACAACTATTAAATACATATGCAAAGCATTCTAAGAAAATAATGAAAAAAATTATTTAGAAAAAGAAATTAATAAGTTGTTTAAATGTGAATAAACTCTATCAATTTTCATATAATAGACTGATACTTCTTGGATAGGGTGAAAAGAAATGAATATAAAAGAGTATTATTCCTCTTTGAAGAATGTGTATTTTAATCAATTAGTTATTATTGGCGTTTCGGCAACAATCTGCATATTTATTATGATCTATTTTGAAATAACGATATTTCATAAATTGATTTTTATTTCGATCGGTACATTATTAGTCTATTTCTATAGTAAATACTTTTATTTTTCATATCGAGAATCAAAAGCATCGAACCTTTTAAACTCGCAAGAAAAAGTATTGCAACATAATCAATTTTTATTATTCCAGGAAACAAACCCTAGTTTTCAATTAAAACTTTTTAAAAGTAATGGGATTTGTGAATGGGAAATTTCTGAAGTTAAAAAAGGCTCAATGATGAAAACAAAGTATCGGTCCCATTTATTTGAGTTAAAAAAACGGGATGGAAGTACACTAGCACTATTTAAAATCCCTCGTTTTCAAAAATCAGAATTAGAAATAATCGCTTCGGGTAAAAAAATGAGACTTAATTTCGTTACCAAAGGGAAAGGCAAAGAAATTTTTTCCTTAAATCAACAACAATTCTCAATCGATAAAAATTCTTCAATCCTTCAACTGTTAAAAGATGGAACTGTGTTAATGAAAAGTGAAATCGGGTTAATGCCGCTTAATTGGCAAAAGCAGTTTGCGCCCAATACGCCAATTATTGAAATGAACGAAAAAGTTGAATTGCTAGATTTTTATATTGCTGTTTGTCTACTTATCTATTGCCTACAAAAGTATAAAAAGTTGTAACTCACATCTATAGGTTTTAATTTTGTTGCTCCTATAGATTTTTTTATGGACTTTAAACCTAGTTCTTTGGTATTATTTCTTTGTGATTTCACATTAATAGGAATAATTTACATCGAATAAGGGGAGAATTTCATGGAAGTTTTTGTTGCACGACAACCAATTTTTAATGAGAATGAAAAAGTAATATCGTACGAATTACTTTACCGTAATAATAAAGTAAATGCATTTCCTAATATTGACGGAGATCAAGCAACAGCTGATGTCATCATAAATAGTTTTTTAAATATCGGTATTGATAACCTTTCATCCGGATTACCTTGTTTTATAAACTTTACAGAAAATCTACTTCAACAAAAAGTTCCCACCTATTTCCCCCCGAGAGAAATTGTTGTTGAAATACTAGAAAATATTTTACCTTCCCCTAAACTTCTTACCATTTGTACGGAGTTGAAAAATCAAGGTTATCGAATCGCTTTAGATGATTACATATTCCATGAGAAGAATATTTATTCGTTGGAATTATTAAAAGTAGTTGATATTGTGAAAATAGATTTTTTGAATACAGATGCAGTGAATCGAAAAAAGATTGAAACGATTGTTAAACAGTTTAATCTAAAATTATTAGCTGAAAAGGTTGAAACTCGAGAGCAATTTGAACTTGCAAAAAGAAGCGGGTACAGCTATTTTCAAGGTTATTTTTTTAGTAAACCTGTAATTGTTTCAACATTTGATATTCCCGCGTCATTTAACTCTTATTTTCAAATTATAAATAAATTATCTTATGAAGATGTAAGTTTTGAAGCTGTAAGTCAAATCATTGAACAGGACTTATCTTTATCGTATAAATTGCTAAAATTAATCAATTCCCCCGCATATCGACCAAAACATAAGATTCATTCCATACCTCAAGCAATAATATTATTAGGTTTAATTGAGATTAAAAGGTGGATTTACGTGTTAGCCGTCAGAGAAAATGCTGGATGGCGTCAACAGCTTTCAGATGAGGTAAAAACTATTTGCTTAACAAGAGCTAAATGTTGTGAAATTATTGCGGAAAAATATATTGGAAAGGGTCAGTCTCCAAGTTATTTTTTATTAGGCCTTTTTTCTCTAATGGATACTATTTTATCCATTCCGATGGAAACGATATTAGATAAACTCCCACTTGATGACACGATTTATAATGCTTTATGTGGGGAGGAAAATGAAATGAGAGGAGTACTGGAATTGGTTATTTCAATCGAAAAAGGGGAATGGGAACTCATGGAGCGATTATTAAATAAAAGTGGTATAGATTCTAGTAAGCTACCATCTATTTATCAACAGGCATTGAAGTGGAGTGTAAATGTGTTAAATGAAGACTATTTAGATTGAATCTTGATTGAATTCTTTTTTTGTGGCACCCTTAATAAATAAGAAGTAAAGTACTGTTTTGTGGGGGATTAAATATGAATATACAAATTAGAAAATGCCACGGTTCGGGAAATGATTTTTTACTAATTGATGAAATGTCCTCTCAGTATCATTTTAGCGAGAAGGACCGACAAAATTTAGCTATCGCTTTATGTGATAGAAAGTCATTATTAGGTGCGGATGGTATTCTTTTTACGATGAATAGTGATCATGCAGATGCAAAAATGCGTGTATTTAATGCAGATGGCTCCGAAGCTTCGATGTGTGGAAACGGTTTACGTTGCGTAGGAAGGTACGTTTGTGAGTTGCTCCAAAAAGATGAGATCGCTATTGAAACGATGAAAGCAACACTTTTAGTAAGTAAAGCTGAACCAATCTTTAATGAAATTCCAACTTATTGTGTTGAAATTTCTCCGGTTCTATTTTCTTTGTCTGCCTTACCGATGAATATGGATAAAAATCATCTAATAAATGAGAAAATTGTTGAATTGTCGGATCAATTATTATTTTCCGCTGTAGCTGTCCCTAATCCGCACTTAATTAGTTTTGTGGATAAAGATGTGCTGCGTGCTAATACGCAAGAAACGATTGCAAAATATGTTAACGGTCCGAATCCATTATTTCCGGATGGAGTCAATGTGAGTTTTGTTAAAGAGTTGGAAAAGGGAGAAATTTTTGTTCGTACGTATGAAAGAGGGGTTGGTTTTACGAATGCGTGTGGAACCGCGATGTCTTCATCCTCGCTTATTTCTTGTCTACTTTCAATGAATGAATTTGAAAGTAGTATAGAAGTTTATAATAATGGCGGAAAAGTTCGATGTGTCGTACATAAGCTTGAAGATCAATATAAAATTGATTTAATTGGAAATGCTACCTATATTTACGATGCTGAAATTAAACTAGACCGACTAAATCCCGAGTTGTTTCAATTGATCCATAAATCAAGTTTTGATGAGCAAAAGTATTATGAAGAGCTTGAAACATATGCTAATAAACGAATTGAAAAGGTACTATTAGGATAAATAAAAAACATCGACGAGTGTCGATGTTTTTTATTTACTTCTTTTCAAAAAGTTTAAAATAGGTTCAAATGGTTGACTTTCTTTTGCTGAAAAAAAGTTTCCAAAAGGGCAAGGTAATTTTTTTATTCGTTGTAAAACCGTTTGCATTGTAAATTGTTCTGGATGAAGATGTTCATTCACTTCGTTCCAAAACAACGGTGTTGCAACAAGTGCATCTTCATGACCACGCATTGAATACGGAGCAATGATTGTTTTTCCTTCTGCATGCTGAACAAAGTCAACATATAGTCTACCTTTTCGATTTTTTTTCATTCGTTCAATAGTGAATAGATCTGGCTTTTCTGTAATTAAATAGTTTGCAATAAATTCAGTAAATAAGCGTGTGTCATCCCAAGTGAATTTCCTTTCGGGTAAAGGTATATAAACCTGTAGACCTTTATTTCCCGATGTTTTAATGAAACTTATTAAGTCTAATTGGTCAAATATTTTTTTCATCATTTGACTAGCTTTGATTGCTAGGTGGAATTCCTTTCGCGAAGGTGGGTCAAGATCAAAGACAATTTCGCTTACATATGGGTCTAATATTGTTTGAAAGGGTATATGGTATTCAATTGATAATTGGTTCGCAAGCCACATTAACGATTTTAAATCGTTGCAAACGATATAGTCGATTCCATCTTTTGCATGTGTTTGAATAAAATCAGGTGCATATTCAGGACAATTTTTTTGATAAAAAGGCTCACTAAATATTCCGTGGGGGAATCGAATGACTGTCAATGTACGATTTTGCAAAAAGGGCAGCATGAATGACGAAATCTTTCTCATATAGCGTACAAAATCTAACTTGGATATTGCATCTTTTTCCCACAACGGTTTATCCGGATGGGTAATTGATATATCTGGAATATGTGCTTCGTCTAGTAAAAATTGATCATACGTACATTCTTCCGGAGATAAATCAAAGCGAAAAGCATGAAAATGCGGTTCTCGTAGTTTTTCTTCAAACCACTCCAAATAATGTATATCAATGCAAATAGATGGGTGGATTTTAAGTAAACCATTATTATTCGCGTATGAATTCTCTTTGATTACCTTGTTTAAGACTTGTTTTTTATCCGCGTCAAGGCTAAATAAAAATAAACCAAGAGGATAAACAATTTTACCCTTGTATACACCAACATGATAATATCCGTTAGAAGAATCCAACCCTATAATAAAGCATGATACTTTTTTCCAATTTTTTAGTTTAATCCATGTTTCAGTTCTTTTCCCTTCCTCCCATTTGCTATCAATTGTTTTGGCCACAACACCTTCTCCATCAAATGATTTTACGCGATTCCATACTTTCTTAAAATCCTTTTCACTCGAAATTTGTTGGATTAACGCTGGGCTAGCATTTGTAGGATTAGTCGGTACTTCGATCTTATCGATAATGTTTTTCAGCTTTTTTTTTCTTTCTACTAATGGGTGATTTCGAATCGATAGCCCATTAATTTCTAATAAATCAAACACTAATAATTTGCATGGTCGCCTTCTTGCAAATTCTTTTATTCTGTCCTTCGATTTCATACGCCCTCTAATTTGTAATTCCCCAAAATTTGCAAGTCCTGGATTTTCTAAAACAACTAATTCTCCATCTAATATTAAAGGAAAAAAATCCTTAACACGTTCGTTAATACATGTTAAATACGCTTCTATTTCAGGAAATTGGGGAAGTAGATCCTTTTCATTGCGACTCCATAAGTGCATAACATTGTGATTCCATTCTAATATCGCGCGAAATCCATCATATTTAATTTCGTATATCCAGTTACTATTCAATGGAGCGTCGGATTTCAGCGTAGGAAGCATCGGTTTCATTGATCATCACCTTCCGTTATTATTCCCACAAAAGCTTGCAGTAGTATTTCCAAAAAATTATAAGCATGAAATTCTTAATAAATTTTATGCTTATATTAAGTAGGAATTTAGGAAGGGTGAGATAGATGCATACGATATGGAAAGGAAGTATTAGCTTCGGTTTAGTAAATATACCGATTAAATTGCATGCAGCAACAGAAGATAAGGATATTAAGTTGAGAACTCTTCACAAAAAATGTCATACACCGATAAAATATGAAAAAATATGTCCAGTTTGTGAAACAGAATTAGCGATGGATGATATTGTTAAAGGATATGAAATAACAAAGGGTAAATTCATCATATTAGACGAATCGGAATTAGATGAACTAAAAAAAGCGACAGAAGAAAAAGCCGTTGAAATAATAGACTTTATAAAAATAGAAGAAATCGATCCCATCTATTTTAATCGAAGTTATTATATGTCACCGAATGAAGGAGGAATGAAAGCCTACGGTTTATTAAGAAAGGCATTGTTGGAAACAGAAAAAGCAGGTTTAGCAAAAATCATTATGCGCTCAAAAGAGCAGCTAGCAATTATCAGAGTATATGAAAATACGCTGTTAATGGAAACCATTCATTTTCCTGATGAAGTGAGGAATGTTGGGGATGTACCGAATGTTCCGGCAGATGACCAAGTATCTAAAAAGGAAATTGACACCGCCATTTTGTTAATTGAACAATTAACAACTAAATTTGAGCCGGAAAAATATACCGATGAATATCGAACAAAACTGATGGAATTAATAAATAGTAAACAAGTAGGAAAACAAGCCGTAACTCCAAAGGAAAAAGCGCCGACGACAAATGTTACTGATTTGATGGCGGCACTTCAAGCATCCATTGATAAAACAAAACCAAAGGAAGAAAAAAAAGCGCCAACGAGAAGAAAAAAAGCTCCTGCGAAAGCAAAAAAAGCACAATAATGGACCTGTGTATAGAAAAGAAACAACCTCTAAGTATATGCTAAGATAGAAAAGAGATGCAGGAGGTTAGCTGTATGAGGAAACGAACATTAACATTAGGGATTAGTGCCATTTTTCTTATCGTAATTTTTATTTGGGCTTTTTTTGAAATTGCGACCGGATTAAACGGTACAGAAATTAGGAGTTTTGATAATCAAATTATTTCATTCGTTCAAGGAAAAATATCCGATAGACTAACATCAATTATGTTGGTTATTACTTTTTTTGGTTCGGTTAAAGGTGTAGCAACCATCACCTTCTTAGTTATCTTATTACTTTTTTTCTCTCGCCATCGATTATTATGTTTGTTTTTAGTCATAACAATTGGTATTGGTGCCGGAGTATTTAACCGGATATTAAAATTGTACTTTAAGCGTGAGCGACCGGATATTCATCCGATTATCCAAGAAAATGGTTTTAGTTTTCCGAGTGGCCATTCAATGGGATCGATGATCTTATATGGGAGTCTCGGTTATATATTAGTTAAGTTGGCCAAGCATAATTGGTCAAAAATTTTTGGATTATTAGTTGGATTGATCATTATATTTGTTGTCGGTTTAAGCCGAATTTATTTAGGTGTTCACTATCCAAGTGATGTTGTAGGGGGATATATTGCTGGAGCTTTTTGGCTGTTAATTTGTATATCTATATTTGAAATCGTTGAAAAATGGCATAAACGAAGAAAAAGAATATGATCCTTGGAATCATGTCTTTTTCAATTGTTCAAGTAGGCATTCGTCCATTTTTGCCCAAAATTAAAAATAAATATTCCCAAATACCTATATATGAATATGATGCTAGGGAAGTTTTAAATAAGGGAGGAATGACCAGATGAGCGGTGCTGTTGGTGGTGTTGGTTACGGTGGCGGCTTTGCCTTTATAGTCGTCTTGTTTATTCTTTTAGTCATTGTTGGCGCAGCGTATGTTGGCGGAGGATTCAGCGGATACGGCGGCTACGGTGTTGGACCAGGGTATGGGTACGGATACGGTTGCGTTTGTTAATAATCATGTACAGTCGTTTAGAAAACTGTTTTCCTAATAATTTCAAGCACCTTTTCATAGGTGCTTTTTTTGTCTTTGGGTCTATTTTGTTTATGAATAAGAGCGGTAAATATCCCTTATTTTTCCTTGATTTTTTTTATTGCCTGTTTTAAAATAATTAATAAATATAAAATAAAAAGCAATTATTATTTTTAAGGATGCAAATACGGTTTTAGATTCACATGTTATAAAGAGTGTCTACTTTTTTGTGTGGATATTCCTTATAATATGTGAATTTTTATTTACTTCGTAAATATAAGTAACATATTAAAAAAATATTGGAGGTTGTCTATACATGACACAAGGTACAGTTAAATGGTTTAACAGTGAAAAAGGCTTTGGTTTCATTGAAGTTGAAGGTGGGAATGACGTATTCGTACATTTCAGCGCAATTGTTGGTGAAGGCTATAAAACACTAGATGAAGGTCAACGTGTAGAATTCAATATTGTTGAAGGTCAACGTGGACCACAAGCTGACAACGTAGTAAAGCTTTAATCTTATAAACAAAAAAACTGCCAACTTGGCAGTTTTTTTATTTATAAGATTAATATAGTTTTCGCCAATTTTTGACAAGGAAATCATTTGAATATAAATATTTATCAACATTGTGTTATAATGAACATATCAATGAAATCTAAGGATAGTAACTGAAATGAAATCATTAAAATGTCGATTAACCAAAAAATTAATCGATTTTTTTATGTAGTACGGAAATACTGATTTAAATAAAAAGACTTGATTTTTTCTTAGAAAGTAATAAAATAATTGAGTATCAAATGATCTTGTGCCAATAATTAGTTTAAAAAACGTCACCTTGGGTCATTAATTGACTAATAGGAGGTATACTATGGGAAATATTAAATCTAAAATTCATAGTTTGTTAAATAAAAAGTATTCGTTATTCTATTTAATTGTAATTCTTTTTTGGTTAAAGTCTTATGCTGTGTATCAAAGTGAATTTAATCTTGATATTAAGAATAGTATGCAGGAGTTTTTATTGTTTTTTAATCCAATAAGTTCTGCATTATTCTTTTTCGCATTTGCCTTGTTCTTTAAAGGACGTGCTCGTTCTATAGCATTGGTCGTTATCGATTTAGTGTTGTCGATCCTTTTATATGCAAATGTGTGTTATTACCGCTTTTTTAATGATTTTATTACGATTCCTGTTCTTTTCCAAACGAAGAACTTTGGTGATTTGGGCGGTAGTGCGGCAGCATTGATGAAACCATATGATGTTCTTTATTTTCTTGATACAATTATTTTAATTGGATTGCTTGTCTTTAAAGTAGTTAAATCTCAATCAGAAAAAATGAATCGTCGCTCTATATTTGCAGTATTTGCAGCTGCAATTGCGTTTTTTATTATTAATTTAGGCCTTGCCGAAGCAGATAGACCTGAATTGTTAACACGTACTTTTGACAGAAACTATATCGTAAAGTATCTTGGCGCATATAATTACACCATTTATGATGCTATTCAAACGACTAAATCTTCAGCGCAACGTGCGTTTGCTGATAGTAGTGATGTTGTTGATATTGAAAACTATGTTAAAGCCAATCATGCTGAACCAAATAAAAAATATTTTGGTGCAGCAAAAGGTAGAAATGTAATTTATATTTCATTGGAATCTTTTCAAAACTTCCTAATAAATTATAAACTTGATGGGCAAGAAGTTACACCGTTCTTAAACAAATTAACACATGATAAAAATACATTTTATTTTGATAACTTCTTTCATCAAACTGGACAAGGAAAAACTTCTGATGCGGAATTTATGATGGAAAATTCATTATTCCCGTTACCAAAAGGTGCCGTATTTACAACGAAAGCAGCAAACACATATCAAGCAGCACCTGCTATTTTAGGACAAAAAGGATATACATCAGCTGTGTTCCATGGAAATTATAAAACATTCTGGAATCGTGATGAAATGTATAAATCCTTTGGTTATGATAAATTTTTTGATGCAAATTATTACGATATGAGTCCGGAAAATACAATAAACTACGGTATGGAGGATAAGCCATTTTTTAAAGAGTCTATGCCTTATCTTGAAAAGCTTCCACAACCGTTTTATACAAAATTTATTTCTTTATCAAACCATTTTCCGTTTGAGTTAAATAACGATCCGAATTTCCCTGAAGGTGACTTTGGAGATACTATTGTTAATAAATACTTCCAAACAGCACATTATTTAGATGAATCAATTGAACAATTCTTTAATGACTTAAAAGCATCTGGTTTATATGATAATTCTATTATTGTGATGTATGGTGACCATTATGGTCTATCTGAAAATCATAATAAAGCTATGGCGAAGGTTATGGGAGTAGATGAGATTACACCTTATATCAATGCTCAATTACAAAGAGTACCATTATTCATTCATGTACCTGGTGTAAAAGGAAAAATTGATCATACGTATGGTGGAGAAGTTGATGTACGTCCTACATTAATGCATCTACTTGGTATTAATACAAAAGATTATATTACTTTTGGAACAGATTTATTGTCAAAAGAACATCATGAACTTGTTCCATTTAGAAACGGAGATTACGTTTCGAAAGAATATACACAAATTAGCGGTGAATGTTATAGTAATCCTTCAGGAGAAAAAGTAGATAACAAACTTTGCCAAGATAATGACAAAGTTGCAAAAACGGTACTTGAACTTTCGGATAAAGTCGTTTACGATGATTTACTTCGTTTCTATACGCCAAAAGGGTTTACACCGGTAAAACGTGAAAATTATGATTATACAAAAGATCAAACGATAAATGATACAAACAACAATAATAGTAGTAAATAAAAAATAATCCCCTTTATTAAAGGGGATTATTTTTTATTTGGTATAGCAGAGAGGATTCGTATGAGTAGAATGTTTTAAAAGAATAAAAGTATAATCGCTTCTTTTCCGAAATAAATTCCAAAGCCAATTAAACCTAGGCCGGAAACAAAAGATATCCACGTTAACAGACGAGAGCTTAACCATTTTCGAAAACTGCTAGCTACAACGGCCATTGTTACATCCCATAGAAATAATCCAATGAAAATGGCCATACTATGTAGGATAATATCGTGTGAATGAGCGGTTTGAATGGATTTAGCTAAAACAGAACCATAAATTCCAATCCAAAAAAGAATAGAAAGTGGATTGGATATCGACATAATAAAACCGGATGAAAAAGATTTCCGTAATGAATCTTTTGACCGATGATTAGTAGAAGAAAGGTTTTTTGCAGCAAACATACTTTCGATACCAGTGTAAATTAAAACAAAACAGCCAAATAAATAAAGAAAAATCTTTAAAATAGGTACCTCCAAAAAGTTTACGAATCCAAAATAAACACATAACATATAAAAGATATCTGCTGTCATCGCTCCGATGCCTAATACCCAAGAATGAAGGAAACCATTTTTTATTCCCTTATCCAATTGAGCAGCATTAATTGGACCAATAGGAGCTGCCAAGGATATACCTAAAATAATATAACTGAAAAAGACAGACATTCATGCAACCCTCCAAATATCATAACTAATATAGATTATTCAGAGGTGGTAGCTTGTACGACAAATTATAATTTAAAAAAATGAAAGGTGGTCTTTATGACCACCTTTTCAATTTCTCATCTATTAGTTTTCGTCTTTTGTCTCTTTTTTTTAGGTGTAATTTCCTCCGAAGCTTCCGTTGCATAATGCATTGCTGAGATCCGCCGTTTGCTTATTTGCTCTTGAGGATAAAATCTTCTAAACAGATAAATGTGAAAAAAGTACTCACAGAAAGCAATACCCAATCCACCGGTAATTGAAGCCCAAAACAATGCACGATAGTTGTCAATGTTCCCGTACGAGACGATTGACCATATGATCAGAAAGGACAAACCAAAATCGACGGAAGTTGCCACTACGTTATTGGTGCGGGGTAAAAGCAATTTATCCCCAATAATATATGAGATTACACCAATAACAGCAGTAATTAAAATGACACTTTGAATTGACATGCCGTAGAATAACCCGAGTATAACAAACAGAGCGATAAAGGAAGCAATGAACTTAATAGCTAATGCAGTTAATGTCTTCATTGTATGAACCCCTTTTAGGATGATATGCTGTTATTTTTTTATTAAATCGTTCATTTTATTCATAAAAAAACTACTTAACCAAAATGATTAAGTAGTTTTTTTAAACTAAGAATGCGTAAAACTATTCATTGTCGCTCTCAGTAATTTTATATTTTAAATAATTATAATTATCGGTAGGGACGGTTTTGTCGATCGTTCCATTTTTATTCTTATAAATTTCATATTCTCTATATGTTTCAACCACATAACCTTCCTCTTTATCTTTTTTTGAATTGACGAGTTTATATTCCAAAATAGGATTTAAATCATTCGTAATTGTTTTTTCATTTTCGATTGCATTTACAGGCAAACTCACATGAACATTATTTATTTCACTTTCGGTAATCGTATTTATATAAGCAAGAAAGACCAATACCCCTATTAAAAATATTGATGTAATTATTTTATATTTTTTTCTTTTCAAATTCTCCCACTCCTAACTTTATCGTAAAAACAGAAACTATCTATCAGAACCTATGCAAATTGACAAGTGTTTATGCAATTTTAATTTGTTCACCCTTTTCTTTTTTCATATTTCAATTAAATTCGTAAAAACTAGTGGTAAAAATTTAAAAAGGAGCCGATTATGCCAGTTGCTATTTGTGGGAATTCAAAGATATTTTATGACGATTATGGAGTAGGACCTGCTATTTTATTTGTTCATCCACCTGGAATGGGGAGGAAAACATTTATGAAACAATTAGCTCTTCAAAGCAAATTTCGTTTACTAATACCTGATTTTTCAGGGCATGGAGACAGCACCTCATCGGATGGAAGTATGACCATATCACTTTATATGAAAGAAATAGAAGCGGTACGAAAACATGCTGAAGAAAGTGCATTGTTTTTATTTGGGTATTCTGCAGGTGGTATAATTGTACAAGAATATGCAATTCAATACCCAATGAATGTAAAAGGTGTTATATTATCAAGTGGGTACCCAAAAATCGCAAATGAATTGTTGAAAGTGGAACATCAAATAGGGATTAATATGGTTATGTTTGCGCCAAAAATATTAGCCAAAATATTATCTATTAGCCATTTTAGTGAAAAAGCATTGCAATTAGAGCTATATGAACATATTTTGAAATCAAACCGGTTTACTTGGAGACAGTTTTATATTGAATCATTATACTTTAATTGTGTAGGAAGATTATCTTTATTAAATGCACCATTATTGCTAATGTATGGAACGATGTCAGATGTAATTAACCATCATGTTAAATTATATCCGAAAATTATTGACACTGAAATTCACTTTATTAAAGGAGCGGGACATCAGTTACCAACGAAAAAAGATAAAAAGGTGAATGAATTAATTACTTTGTTTATTAATAAACAAGTGAATAATAATTTGATTATGTAAACTTAATTGAAAAGTTTTCCATTTTTCTATGGACAAGTTTAAATGGTAAGAAAGGGGGGACAAAAGTGAATGATCGCCGATATAAGATTGCTCATAGGGAGGCATGGATTGGTGTTGGACTTGCTATCATCCATTTCCTTTGGTGGTTTGGATTTGCTTATGGGTTTGGAAGTGGAAAGGTAGAAGAATATACATATATTTTAGGATTACCTGCTTGGTTTTTTTATAGTTGTGTTATTGGCTTTATCGTTATTGTATTTTTAGTATTTATTGCAGTTAAGTTTTTTTTCAAGGAAGTTCCTTTTGAAAATGAGGAAAGTGGTGGAAAATGAATATTCAAGTAATTATTCCTCTAGTTATATTTTTACTATTATTTTTTATTGTAGGTTTATTAGCGTCACGTTATATAAAAAGCACTGATTCTTTTATTCAAGAATACTTTTTAGGTAGTAGACAAATGGGCGGTTTTATATTAGCGATGACAATGGTTGCGACTTATGGTAGTGGAAGCAGCTTTATCGGTGGCCCTGGGGCTGCATATAATTATGGATTAGCATGGGTGCTATTGGCTATGACACAAGTTGTTACCGGTTATTTTGTATTAATGGTTTTAGGTAAGAAGTTTGCGATTATTTCACGTAAATATAATGCGATTACACTGATTGATTTTTTAAAAGCAAGATATCAGTCAAATTGGGTTACAATCATTGCAGCCATTAGTATTGTTATCTTTCTGTTCTCATCTATGATTGCTCAGTGGGTAGGCGGAGCGAGATTAATGGAATCAATATTAGGTGTTTCCTACACGACTGCATTATTTATTTTTGCTGTATCTGTACTCATTTATGTTATTATTGGGGGATTCCGTGCCGTTGCTATAACCGATACTCTCCAAGGAATCGTCATGCTTGGAGGAACAATTCTATTATTAGTCGCTACTTTAATTGCAGGTGGCGGTATTGAAAATATTATGGCTGATTTGAAACATCAAAATCCAAATTTATTGAGTCCTTATGGCGCGGATCGATCATTAACTCCTTTGTACATCTCTAGTTTCTGGATTCTTGTAGGAGTCGGTGTCGTAGGGCTACCGCAAATTGCCGTTCGAGCAATGTCATATAAAAATGCAAAGGCGATGCATCGGGCAATACTAATCGGAACAGTTGTTATTGGAATCATTATGTTTGGGATGCATTTAATCGGAGTCCTCGCAAGAGCAATTGCACCAGGAATTGAAGACGCTGACACAGTAATGCCTATTATTACAATGAAGGTTCTACCTGCCTGGGCTGCCGGCATCGTTCTTGCAGCACCTATGGCAGCAATTATGTCAACGGTAAATTCCGTATTAATACTTGTTTCATCGGCGATCGTTAAGGATTTATACATAGGTTTTATAAATAAGGAGCCAAGCATTAAAAAAGTAAAACAAATAAGCTTTTTTACGACTTCTATTATCGGCATCGCAGTTCTAGTACTTGCCATTCATCCACCTGAACTCTTAATATGGTTAAATTTATTTTCTTTTGGTGGGTTAGAAGCTGTATTTATTTGGCCAATTGTTATGGGGCTTTATTGGAAAAACGGAAATAAGTATGGAGCCTTCTCTTCTATGATAATAGGAATGGGGTTATATATATTTTTTGATCGTTTCCATCCTAATCCGTTCGGCATGCATACGGTTGTGATCCCGATACTATGTTCGTTATTTATTTTTATAATCGTTTCCTTGTTTACAAAAAACAAAGCCACATTATAGGTGACTTTGTTTTTTTATAAACTGGAAATGAAAAAAACCATTCAATAAGAAATTATTATTTCTATAAAATATTTCTCGCATAATAGAATCATATTTTTAATATGTTAAAAAAAGGATGTTTTTTGCATTCTTTTTTTATTTAGGTAAAACATTCTGAAAATAATTTATAAAAACTATTTTCAAATAAGTTAAAAGAAGGTAGAATATTTAAAAATGACATTAAATTTATGATATTTAAATAGGACTAGCTTATTTAAGAGATTTTCTAAATTTCTAAGCTATCTTCATACAACGATGAAAACCAATTGGTGGAAAGGAGCGAAATAGTGGAAAATCCAGTCCTAGAAGTAAAGGCTTTACGTACTACGTTTATAACAGATGATGGTACGATACCTGTTGTAAACGGTATTGATTTCCAATTGCAATCGCAAGAAATTTTAGGAATAGTAGGGGAATCAGGCTGTGGTAAAAGTGTCACATCATTATCTATTATGGGATTAATTCCAACTAGTAATGGAAAAGTTGAAGGTGAAATTCTTTTTAATGAAGAAAATATAGCGAAGGCTACAGAGAAGAGAATGAGAAGTATACGCGGTAATGATATTGCGATGATATTCCAAGAGCCGATGACTAGTTTAAACCCTGTCTTTACAATCGGTGAACAATTAATAGAAGCCGTTCAAATACACCGGAAATGGCCAAAGAAAAAGGCAAAAGAGCATGCGGTACAAATGCTTAAAAAGGTGGGCCTTCCTAGGGCAGAGCAATTAATCAATGAATACCCACATCAATTATCCGGAGGGATGAGGCAGCGTGTCATGATTGCAATGGCACTTGCTTGTGAACCGATGCTTTTAATTGCTGATGAACCCACAACTGCCTTAGATGTAACTATACAAGCACAAATTTTAGATTTAATGAAAAAATTAAACAAAGAAACGAATACAGCCATTATCATGATAACTCATGATTTAGGGGTTGTTGCAGAAATGTGTCAGCGTGTTATTGTCATGTACAGCGGGAAAATTGTGGAAGAGGCAGATGTTAAAATTATTTTTAAGGAGCCCAAGCATCCTTATACAGTTGGTTTAATACAATCAGTACCTGATATGAGAGTGAAAAAGGAGCAATTATACTCGATACCAGGCAATGTTCCGAAGCCAGGTTCTATTGAAGTTGGCTGTCACTTTGCACCGCGCTGCCCACACGCGCATGCACGTTGCTATGATGAAACACCAAATTTAAAAGTACTTGATAATGGACAAAAAGTAAGGTGCTGGTTATATGAGGAAGGGAAGGTGGGCGTAGTAAATGAATGAACCACTTTTAAAAATTGAAAATTTAAAAAAGAACTTCCCTATTCGAGGAGGTGTTTTTGGTAAAAAAGTTGGCGAGGTTAAAGCTGTAGATGATATTTCTTTTGTCATCCAAAAGGGGGAAACATTGGGTCTTGTTGGTGAAAGTGGTTGTGGAAAATCAACAACAGGCAGAATGTTATTGAGATTACTCGAACCGAGTGAAGGGAAAATTATTTTCGAAGGCAATGACATTACTACTCTTTCTAAACAGGAGCTTCGGAAAATTCGCGGGCAAATGCAAATGATCTTTCAAGATCCATACGCCTCCTTGAACCCAAGACATACAATTGAACGGATATTAGAAGAGCCGTTAATCGTTCATGGGGTCAAGGAAAAGTCAGCTCGCAAAAAAAAGGTTCGTGAGTTATTGGAAATTGTAGGATTAAACAGTTATCATGCAAATCGTTATCCCCATCAATTTAGTGGTGGTCAGCGTCAAAGGATTGGAATTGCCAGAGCATTGAGCCTGAATCCAAAACTAATCGTTGCGGATGAACCGGTATCAGCTTTGGATGTATCCATTCAAGCCCAAGTTCTTAACCTGCTTAAAGACCTTCAGAAAAAGTATGATCTGACTTATCTATTTATTGCCCATGATTTAGGGGTTGTCAGGCATATTAGTGACCGTGTTGGGGTTATGTATCTTGGTAGATTAGTAGAGCTTGCTGAAAGTGAAGAATTATACGGAAATCCGAAACATCCGTATACTCAAGCATTACTTTCAGCAGTCCCTATTGCTGATGTGGATCATAAAAAAGAAAGAATTGTACTTCAAGGGGATGTTCCAAGTCCTGCAAATCCACCAAAAGGATGCTCTTTTCATACGAGATGTCCACTTGCGATGGATAAATGCTCTGTTGAAAGACCAATATTTAAAGAAGTAGATAAGGGTCACTTTGCAGCATGTCATCTACATGGATGATTTTGCATATAAATTTTTTTGATAGCTATTAAAAATTGGGGGGAAGAAGATGAAGAAAAAACTAACAGGATTACTCATTTTTGTCCTGGTACTTTCACTTGCTTTAATGGGATGTTCATCATCAAAATCAAATGGTGAAAAGGGGAAAGACGATGGAAAAGAAAAATCAGGTGGTGTATTAGTTTATGCACGTGGTGGAGATGCAGTAAAACTGGATCCTGCTACAGTAACTGACGGGGAATCATTAATTGTTGCAGAACAAATATTTGATACTCTAGTAAATTATAAAAAAGAAACAACTGAAATTGAACCAGGGTTAGCAAAATCTTGGAAAGTTTCTGACGATGGATTAACATACACATTCAATTTGGAAGAAGGTGTAAAATTCCACGACGGAACTGATTTTAATGCAGAAGCAGTCGTAAAAAACTTTGATCGCTGGGCAAATGGTAATGTTGAAAAGTTTCCGTATTACCAATCACAATTTGGAGGTTATAAAGGGGAAAAAGCCGCAGTTATTAAAGAAGTTAAAGCAATCGATCCAAAAACTGTTGAATTCACCTTATTCAGACCACAAGCGCCATTCTTGAAAAACTTAGCAATGACACCATTCGGTATTTCAAGTCCTGCAGCAATTGAGAAATATGGTGATAAATATATCGAAAATCCAGTAGGTACTGGTCCGTTTAAATTTAAAGAATGGAAAAGAAACGATACAATTACTGTCGTTAAAAATGAAAACTACTGGAAAAAAGGGTTACCAAAGCTTGATACAGTTATTTTAAAAGTAATAAAAGATAACTCCGCACGTTTAAATGCGTTAATTAAAGGTGATGTCGATTTAATTGATGGTATGAATCCAAGTGACATTGAAAAAGTTAAATCCGATAAAAATCTACAAATCTTTGAAAGACCTTCTATGAATCTGGGGTATCTTGGATTTAATGTTACGAAAAAACCATTTGATAATGTAAAAGTACGTCAAGCATTAAGTCATGCAGTTAATAAAGAAGCATTAATTAAAAACTTCTATGAAGGAACTGCAGAACCGGCTAAAAATCCAATGCCACCTTCTGTAAGTGGCTATAACGATGATATCGTTGACTATAATTATGACCTTGATAAAGCAAAAAAATTATTGGAAGAAGCAGGCTATAAAGATGGATTTAGTGTAGATTTCTGGACAATGCCGGTTGTTCGTCCATACATGCCTAATGGACAAAAAGTGGCAGAAGCTATCCAAGCAGATTTCGCAAAAATCGGTGTAAAAACGAAAATCGTTACGATGGAATGGGGAACATATTTAGAGAAATTAGCTAAAGGTGAAGCGCCAATGTATATCGTTGGTTGGACTGGTGACAATGGTGATGCTGATAACTTCTTGTATGCATTACTTGATAAAGATGCAATTGGATCTAATAATAACTCCCAGTACTCTAACGATGAAGTACATGATCTTTTAATTAAAGCACAAACAGAAACAGATGAAGCGAAAAGAAATGATTACTATAAAAAAGCACAAGAAATCATCCATAATGATGCACCTTGGGTTCCACTTGCTCACTCAGTTCCACAATTAGCAGGTAAGAGTACAATTGAGGGATTCTTCCCACATCCAACTGGCTCACAAAGCTTTGTTGACACATCTGTTAAATAATTATGGGGGAGTATTTACTCCCCTTTTTCATTCGAAAAATAATACATAAATTATTGGAAGGGGTGAAGGTGTTAATGGTTGCCTACACAATACGTCGATTATTACTACTCATACCAGTTCTACTTGGAATGGTAATCATTGTTTTTTCATTAATTCACGCCATACCCGGAGATCCGGCTAGAACGATTTTAGGACAATTGGCTACAAAAGAAGCAGTTGCCGACCTTACTAAACAATTAGGGCTTGACAAACCACTTTTTGTTCAATTTTTTGATTATATTAAGGATTTACTTACTGGAAACTTAGGAACTTCGTTGAAAACGCAATCACCTATAAGTGAGGAAATTTGGCCATATTTTGGAGCTACTGTTGAATTAGCTGTTGCCGCTATGATTATTGCTATTATCATCGGAGTTAATGCAGGAATCATTTCAGCATGGTTTCAGAACTCATGGTTTGATTATATTGTTATGTTAATTGCATTAATTGGAGTTTCTATGCCTATTTTTTGGCTAGGTTTAATGGAGCAATATGTATTTTCAATTAAGTTGGATATGTTGCCGACAACGGGACGAGATGATATACGCAATCCTGTGGAAGCAATTACCCATTTATATTTGTTGGATACATTATTACAAGGAAGATTTGATCAATTTATCGATGTTATAAAGCATTTAATCCTACCAAGTCTTGCTTTAGCTACGATACCAATGGCGATTATTGCTCGTATCACTAGATCGAGTATGCTTGAGGTTATGCGTTCTGATTACATTCGAACAGCACGTGCTAAAGGAATGAAAATGTTTTGGGTAGTCTATAAGC
Organism: Heyndrickxia sporothermodurans; assembly: GCF_003055045.1. Classification (NCBI taxonomy): domain Bacteria; kingdom Bacillati; phylum Bacillota; class Bacilli; order Caryophanales; family Bacillaceae; genus Heyndrickxia; species Heyndrickxia sporothermodurans. The sequence goes on from NZ_NAZB01000019.1 coordinate 195,682, forward strand.
ACTCGTTAAAAAATGCGTTTATTCCGGTCCTAACAATTATTGGTTTACAAACAGGGCTCTTATTAGGTGGAGCGATATTAACCGAAACGATTTTCGGTTGGCCAGGGATGGGAACGTATATTTATGAAGCGATTGAGTTTCGAGATTACCCTGTCATACAATCAGGTATTTTGATACTTGCACTAGTGTTCGTACTAATAAATTTAATCGTGGACTTATTATATGCAGCAATTGATCCACGTATCAAGTATTGATAGGGGGTTCATCAATGCCAGAACTTTCAACAAATGTAACGCAGGCAACGGCGGTCGAAGAGCCATTGATATCTCCGTGGAAAGAAGGCTGGAGAAATTTTAAGAAAAATAAGGTCGCCTTATTCGGCCTTGGTTTAGTCATCTTTTTTATCCTTATTGCTATTTTTGCAAATATTTTAGCACCGTATGATGCTATTGAACAAAAGCTCGGGGACAAGCATTTGCCTCCTTCTGCAAAACATTGGTTTGGGACAGATGACTTCGGCCGAGATATTCTAAGCAGAGTAATCTTTGGGGCTCGTATCTCATTAAAAGTCGGGTTCTTCTCAGTAATTGGATCAGCTATTGTGGGAACTACTTTAGGTATTATTGCTGGTTATTATGGTCGATGGGTTGATGGAATTATTTCGCGGATATTTGATATTTTGTTAGCCTTTCCAAGTATTTTACTTGCTATTGCTGTTGTTGCAATGCTTGGACCATCATTACAAAATGCCTTAATCGCGATAGCTATTATTAATGTACCAACTTTCGGTCGTTTAGTTCGTTCAAGAGTGTTATCCGTAAAGGAAGAAGAATACATTACAGCAGCGAAAGCTATTGGAATGGGTGATGCAAGAATATTATTCCATCATATATTTCCAAATAGTATGGCTCCGATTATAGTACAGGGGTCACTTGCGATTGCAACAGCAATCATCGAAGCAGCTGCATTAGGTTTTCTTGGATTGGGAGCACAAGCGCCAACACCCGAGTGGGGTAAAATGCTTGCTGATTCAAAAGATTTTATCATTCAAGCACCTTGGACCGTGTTTTTTCCGGGAATTGCTATTATGTTAACCGTACTTGGTTTTAACCTTATGGGTGACGGCCTCCGTGATGCCCTTGATCCGCGGATGAAAAATTAAAAACAGCAAGGGAAAATCCCCTGCTGTTTTTGACTATAAACCATTAAAACCATTATCTACAAAGTTACATTTCTCATGAATTTCTAATGTATCTTTCATGTACCTTTAGGATTCTTTCGATACTATTAGCTATGTCCTATAAGAATAAGCCGAATAGTTGTTACCCAATACATATAACTATTGCGGAATTCTTATTAATTAACTCATTATAAAGTTCTTTCTTTAAACCCGGCCATCGTGCCGGTTATTTTTTTATCAGACATTTATATAATTTTAATCGAATTTTCATTTATTACTGATAGGATTATATTCAAAATAAAGGAGGCGCATATTCATGATGTGGGTACGATTTATTCCGATTGTATTCTTTAGTCTGACAGCGATAACTCTGTTTGCCTTCCAATCAGTTGAAATTGTTCATGCTGCACTTGATTTAATTTTATCAAAATCTCGGTTAAAATAAGATTATGAAGTAAATGAATGATTGAAGCAGGTGTGAATGTGAAACGTATATTGATAATAGAAGATGAAAAAAATTTAGCAAGATTCATTGAACTTGAACTTAAATATGAAGGGTACGAAGTAAGTGTTGCCTATGATGGGCGAGAAGGTCTTCAGTTGTCGCTTCAGGAGGATTGGGATGTAATTTTGCTTGATTTGATGTTGCCAAGTCTAAATGGTTTGGAAGTTTGCCGGAGATTGCGGCAAGAAAAAGACACCCCAGTTATTATGATTACCGCTCGTGATAGCGTGATGGATCGCGTATCCGGTTTAGATCACGGTGCTGACGACTACATTGTAAAGCCGTTTGCCATTGAGGAACTATTAGCAAGACTGCGATCAATTTTTAGAAGAATCGATATTCGTGAACCGAAATCACAGCTTACATCGTATACTTTTCGCGATCTCTTTGTAGAAAAGGAAAGTAGAATTGTAAAAAAAGGCGACAAAATAATTGATGTGACGAAACGAGAATATGATTTATTATTAACTTTATTGGAAAATAAAAATATTGTGTTAACTAGGGAAGTATTATTAAATAAAGTTTGGGGCTATGAAACAGAAGTAGAAACGAATGTAGTCGATGTGTATATTCGTTATTTAAGAAATAAGATTGATAATCAAGGTGAGGAAAGTTATATTCAAACCGTTCGTGGAACAGGGTATGTGATGCGTGAATGAAGTTTCTGCGGAATTGGTATCATACATCATCGCTTAAGGTGAAATGGTCGGTTGGAACAAGTGCGGCCATTTTTTTTACCTTCTTTCTTTTTAGTTTTAGTCAGTATCATGTTATTAATAAATGGATGTTATATGAAGAAAAAAATAATATTTTACAAGCACTAAATGAAATCACAATTTTTGTGAAGCAGAGTGGTTCTTTAGACGAAAACCTTTCGGAAAATAAAGAGCTACAAAATCAAATTTATGAGAAGGATCAAATTATTAGGATATTATATCCGGATGGGAGTGAATATAGAGTTTATAATGCCGATACGGATACACCAAAATATTATATTCCTTTTCAACCTGTTCATCACAAAACAGTTACGTTATTAGAAACCGATAATAAAAAAATTTATTTAGGCCGCGCTCCCTTTCATATAAATGGGTTTACCGGCTATATTGAAATTATTCAGCCATTAACAAGGTACCATCAAATGATGGGGAGTTTGTTTTTTATCATGTCAATATTCGGCGGATTTGCCTTAATTCTTAGTGGATTATTCGGTTTTTTAATGGCAAAAAGTTTTTTAAAGCCATTACAAAAGCTATCTATGACGATGAAAAAAATACGCAAAAAAGGTTTTCATGAACGAATGGAACCAAGTAATTCGAAAGATGAAATGGGGGAATTAACAAATATTTTTAATGATATGATGGATCAAATTGAGCATTCATTTAATCAGCAAAAGAGATTTGTGGAAGATGCATCTCATGAATTACGAACCCCTGTTCAAATTATGGAAGGTCATTTAAAGTTATTAAACCGATGGGGTAAAAATGACCCGATTATTTTAGAGGAGTCCCTGCAGGCATCCATTCAAGAATTGAAACGAATGAAAAAATTAGTTCAAGAGCTTTTAGATTTGTCAAGAGCTGAACAAATTGAATCAAAAGGTTCTGATAGTAGCGCTTTGTTATTAAAAACAATACAACAAGTTATAAAAAACTTTGAACTGATTCATGAGGATTTTACATTTAAATTAGAAGTGTATGGTGAAAATCTAGACAATCCTTTAGTACAAATTAGTGAAAATCATTTAGAGCAAATATTGATTATCATTTTAGATAATGCTGTTAAATATTCGGATCAAATTCATAAAATAGATATTAGTCTCGAAGAAGAAAATGGCATGGTGAAAATTACAGTAAGAGATTATGGTGTAGGTATACCAGATGAAGACTTATCGAAAATCTTTCACCGTTTCTATCGTGTCGATAAAGCAAGGAGTCGGGCAAGGGGTGGAAATGGTTTAGGTTTATCAATCGCTAAACAATTAGTGGAAGGCTATTCAGGAGAAATTTATGCATCAAGTACACTTGGGAAAGGAACAAGCATTACGTTTACCTTACCATTAATCGAAAACCGATGATCCTTTCATCGGTTTTCCTTTTTATAATTTTTCCGCGACATCCACTTCCGTATATTGCATATCTGCATTTTTTGTCATTTTAATTTCCAACATTTCGTCTTTATATTGTGCGACTGTTCCTTTTTTCTTTATTAAAGATGGTAAAGTAATGACATGCCTATGACCGACTTCGGGTATATTTTCAATGATCACTTGGTTCGATGTGTGGAAAATTTTCACCCTTTTTAACCATTCTTCATCTTTAATTGGAATACGTACATAAATATCGTCAAAGGTTTCGAAAACATTTACATCAAATTCTGTTGGATTTGAAGATGGTTGCTGGTCCTGTGCAGATGAGTTTGTTGCTGAATTCGTTGTATTTTGATCAGTATTTTGAAACATTGAAGTTGCTCGTTTTAGCATATCTTCATGATTAAACATACATTCCCATTTTCCCGGCATAAATTGTGATAACATATTTTGGACTTGCTTTTCTATATCTTGAGGGTTTAGTTGTTTCATAATATTGTTTTTATTAAAAGGGAACATATTCCAAGGAAACATAAGACTGTAACCTCCCGAACTTTCAACTATATAATAATGTATTCAATCTTTAAGTCGATGTTATTACAGAATAAATATTGTTAGCGACTTTTAACGAATAATAGCAATCAACAGTTGAATATTTTGTAATTCGTAGTATCATTGGAGATGAAATTGGACAATTATATAATTGAAGAAAAGTCATTGGAAATTATTAGAGTTTTCTTTGTTTGTTAATTTACCCTGCTTGAGTTTAAAGCAGAATATTATTCTTTATATCAGGTTTATTGAAGAATGAATTAGTACTCATTTTAATTTTAAAAAAGTTGGTTTTTATTCTTTATATTATTACTTTACAGTGATAGAATTGTGACTGTAAGCGTTTTGGCTTATTGAATTTTTTATTACATATCTGTTTTATCCTTTTAATAAAAATTATTAGGCTTAATTGCTGGAGGTTTTTCGAAATGAAACAACAAGCATCAAAAGGTTTTTGGGAAAGTTTTTCCGGCCCTAACCTTGGTTATGTTATGGAAGTTTACGAAAAGTACGTAAACGATCCGGAAAGTGTAGATCCAGAAATGAGAGTTCTTTTTGAAGAGTGGGGAGCACCCACTATTTCTGAAGAAGGATTATCGACACATGGGCAGGCAGATATTTCGTTCCAATTGCCAACCAACCCAACAGTATTTAGTAAAATGGTAGCTGCTGTAAAATTAGCTGATAATATTCGGACGTATGGACATTTAGCAGCAGACATTAATCCGTTAAATGACCGTAATAAAGATACACGTAGAATTGAATTATCAGAGTTTGATTTGACTGAGGAAGATTTAATCAATATTCCTGCATCCTTTATTTGTCCGGACGCACCATCAAGTGTAAAAAATGGCTTAGATGCTATAAATCATTTGAAAACGGTTTATACAAATAAAATGGCCTTTGAATTTTATCAAGTCCATAATTTAGAGGAAAAAAATTGGTTGCAACGTACAGTTGAATCTGGCAAAGTACTTTTAAATCTTTCGAAAGACCAAAAAATCGGTATTTTAAAAAGATTATCCGAAGTAGAAGGATTTGAGAAATTTCTACATCGTACCTTCGTTGGACAAAAGCGCTTTTCAATTGAAGGATTGGATACATTAGTACCGTTGATGGATCAAATTATTAGTTCTTCTGTTAAAACAGGAGCAAGAACTGTAAATATAGGTATGGCACATAGAGGACGCTTAAATGTTTTAGCTCATATTCTTGAAAAACCATATGAACTCATTTTTGCGGAATTCCAACACGCACCTAATAAGGATTTAATTCCTTCAGAAGGATCTATTGGGATTACCTACGGCTGGACGGGTGATGTTAAGTACCATCTTGGAGCTGATCGTCAAGTAAAAGCTGAAAACACGACTAGCGCACGAATCGTTTTAGCTAATAATCCAAGTCACTTAGAAGTTGCCAGTCCAATTGTCGAAGGATATACAAGAGCAGCACAAGATCAAAGAAATGTAGCAGGCTATCCTACACAGGACCATGATAACTCTTATGCAATATTAGTACACGGAGATGCGGCATTCCCTGGACAAGGAATTGTAGCTGAGACGATGAATATGAGTGGGTTGAAAGGTTTTAACACAGGTGGTTCAATTCATATTATTGCTAATAATATGATTGGTTTTACCACTGAAAGCTATGACTCACGTTCTACTAAATATGCTTCGGATACAGCAAAAGGATTTGAAATTCCAATTATCCATGTCAATGCTGATGATCCGGAAGCTGTAGTAGCCGCCGCTGCTTTTGCTTATGAATATCGCAGAAAATTTCATAAAGACTTTTTAATTGATTTAGTTGGATACCGCAGATTCGGCCATAACGAAATGGATGAACCGATGACTACTAATCCAATGATGTATCATATTGTTCATAAACATCCGACTGTTCGTGAATTGTATGCAGATCAATTGATTAATGAAGGTATTATTACTAAAGAAGAAGTTGCTTCAATGGATCAAGAAATTCAAAGTAAATTGAAAGCTGCATATGATAAAGTACCAAAGAAAGAAGAAGATCCGGATACAATCATGAATCCTCCAAAATTTGTAGTTAGCGGATTTCCAAAAGTAGCAACAGCTGTTGATATAGAGGAAATTAAAGCGATAAATTCAGAGCTATTAAATTGGCCGGAAGACTTACATGTATTTAAAAAGTTAGCGAAAATATTAAAACGACGTGAAAATGTATTTGACGGTGAAGGTAAAATTGATTGGGCGCATGCAGAAACATTGGCATTTGCTACAATTTTAAAGGATGGTACACCAATCCGCTTTACAGGTCAAGATTCGCAGCGCGGCACATTTGCTCAGCGTAATCTAGTATTACATGATGAGAAAACTGGGGAAGAATATATTCCGCTTCATCACATTAAAGATGCTAAATCATCATTTGTTGTTTATAACAGTCCATTAACTGAAGCTGCCGTTGTCGGTTATGAATATGGATACAATGTATTTTCTCCGGAAACACTTGTTATTTGGGAAGCTCAATTTGGAGATTTTGCGAATATGGCTCAAGTAATGTTTGATCAATTTATATCCGCGGGTAGAGCTAAATGGGGACAAAAATCTGGCTTGGTTATGCTTTTACCACATGGATACGAAGGTCAAGGGCCAGAACATTCAAGTGCAAGATTAGAACGGTACTTACAACTTGCAGCTGAAAATAACTGGACTGTAGCAAATCTTTCAACTGCCGGACAATACTTCCATATTCTACGTCGTCAAGCTGCGATGCTTGCGAAAGATGAAGTTCGTCCGTTAGTTATTATGACTCCGAAAAGCTTGCTACGCCACCCACTAGCATCAGTAGATGGCGTTGAACTAACTAATGGTGAATTTATGCCGGTTCTAGAGCAAAAAGGATTAGATCATAATCCGGAAAAAGTGGAAAGAATTATTTTATGCAGCGGAAAAATTGCCATTGACTTTGAAGAGCGAATTAAAGATGAAGAAATTGACTGGGCTCATATATTAAGGGTAGAAGAACTATATCCATTCCCTAAAACCGAAATCAAAGAAATCATTAGTAAGCATAAAAAATTAAAAGAACTTGTTTGGGTACAAGAAGAACCTAAAAATATGGGTGGATGGACTTTTGTAGATCCATACTTAAGAGACCTTGCTCCAAAAGGTGTAAGTGTTAAGTATGTTGGACGTCCAAGACGTTCAAGTCCTTCGGAGGGAGATCCTATCGTTCATAAGAAGGAACAAACTCGTATCATTACTGAAGCATTAACAAAATAGAAAAATAGAAAAAGGAAACACATATCAAGGGAGGACAACATTGTGGCTGAAATTAAAGTGCCGGAGTTAGCTGAATCTATTACAGAAGGAACTATTGCAGGATGGTTAAAACAACCGGGAGATCGTGTTGAAAAAGGTGAATACATTGTTGAACTAGAAACAGATAAAGTAAATGTTGAGGTAATCTCTGAGGAAGCAGGGGTTATCCAAGAGTTAAAGGCAGAGGAAGGTGATACAGTTCAAGTTGGACAAGTTATTGCCATTGTTTCCGAATCTGGTGAAGCAGCTGCCCCTGCACCAGCTAAGGAAGAAAAAGCACCAGAAGTAAAAACTGAAGCACCAAAACAAGAAACAGCAAAAGTTGAATCTTCAGATACCGATAAAAAAGATCGTCCGATTGCTTCACCCGCAGCACGAAAGCTTGCACGTGAAAAAGGAATTGATTTAAGCGCCGTTTCTACTGTTGATCCAATGGGTCGTGTGCGTGTCCAAGACGTGAATGCATATTCAAATCAACCTAAAGCCGATGCAAAACCTGCTACACCTAAACAAGCTGCACCAGTTTCACAGGAAGATGGGAAACCAGTCGAAGTAGTTCGTATGTCCCGCCGTCGTCAAACAATTGCAAAACGTTTGTTAGAAGTTAAGCAAAATACGGCAATGTTAACAACTTTTAACGAAATTGATATGACAGCAGTTATGGAACTTCGTAAACGTAAAAAAGACAAGTTCCAAGAAGAACATAATGGAACTCGTCTTGGATTCATGTCATTCTTTACTAAAGCTGTAGTTGCAGCATTAAAGAAATATCCAGCAGTAAACTCTGAAATCATCGGTACGGATCTCGTATTGAAAAAGTATTATGACATTGGTGTAGCCGTGTCTACTGACGAAGGTCTTGTTGTTCCGGTTGTTCGTGATTGCGATCGTAAAAACTTTGCGGAAATTGAAGCAGATATTGCTGGATTTGCGAAAAAAGCTAGAGACAATAAGCTATCCCTTGGAGATTTACAAGGTGGGACATTTACTATCACTAACGGTGGTGTATTTGGGTCATTGTTCTCAACGCCAATTATAAATGGTACTCAAGTTGGTATTCTTGGCATGCATACGATCCAAAAACGACCTGTTGCTGTAGGAGATAATGTTGAAATTCGCCCGATGATGTATATTGCTTTATCCTATGATCACCGCGTTATTGATGGTAGTGAAGCTGTTGGATTCTTAGTAACAGTTAAAAAATTACTTGAAAATCCAGAAGATCTTTTATTAGAAGTATAATTATCATATATGAACCCTTTCCTCTGTTATGGAAAGGGTTTTATTGTGTCCCAAGCTTGAATACTCCAAAAAAAATGTGCATTCAAATTATGAATGTACAACCAAATTTTTAAGATTATTTTTGCAATTATTTATATGGTGTTAATCCTCTTTTCAAAAGTTCGTTTTTCAAAATCTTTATCCACTCACGATCTTGACCTTTTTTTTCAGCGTCTCGATAGGCTGCTACCAACATTTCATTACTCATGATTTTCATGATACAACCTCCTAGTGGAATTTATTATTTTCTATATTTTCTAATCATTGTAACGCTTTTTATTCTAGTTGAAAAGGGTTTTGGCAAAAATATTTTAATTTCTAATTTTTAATTAAGTGATTTTATATTTGAATATTCGGAAAAAGATGATAACATAAGTATGAGTAGAGTTATCCGGAATCATCATGATTATCCTCTTTGGCCTAAGTATTGTCATTCTACTCAAATCAGTTGTTAAAGTATTGTCATTCTACTCAAATCAGTTGTTAAGGAGGATATAAAATGTCATCTTTATTAAACGTTACAGTTGGTGAGTTACTTAAGCAAAAGGCTGAATTACATCCTGACCATGAAGCAGTTGTATATGCTGATCGGAATTTACGTTTATCTTATAAAGAATTTGATGATCAATGTAATTTAGTTGCAAAGGGTTTAATGAGATTAGGAATTAATAAAAATGATCATATAGCTATTTGGGCAACGAATACACCTGAGTGGCTTACCTGTCAATTTGCCACCGGAAAAATGGGCGGGGTACTTGTAACTGTCAATACAAACTATCGTACGTCAGAACTTGAATATTTATTGCGTCAATCAGACAGTAAGACGATTATATTAATGGAAAACTATCGTACGGCATCATATATTGATATGATTTATGAAATTTGCCCTGAACTAAAAGAATCTGAAGCAGGAAATTTAACAAGTACACGCTTGCCCGAACTCAAAAATGTTATTGTTATGGGGGAAACTCGCTATCCGGGTACATATAATTGGAATGATCTATTATTATTAGGAAATGAGGTAACAGATGAAGAGTTAGAAAAACGTTTGGTGTCATTAGATCCAAATGATGTTATTAATATGCAATACACTTCAGGTACGACTGGTTTTCCGAAAGGTGTTATGCTAACTCATAATAATATTGTGAACAACGGATACAATATTGCCAACTGCATGAAACTAACAAAGGAAGACAGGCTTTGTATACCTGTGCCATTTTTCCATTGTTTCGGTTGTGTGTTAGGCACGATGGCTTGCGTTTCGGTTGGTGCTACGATGGTGCCGATTCAAGAGTTTAATCCTAAAGAGGTATTACAAACTGTCCAAGATGAAAAGTGTACTGGTTTACATGGTGTACCAACAATGTTTATCACTGAATTAAATTTAGCTGATTTTGATAAGTATGATTTATCTTCGTTGCGAACGGGAATTATGGCAGGATCAAATTGTCCAATTGAGGTCATGAAAGGCGTAATTGAAAAAATGGGGGCAACTGAAATAACGATTGCTTATGGACAAACTGAATCTTCTCCAGTAATCACACAAACTAGAACGAATGATCCAATAGAGCTAAGAGTGGAATCTGTCGGTAGAGCATTACCTAATGTAGAAGTGAAAATTGTTGACCCACTTACAAATAAAATTGTAAAAAATGGGGAACAGGGTGAATTATGCACGAGAGGTTATCACGTAATGAAAGGGTATTATAAAAATCCTGATGCAACGAAAGAAGCAATAGACGAAGAGGGATGGCTTCATACAGGTGATTTGGCGGTGATGGATGAAAATGGCTATTGTCGAATTACAGGTAGACTAAAGGATATGATCATTAGAGGGGGAGAAAATATTTATCCGAGAGAAATCGAAGAATTTCTTTACACTCATCCGAAAATATTAGATGTCCAAGTTATTGGTGTCCCTGATGAAAAATACGGGGAAGAAATAATGGCCTGGATTATTCCTAAAGAAGGGGAAAATATTTCAATTGAAGAAGTGAGGGAATATTGTAAAGATAAAATTTCCCATCATAAAATTCCACGTTATGTTGAAATAACAGATAGTTACCCTATGACAGCATCTGGTAAAATTCAAAAGTATCTTTTACGTAGGCAAGCGATAGAACTTGTTGGAAATAAAAATCATTAAAATAAAAAAGAGCCTAAGGCTCTTTTTTTATTTTAATGAAAGCCAGACGCTCTTCACTTCTGTATAATTATTTAGTGCATAGGATCCCATTTCTCGGCCAATACCAGATTGTTTAAAGCCACCGAAAGGCGAGGCTGCATCGAATACATTATAGCAATTTACCCAAACTGTACCTGCACGGAGGCGATTGGCAATATAATGAGCATTCGCTACATCTCGTGTCCATAAACCCGCTGCTAACCCATATTCACTATTGTTTGCACGATTAATCACTTCATCTAAATCTTCAAAAGGTAATGCAGCAATGACAGGACCAAATATTTCTTCCTTTGCGATTGTCATTTCATCATTAACATCCGCAAAAATAGTAGGTTCAACAAAGTAACCCTCATCACGTGGTTTTCCACCACCTGTTAGTAATTCGGCACCCTCGTTTAATCCTTTTTCAATATAATTTAATACACGACTCTGTTGTTCTGTTGAAACAAGGGGACCCATTTGTGTTTGCTGGTCTAGCCCAGCCCCTTGTTTAATATTTTTTGCGTGTGAGACCATATCAGCAACGACATTATCATAATTCTTCTTTTGAATGAATACTCTGGAACCTGCACAACATACCTGACCTTGGTTAAACATTACACCATTTAATGCTCCAGGAATAGCCTTAGATAGGTCCGCATCCGGTAAAATAATATTTGGAGATTTTCCACCCAGCTCTAGCGTTACACGTTTTAACGTTTTTGATGCTCGTTCCATGATGGACTTGCCAACGACAGTAGACCCTGTAAATGCAATTTTATCAACTAGTGGATGATCAACTAATGGTTGACCGGCAGTTTCTCCAAATCCGGGCACAATATTTATTACTCCGGGAGGGAATCCTGCTTCTTCCGCAAGTTCTGCCAAATAAAGGGCAGAAAGTGGTGTTTGTTCAGCTGGTTTTAATACGATAGTACAGCCGGTTGCCAAAGCCGCACCCATTTTCCACATTGCCATCAGTAAAGGGAAATTCCAAGGGATAATTTGACCAACGACGCCAACCGCTTCGTGTCGTGTATAATTGAAAAATGGCCCACTAACCGGAATTGTTTGACCAGTTATTTTATTTGTCCATCCCGCATAGTAACGCATATGTTCAATAGCCAGGGGCACGTCGGCATTCATTGTTTCATTTATTGGTTTTCCATTATCTAAAGTTTCTAGTTGTGCTAATGCTTCTTTATGTTCTTCCATTAAATCTGCTAATTTATACATTAGACGGCCGCGAGCCGCTGCACTCATTTTTGACCATTTGCCACTATCAAAAGCTGTGCGGGCAGCCTTTACCGCACGATCAATATCTTCAGAACCGGCTTCATAAACTGTAGCTAAAACCTCGCCTGTTGCAGGATTGGGTGTATCGAATGTTTTTCCTGAAGCACTTTCAACGAATTCACCATTAATATAGAGCTTTTTCTTTCCTTGTAAAAATTTTTCTACTTTTTCATTGACTCCTACTAAAACTTGACTCATTTAAATGCCCTCCTTAAAGAATTCAAAGTTTGCTAGAAGTATGTCTTGATGCAATAACTTTTTACACCATATACGAGCGCTTACATATTAATCCTACAAGTTTATTCGAATCATTTCAATGAATATTATTTAAAAATTGAAAAAACTTTTCTACAAAATTAGTAAAGTATCGACAAAAAGAGCGTAGATTAAAGTTAATAAAAAAGCTGACAAATAATGTTGTTATTTGTCAGCTTTTTTATTATTTAGATGCTTCTTCTTCTTTTACAGGATGAGTTTGATAGAATTTTTTAGATAAGTATGTTTGTCCTATTAAGAAGGCACCACCAACAGCCCAATAGAGTGGTAAAGCCGCCGGAGCACTAAATGATACTATCAAAATCATAATTGGCGAGAGAAGACCAAACATTTTCATTTGCTTTTGTTGATCTTCAGGTAAACCGATAAGTGACACTTTTGATTGGAAATAATACATAATACCCGCAATAATTGCCATTGGAATATCTACGTGTCCAAGATCAAACCATAAGAATGAGTGAGATGCTATTTCTTTTGAACCACGAATTGCGTAATAGAATCCCATTAAAATAGGCATTTGAATAATGAGAGGTAAACAGCCCATATTTAAAGGGTTTACATCATGTTTTTTGTAAAGTCCCATCATTTCTTGTTGTAACTTCATTTGTTCTTCTTTTGATTTTGCCTGTTTAATTTTGTTTTGGATTACTGTCATTTCAGGCTTTAACTTTTCCATTTTCACTTTCATAATTTGTTGTTTTTTGAATGTTTTCATCATAAAAGGCATTAGTATTAAGCGAATAAGGATGGTTATTAAAATGATGGCAAGTCCATAGTTACCACCGAATAATTCAGCAGTAAAATGTATAACCTTTGCAAATGGTACTACAAAATAATCATGAAAAAATCCTGAATTACCCATTCCTTTTGAAGAGTTCCCTTGACATGCCGATAGTAAAAATACAATTCCAATCATTAATAAAGAAAATTTAAATAAACGTTTCATCAATTATCCTCCTAAATTAAATTAAAAATTAAAGTCAACGGATAAATGATGGTCTGGGTCCTCATTAGGCGCATCTTTTCTTCTCACACATTTCATAATCCATATTATTAGTAAATGTTGTATTTTTAATCTATGAATTAACCGTTGCTGCGGATTTATTAATTCTTCAGCAGTTGCCTCGGTTGCTATATAAGAATAGGGATTAACGATAAAATGATTCCATATATAGGCTAGGCCAATTGTAAGTAAGATACTAACATAAAAGGAGCAGACAACGGGATCGTATGTAAGGTTCAATAAATATTCCATTAGTTTTTCATCACGCACCTTAACTACTTCGTTAGATAGCATAGTATATCTTAAATAATGTGTTTTTTCAAATACACATCTACAATATTATCATATGAAACAAACTACCGTACAAATATATTATTCATTTTATTATACTCTTTGCATTTGGGCAATTATTAGCCTAAAATACTAAAGGATGTTTATTTACATTTAGGAAGGAAATAAATATGTTATTTAATCAAATTTCATTACCGATCGAAATACAAGATAAATTAAAGAATAGAATAAGTAGTTTTACAGCAAAGTATGAACAGTCAATTAGTGAAAATGGGTATATTTCTTCTGATGACTCAATTTTGCAAGATGCTTTGATCGCCATCTTACTTGGCAAAAATATTTTATTAAAAGGACCTACTGGATCCGGTAAAACAAAATTAGCTGAGACACTTTCATCGTTATTAAATCAACCGATGCAAAGTATAAATTGTTCTATTGACCTAGATGCGGAAGGTCTTCTCGGATATAAAACGATTGCACAAGAAAAAAACCAAAGTAAGATAGAATTTGTATCGGGCCCTGTTATTAATGCAATGAAGAAAGGACATCTTTTGTATATAGATGAAATTAATATGGCTAGACCGGAAACTTTACCAATTTTGAACGGAGTCCTTGACTACCGACGTCAAATTACGAACCCTTTTACTACTGAAGTGGTAAAGGCGGATAGTAATTTTGGGGTGATTGCTGCTATTAACGAGGGATATGTCGGAACTGTTCCCTTAAATGAAGCACTTAAAAATCGATTTATCGTAATAAATGTACCTTATATTCAAGGGGAAACATTAAAAAATGTTTTGCTATCTCAAAGTCAATTAAAAAATGAAGAATTAATAAATAAATTCGTAACCTTTTCTAGCGATTTAATTTCACAGGCCCAAATGGGGAAAATATCAGAAGAGGCAGCTTCGATAAGGGCATTAATTGATACATGTGATTTGGCCCTGTTTTTACCGCCATTAAGAGCGATTCAAAGAGGGATAATCGATAAGCTTGAGGACGAAAGAGAGAGAGCTGCGATTAGAAATATTGCCGAAACATTGTTTGAATAGGGGGCGTTTAAATGCAACGCTTTATCCAATTTAATGATGAAAAAGTTGATTCGATGATTGTGATGGAAATGGCAGATTTAGTTACAACCTTAACGAGGAATCCTGAGTATGAAGTAGATTTTGGTGTTCACTCTTATCTAGATCAATCCATAAAAAAAATTTATGTCAGTCATTTTTGGAATCATCGACCACAACATCTATTAATAGATGGTATAAAAAGTGATGTGTTTTTGAGAGCAATAGGAAATTTGAAATATACTGATACTCTACAAATTCAAAGATATATAAAAAGTTTAGATAATATACATTTAAAAAGTTTTGCTAAACAATTATTTATTGTTACAGAAGATCTACGAATAGAAGAATTGATAAAAAAAGAACGGCCCGGAACGAAAAAAGTATTTTATCATCGAAAAAAGGTCTATCAAAAGCATTTTCAATCACAGTTAAATGTTAATCTCGTGAAAAGTGTTTTTACTGATGCGTTATTTAGTAATATATATCTACTTTTACATTCGGAAACTCCGATTGAAACAATTCCACATTATAATGAATCAATTGATTTAGTAATTCCATATGTACGAAATACGATTTCTAAGTTTTTTGAAACGAAGTCAACGATGGATACGGTATCGATATGTCTAGAAATGCTTGAAGTACTTGATGAAGTGCTAGAACAGGATATGCTAAATGAGTATTTTCATTTACCTGAAAAAGGATTTGAGATAGAAACGGAAAATGGTATGACGTTTAATCATTTAAAGCGTAAAGACCCACTTCAAAATTGTGATGTTATGGATAATAAAGCGAATGACGATGAGGAGATCATGAATGAAGAACTACGAACATGGCATCGTGAAACAAGTGAATTAAGCAATAGTTACTTACAGTTTGATTTGGATCAGGGGACAGGAACAGATTTTTTAGGTGAAGGAGTTAGAGAAGGGGAAACGGGTGATCAAGCGTTAGCAATCGTCCAGGGAAGTGTGCAAAAGACTAGTCGGAATGATTATTCTAAATTAGAAGCGAAAGAACAAAAAAGAAATAAAACCGGACGAAATGATAACGAATTTGGAAAAGAAAATCGCTTTGCACATCCGATTTTTCTAAACTTAGACAATCCAACAAACGAAGAAATTAAACAATATCATTTATATAAAAAAGAGATAAGCACTTATCAAAAAAAATTAAAAAAACTCATTGAAAAAACGCTAGAACATAAAAGGATTGCTCCGAGAAATGATTTACAATTTGGAAGATTGAGTAAAAAGCTTTTACCGTATTTCACTGATACTAATCCAAGATTATTTTATAAGAAGCAGGAGCCCACGAGTGAAATCGATGCCGCCTTCGCATTATTAGTGGACTGTTCAGCCTCGATGTATGACAAGATGGAACAAACGAAGCTTGGTATTACGTTATTTCATGAGGCATTAAAATCGGTAAAAGTTTCACATGAAGTAGTCGGATTTTGGGAAGATACAAGTGATGCAACGAAGGAATATCAACCGAATTACTTTAAACCAGTTATAGATTTTCAAACATCTTTGCTCGGATTTTCCGGACCGGAAATTATGCAGTTAAAACCGGAAGAAGACAATCGGGATGGTTTTGCTATTCGATTAATGACAAACCGGCTTATTACACGCATGGAAAAACAAAAGTTTTTACTCGTATTTTCGGATGGGGAACCTGCCGCCTTCGGTTATGAGCAAAATGGAATCGTTGATACACATGAGGCAGTTTTACAAGCAAGAAAAAAAGGTATTGAAGTATTTAATATCTTTTTGTCAAACACGGATATTGAAGAAAGCCAGAAAAAAGTGTTGCAAGATATTTATGGTAATTTCAGTATATTAGTTTCAAATATCGCGGAATTACCAAATGTTTTATTTCCAATTTTAAAGAAATTGCTTTACAAAAGCATATAAAAAGAAATCGGCTATCGACCGATTTCTTTTTATATTCTTACCAAAGGTAATCAGTAATTGATTCGTGAAATAAATCAGTATCAATATTGCATGTTTTAGCATCAATTCCATATTGCCAACCATATAGCAACGAATTTTTCGGTCCAATGGGATTGAAATTTGGGGCTTTTTCTTTAGAAGAAATTCTTTTATTAGGAGCAGCTGTCCATAAAATAGTTTGATCCTTTATCTTTTTGTTATCCTTACTAGCTTTATTAAATTGATTATAAAGCTTTGCATCTTTATCAAATATTCCATAGATACCGGGATGGTAATGCGATTTTTCAATCGTATCAACCCATCCTTGTATAAATGCTGAATCGACCGGATATTTTGGTTCAATATCTGCGAAGATCACCGTTCCTTTAGGTGCATTGATTTCTTTTGCCAATTTTATTGCAGTTTCGGCTTCCTTAACTCCAGCTTTTTTTGTCGTGGCATTTGAAAAATGATTATAAATTAAAAGAATTTTTACCTTTTTTTCATGTAAAAATTTAATCTCCTTTTTTGTTAGACCTGTCGATACATTTCCATTGGACCCTAAATATCTTCCCCAAATAGCTGGTTCCCCATAATTTTCTTTTACACATTTGTACATTTCGTTAGTCGTTATATTTGCCGAATCTACTCCCCATATTATTTTTTTACCTTTTTTTTCGTTACTTTCGTTCTTTTTTGGTGCTTCTGATTTTGAGTGGTTAGATGGTTGCTTCATTTGTTGATAGGCAAGGGGAATAATAAGTGCTAGGACGATGGAGGCAAGTACAATAATAAGAATTTTCCATTTGGAGTTATTTGTTTGATTATTCACTTTTGCCACCTCCTTTGCTCGGATATATTATTCAAGCAATTGAAGGAAAGTGAGGGCAAAGTGAGCTTACATTTCACTATTTAAAAATATAAACTGTATTTTTTCATTTATATTACATTTTCAACTTTGTAGTAAAAAAGTTTGATCAATTCTGATAGAATGAAATTTGGAGAAATTTGCAGATGGATGTGTCGAATAATGAAGAAATGCGTTATGATTATGTTCGTTTTATGTTTATCTTTGCATATTAGTATGAACGTAGAGGCTGTAAGTCCAAAAAAACTGTCACTTGCAAGCAAGTCGGCGATACTAGTAGATAGTACAACCGGACGAGTATTATATGAAAAAAATGGATATGAACGGATGTACCCTGCAAGTCTAACAAAGATTGCCACAGCAATTTATGCCCTCGAAAATGGGAATTTGAATGATATTGTTACAATTAGTAAAAATGTAGAACATACCGATGGCACGAAGGTTTATTTAGTAGAAGGGGAACAAGTTACGTTAAAGCATTTAATTCAAGGTTTATTAATAAATTCAGGGAATGATGCTGGAGTTGCAATTGCGGAGCATATGAGCGGAAGTGTATCCGAGTTTGCGAAAAATCTTAATACTTTTCTCATGGATAAAGTAGGAGTATCAGCTACACATTTTGTTAACCCTCATGGATTATTTGCGAAAAATCATTATACAACAGCATATGATATAGCTAAGATCACAAATTATGCTATGAAAAATAAAACATTTCGACAAATTTTTGGAACGAAAGAACTCTCGTGGAATGGGAAGGAATGGAAAACGGTTCTAATTACCCATCATTTAATGCTAAAGGGTGAATTAGAATATAAAGAGGTAACAGGTGGCAAAACAGGTTATGTGAATGAATCAGGACAGACATTAGCAACTACAGCAGAAAATAAAAACATTCGATTAACCGTTATTACAATGGATGCAAAAACGAAATCTGAAGCTTATAATGACACAAAGAAATTACTTGATTATGGATTTAAATATTTTGAAACATCTAGTTTACCGAAAGGAATGACATATAAAAAGGGAGAAGAAATATATATAATCCCTCATAAAATCATGTTCACAAAACTAATTAATAGTAATGTATCCGAACATGTTTCTAAAAACGGTGAACTTAAAATTACTGATAGAAAAGGCATGTCATTAGAATCTTTTCAACTGTCCCCGATCAAGGTGAAGGCCGAAGAAAAGGAAAATACACGAGATACTTTGAAGGAATCTGATAAAAAGAAATGGTATTCCTATCCACTCATAATGATCATTGTAATAGGAAGTGCGGGATCTATCATTAAGCTATTTCGCTCCAAAAGAACAAATTTTTAAGTTTTTCATACTAAAACAGGCACTAGGTTAAAAGTAGCCTAGTACCTGATTCATTGTATAGTGCAATAGATTGCGGGACAGTCTTCACAACATATCGCGTCTTTTAAAAATTGCAAATCGTGAATCGTAATTTTCCCTTTTGAATAAGAGATTACACCTTCTTTTTTTAAATCACTTAAAGCACGATTTACATTTTCACGAGAGGTACCACAAAAGTTTCCAAGAACTTGGTTTGTTATAGGCAAATCGATGAGTATACCATCCTCTTTTTTTACTCCATAACTATTTGTCATGCGAATGAGGGTAGAGTAGAGTGCACCTTTTTTGCCATGAAGGATAAGATCACGAAACATCGTTTGTGTTTTTCTATATTGGTCACTCATCCATTTCATAAATTCAAACGCTAGAGAACTATTTTTGAATAATTCATTTTCTAGAATATCTTTTCTGATGAGAGCAACTTCTCCATCTTCTATAATCTTTGCGTTTAATAAATGTTTGGGTGAATATGAGAACAAAATTGCCTCTCCGATAATGTCATTTTTACTACAAATTCTAAATGTTAATTCTTGTCCATCAGAAGTAATCTTACTTATTTGCACTTTCCCTGACAAAATTATATATATTCCCTCACCTGTCATTCCTTCTTGAAACAGGTAATCCCCTTTTGAGATATTCATTTTTTTCTCAGTAAAACAAAGTAAATCAACTATTTGAAGAGAATGTACGGTTTTTGGCGAATGTTTTAGATGGCTCATTCATCATCACCCTTCTTTGCATATCTCATTTAATCATTTTTATAAGATAATCTATCTATAAACTACGCTAAAATAAGTAAAATGTATATATGAAATTAACGCCAAGAGTATTTTCTTGTTACTTTACTGTCTTTAATCCACATTTTCAGCATAAATTTAATAGCAATAACATTTATTATGAAAGTATTAAAAATGTTATAAAAACTGCTAAACTATATGTACAGGATGTTAGATTCAGAGGAAATTTAGGAGATGAGATTATTGTCTAAAATAATTACTGATAAATTGGACCGACCGCTTCGTGATTTGCGAATTTCCGTAACAGACAAATGTAACTTCCGATGTAATTACTGTATGCCTGCTGAAATTTTTGGTCCAGATCATCCATTTCTTCCTAAAAATGAGGTGCTTACCTTCGAAGAAATCGAAAGGCTTGTTGGAATATTCGCCAATCTAGGAGTTCGGAAAATTCGATTAACAGGTGGGGAACCGTTACTGCGGAAAAATCTTTCTAAATTAATTAAAAACTTGGTAAATATAAAAGGGATAACAGATATTGGATTAACAACGAATGGAATTTTTCTCCCTAAGCAAGCCCATCATTTATATGCAGCTGGTTTAAGAAGATTAAATATTAGTCTTGATGCATTAAATGACGATATTTTTAAACGCCTTAACGGAAGGGGTGTCAGTTCAAAGACTGTTTTAAAAGCAATTGAAATGGCAAAAGATATTGGGTTTGATGTAAAAATAAATATGGTCGTTCAAAAAGGAGTCAATGATCAGGAGATTATTCCTATGGCGAAATATTTTTATGAAAACGATATTACATTACGTTTTATTGAGTTTATGGATGTAGGCAATACAAATGGATGGAATCTTGAAAAAGTGATTACAAAACGTGAAATTTTCCATTTACTTTCTAGTTCGTTTGAACTAGAAGAAGTTGAACAAGCGTATTTTGGAGAGGTAGCGAAGCGATATAAATATAAGGAAAAAAATGCAGAAGTGGGCTTTATTCCTTCCGTATCTGAGTCCTTTTGTTCAAGTTGTACAAGAGCTAGAATATCAGCTGATGGCAACTTGTATACATGCTTATTCGCGAGTAAGGGGTATGATCTTAAAAAGATACTACGTAATGAGAAGGACGATGATAAAATCAAAGATGAGATTATCTCAATTTGGAATCATCGAAAAGATCGTTATTCTGATGAAAGAATGAGTCGCCCAAAAGAAAAAAAGCAAAAAATCGAAATGTCCTATATTGGTGGCTAATCTGATATATTTTTATTTTTAAATAATTTTACAAGCAGTATTTAACATACTTCTTTTATTGTTTTGGGAGGGAGTTCGGTAAAGTGGAAAGACGCCGACCAATTTGGGTGAAAGATGCCATTGAAAAAGTAATGGAATGGAAACGTTTAGGAAGCGTTGAATGGATATCAATAAATGAGTGTGATAACCGCTTTCTTGGTGAACCATTAATTTCAGATCACGATGTACCTCATTTTGATCGATCCCCGTACGATGGATTTGCAATCCGGTCAGAAGATACACTAAATGCAACTAGTGAAAATCCGGTATGTTTTGAAGTGATAGATGAAATTGGGGCTGGACAAGTTAGTCCGCTAAAAGTCAGTCAATTTCAAGCAATTCGTATTATGACAGGAGCGGCTCTCCCGCAAGGTGCCGACTGTGTCATTATGTTAGAACTTGTTAAAGAAGAACAACAGGAAAATAAAAAAACAATTATGATCAAAAGAAAAGTAAAAACGGGAGAAAATGTTTCATTTAAAGGGGAGGACGTAAAAAAAGGAGATCGCTTAATCCCGAAAGGAACAATTATTACCCCTGGAGTAAAAGCATTGTTGGCAACTTTTGGATATAGTCGAGTTCCGGTTATTAAAAAGCCTATAATCGGAGTAATTGCAACAGGCAGCGAACTTTTGGATGTTGATGAACCATTAGAACACGGGAAAATCAGAAATAGTAATGGCTATATGATTGAATCACAAATCGTTCGAGCAGGGGCTGAAGTTAGAAAGTATGAGAATCGAGCTGATGAAATTAAGTCGCTTTGTACCGCGATTGAAACAGCATTATCAGAATGTGATTATATTATTACTACGGGTGGAGTGTCTGTAGGTGATTATGATTATCTCCCTGAAATTTATAAACGTTTAGGTGCTAATGTTCTTTTTAATAAAATCGCTATGCGACCGGGAAGTGTAACAACAGTAGCGAATTTAAATGACAAATTATTATTTGGATTATCCGGGAATCCTTCTGCGTGTTATGTCGGTTTCGAATTGTATGTCAGACCAATTATCCGTTTTTGGCTTCATTCAGAGAAACCCTACTTAACAAAAGCAAAGGCAACATTACGAACGGATTTCCCTAAACCCAATCCTTTTAATCGATTTGTTAGAAGTAGGGTCACTTTTGACATGGATAAATTAGTTGTTGAGCCTGTAGGACTTGATAAATCGAATGTCGTTTCATCGATAGCGTGGGCTAATTGTTTAATGGTTATTCCGGGGGGGACTCGGGGATATAAAGTAGGAGACGCTGTTGATGTATTATTATTCGAGGATCAAACGGGAAGTGATGAACCATGGATAGAAATCCACAAATCTTCCAAATTGTAGGGTATCAAAATAGCGGGAAAACAACGGTAATTCAAGAAATCATTCGATATTGGACTGAGCATAATTTGTCAGTGGGAACAATTAAACACCATGGACACGGGGGAACACCTAGTACAACAAACAGGTTGAAAGATTCAGATAAACATCGAATAGCTGGCTCTATGATTACTGCTGTTGAAGGCAAAGGTGAGTTATTATTACAAAATAAAGATCGAAAATGGGCTCTTCAAGATATATTAAAAATTTATGAATTATTACCGATAGACCTTATTTAGATCGAAGGATACAAATACGAATCTTATCCTAAGGCAGTAATTATACGAAATAAAGAGGATATTAAACTTCTGGACAAATTAAATAATATTAGTGCTGTACTTACATGGATTCCACTTACAATTAGACATTCATATCCGGTTTTTCCTATTACAGAATATAAAATTTTTCATGAGTGGTTGTTTGAAAATTTATCTAAAAACGAATAGATGACTTTAGAAAAAAAGTAATTCTCAAAAAAGAAACTGGTTGAATAGACCAGTTTCTTTTATTACATTTAATTAAATCAATCATTATGGAAGTTTACTTTCAACTTTATGACATATTTCATCAGCAGAAAGCCCCGTTGCATCAATAACTGATCCCTCTATAATAACATCTTGGATTCCCATTACATTATTATCTCCGCCAGTTACAACACAACAGTCGCACCCTTTTGCATCCTGTTCATTTTTCAGTTCAACAACTTCATATCCTTTTTGTCTAAGTGCTTCTGACACATTTGTAAGTGATTGTTCAACACCAATTTTAGTCATAATTGACACCTCCTCATTATAAAATGCCTAATTTATTACTGAATTATTCCTATAAATGTGTAGAAGGTTATCTTCCATGTTTTTTTCTTGATGCATCAGCCTGAACTTGGCCTGTCTCCATATTAGTTGTTCCCTGTCCTTTCACATTCGGATTACTTAATCCTGTTTTTGAAGGATCTTTTTTTCTTTTACCCATACAATCACCTCCAATACTATTTTCTAACATTTTCATAATAGTATGTATGTATCAATTTTGAAAAAATTTATTTCGAGTAGCAAAAAAAGTTGTATAATCAATCTATATAAAAATGCTAATTGGAAAGAGAGATGTTTAATGGCAGTTGCGGCAAAGCAAAAAAAGCAAAATATTGGGTTAAATACGATTTACGGAATTTTGTTCGCTATTGGAACAGGGCATTTTTTTAATGATTCCATCCAAGCGGTAGTACCTGCAATGTTTCCAATACTGGAGAAAACATTAAGTTTAAGTTATTCACAAATAGGGTGGATAGCGTTTGTTGTGAATATGACTTCCTCAGTAATGCAGCCTGTATTTGGGTATTATGCAGATAAACGGCCAACTCCATTCTTACTTCCATTAGGAATGTTTATGAGTATGATTGGCTTAATTGGGTTCGGTTTGTCACCTAATTTCTATGTCATATTATGTTCGGTGTTTTTTATAGGAATAGGTTCAGCCGTTTTTCACCCGGAAGGATCAAGAGTGGCATATATGGCCGCAGGAGGAAAGCGGGGATTAGCACAATCTATTTATCAGGTTGGGGGTAATTTTGGTCAATCACTGGCACCCGTATTTACTGCACTTATATTTTATCCATATGGTCAAAAAGGAATTTTATCTTTTACCTTTGTAGCGGCTTTGGGAATTATGCTTTTATTATATGTTTCAAAATGGTATCAGCGTCAAATTGCAATAGGCGTAAAGACGAAGAAAAAGGTAGTATCAAATTCCAAAAATGCAATTAATCCAAAAATTAAACTGGCAATGGCTTTACTCGTATTTATCGTTTTTGCACGCTCATGGTATTCTGCAGGCATATCAAACTTCTACCAATTCTACTTAATAGAAGACTATGGTGTTAGCATTACACATGCACAAATATTTGTATTTATTTTTATGATTGCGGGAGTAATGGGGACATTTTTAGGTGGACCGTTAGCGGATCGTTTCGGAAAACGTAATATAATATTATTTTCTCTTGTTGGAGCTGCCCCATTAACACTTATTCTTCCATATGTACCGTTATTTTGGGTCATTCCGTTGTTTTTCTTAATAGGATTTATCGTTACTTCAAGCTTTAGTGTTACAGTTGTATATGCTCAAGAACTTATGCCACAAAAAATTGGGATGGTTTCAGGTCTAATTGTCGGTCTTGCTTTTGGCATGGGAGCAATCGGAGCAGTCATTTATGGAAATCTAGCAGATTTGTTTAGTATTAAATTTGTGATGATTTTTTGTAGTGCCCTTCCTTTATTTGGCTTATTAACGTTTTTATTACCAAGTGATAAGAAAGTACGTGAGCTTAACGAAAACGACTAAATAAAGTGCCATCCATTTTTTCTGCGAAAACTATGGTATATTAGACTGTACATAGTAAGTAAAGGAGTTTAAGAAAAAATGGCAAAAAGTGTAGTGATAGCTGAGAAACCCTCAGTTGCTCGTGATATAGCAAGTGTATTGAAGTGTACGAAGAAAGGAAATGGATTTATCGAAGGCGACAAATATATTGTTACATGGGCATTGGGACATTTAGTGACTCTAGCAGATCCTGAGGCATATGACAATAAATATAAATCATGGAATCTTGAAGATCTGCCTATGCTTCCGGAACGCATGAAATTAGTAGTTATAAAACAAACCGGAAAACAGTTTAATGCTGTGAAAGCACAATTAAATCGCAGTGATGTGAATGAAATTATCGTGGCTACTGATGCAGGGAGAGAAGGAGAATTAGTAGCACGTTGGATAATTGATAAAGCGAAAGTGCATAAGCCTGTCAAACGACTGTGGATTTCTTCCGTAACAGATAAAGCGATTAAAGATGGTTTTAACAACTTAAAACCTGGTAAAGCGTATGAAAACTTATATGCTTCAGCGGTAGCACGTTCGGAAGCCGATTGGTATATCGGTTTAAATGCAACACGTGCCTTAACTACTAAATTTAATGCACAGTTGAATTGTGGACGGGTTCAAACACCTACTGTGGCAATGGTTGCAGCACGGGAAGAAGAAATAAAAAACTTCAAACCGCAGAACTATTATGGCATTGAAGCCCGAACAGATACTGTTAAATTAACATGGCAAGATAGGAATGGTAATAGTCGTAGTTTTAATAAAGAAAAAATCGAGAAAATCATTCAATCACTTGGACAAAAAGATGCGACTGTTATTGCCATTGATCGAAAACATAAGAAAACATTCTCACCAGCTTTATATGATTTAACAGAATTACAGCGTGACGCTAATAAAATCTTCGGCTTTTCAGCTAAAGAAACATTGAATATTATGCAAAAATTGTATGAGCAACATAAAGTATTAACCTATCCTCGAACAGACTCACGCTTTTTATCAACGGATATCGTCAGTACGCTGCCAGAACGATTAAAAGCATGTAGTGTCGGTGAATACCGTTCACTTGCAAGTAAGATTTTAAAGAAGCCTATTAAAGCGACAAAAGCATTTGTAGATGATAGTAAGGTAAGTGATCACCATGCCATCATCCCCACTGAAGGATTTGTGAAATTCTCAGCATTTACAGATAAAGAACGTAAAATTTACGATCTTGTCATAAAACGTTTCTTAGCTGTATTATTCCCTGCCTTTGAATATGAACAACTAACCGTGCAAGCCAAAATTGGCGAAGAAACGTTCATTGCGAAAGGGAAAACAGTTATTCATGCTGGGTGGAAAGAAGTATACGAAAACCGTTTTGATGATGAGGAATCTGGTGATGAAGTTAAAGAGCAATTATTGCCGCGCCTCGAAAAAGGTGATGTATTAAAAACTAAATTAATTAACGAAACATCAGGGCAAACAAAACCACCTGCACGTTTTACA
Organism: Heyndrickxia sporothermodurans; assembly: GCF_003055045.1. Taxonomy (NCBI): domain Bacteria; kingdom Bacillati; phylum Bacillota; class Bacilli; order Caryophanales; family Bacillaceae; genus Heyndrickxia; species Heyndrickxia sporothermodurans. The sequence goes on from NZ_NAZB01000019.1 coordinate 222,101, forward strand.
GAAGCTACCCTGCTATCCGCAATGGAAAACCCTTCAAGGTTCATGGAAGCAAACGACAAGAAACTTACGGATACGTTAAAGTCAACAGGCGGGCTCGGTACAGTAGCAACTCGTGCTGATATAATTGAAAAATTATTTAATTCATTTCTAATTGAAAAACGCGGTGGGAAAGAAATCTTTATTACTTCCAAAGGCCGTCAACTGTTAGATTTAGTACCGGAAGAATTAAAATCGCCGGCGACAACTGCCCAGTGGGAACAAAAACTTGAACTGATAGCCAAAGGAAAACTGAAAAAAGCCGTTTTTATTAATGAAATGAAAGAACATACAAAAGAACTGGTAGCTGAAATAAAAGCAAGTAATAAAAAATATAAACACGACAATATCTCAACAAAGTCTTGTCCGGACTGTGGGAAACCGATGCTTGAGGTTAACGGTAAGAAAGGGAAAATGCTTGTTTGTCAAGATCGTGAATGTGGATATAGAAAGAACGTAGCACGTATAACGAATGCTCGTTGTCCACAATGTAAAAAGAAAATGGAACTTCGAGGTGAAGGAAAGGGTCAAATCTTCGCATGTAAATGTGGATATCGAGAAAAGTTATCTGCTTTTGAAGAGAGGCGCAAGAAGGAATCAGCCGGAAAAGTAGATAAACGAACCGTCCAGAAATACATGAAACAACAAAGAGAAGAAGAACCAATAAATAATGCACTTGCGGAGGCATTGAAAGGCTTTAAATTCAAGTAGGATGTGATTGATACTTAAAAACATCTTGCACGAATTACTTAATTTGTATAAAATGTACTATTGTAAGAGAAAAGTGTACAACCTAAATACATTTATATCTTGCAAATATAAATAGATAGGTGGTAGCATCGATGAGTGAAAAAACAAAACCATATCGAGTGTTATTGTATTATTTTTATACAAAAATTGAGAACCCTGAAGAATATGCAGCACAACATTTAGCCTACTGTAAGGATTTAGGCTTGAAAGGTAGAATTCTCGTTGCTGAAGAGGGGATTAACGGAACTGTATCAGGTACAGTTGAACAAACAGATCAATATATGCAGATGATGAAAAATGATCCACGATTTGACGGGATTATATTTAAAGTGGATGAAGCCGACGGACATGCATTTAAAAAAATGCATGTAAGACCAAGAAAAGAGCTTGTCACTTTACGTTTGGAAGATGATATAAATCCTAATGAACTAACAGGAAAATACTATAGTCCAAAAGAGTTTTTTGAAGCAATGCAAGACGAAGATACAGTTGTTTTAGACGCAAGAAATGATTATGAGTATGATCTTGGGCATTTCAGAGGGGCTATCCGTCCTGATATTGAAACATTTAGAGAACTTCCGGATTGGGTTCGCAAGAATAAAGATCAATTACAAGGTAAAAAAATATTAACATATTGTACTGGTGGAATTCGTTGCGAAAAATTCTCAGGCTGGTTAGTTCGAGAAGGCTTTGAAGATGTAGCACAACTTCATGGCGGAATTGTCTCTTATGGGAAGGATCCTGAAGTACAAGGTGAACTATGGGACGGACAATGCTATGTATTTGATGAACGGATTGCGGTTCCAATTAATCATAAAGAGCATGTCATTGTAGGTAAAGATTATTTTACAGGGGAACCATGTGAACGCTATGTTAATTGCGCAAATCCTGAATGTAATCGTCAAATGTTATGTTCAGAAGAAAATGAACATAAATATTTACGCAGTTGCTCACATGAATGTCGAGTACATCCAAGAAACCTTTATATAAAAGAACACGAATTAACAAAAGAAGAAGTGGAAAGCAGACTCCAAAAGCTTGAAGAAGAGAAATCTGTTACATCATTAGGTTAAACTTAATTGGAAAAAATGCTCAAGTAGTAATACTTGGGCTATTTTTTTATACGAAAATACCTCATAGCGAATATATTTTCTTTATTTAATTAAAATACATAATGATTTTTCATGTTCAACAGCTTGTTATAATGATATTTTTTCAACGTATGAAAGATGGTGTTACCTTGAAATTAAGTAAAAAAAGGTTTATATCTTTTTTAAAAATTGCATTTCCAATTGCCCTTTTAGTGTTAATTATTTTTGAATCGAAAAAAATGGTAAAAGATATCGATATAAATTTATTGAAAAATAATATATCTGAACTTACGCCTTCGCATATTTTATTAATTGTTATTTTAGGGTTAATAGCCATTGTTCCTATGCTATTTTATGATCTAATTTTATGCAAAATCTTAAAGTTAAATTTAAAAGCAAAGGAATTATTTTCCTATTCATGGATTGTAAATACGTTTTCGAATTTTCTAGGATTCGGCGGTGTGATCGGTCTTAGTTTACGCACTTTTTTTTATAAAAAATATTATAAAGAAAAAGATGTGATTTTAAAAAATATCGCGAAAGTGTCAATCTTCTACATTTCGGGAATATCCATTTTATGCTGGTTAGTGGCAATAGGAGTATTTAAACCGATTTTTTTAGTGGAATTGAAATGGTTGAAAATTGCCGTTTGGGCGATGGCTTTGTATATTCCATTTTTAATAATAAGCTTTCAATGGAAAAATATAAAAAATGCAAAGTTTTCCTTTAAAAATAATTATTTGATTGAACTTATGGTGATTTCACTATTTGAATGGATGAGTGCGTTATTGTTTTTTTGGGTAATTGCACTATTAGTCAATGTCCCTATAAGTTTCACACAGCTATTTCCGATTTTCGTTGTTGCGTCAACTGCAGGAATAATAAGTATGATTCCGGGTGGATTAGGTTCATTTGATTTCGTCATTTTAATGGGTCTTGAATTTTATCATATAGAGACAGAAAAAATTTTATTAGTTTTATTACTTTATCGAGTTTGTTATTATTTTATTCCGTTTATTGTTGCAATCGGTTTATTTGTAAGATATTTTTGGAAACAGTTGGATGAGCAATATAAAAAAATAATTTTTGTCATCTCAAAAAATATGAGTCACTGGATACTAACAATATTAGTATTTTTCTCCGGAATCGTTTTATTACTTTCGGCATCATTGCCAGGAGTTCTTGACCGAATTAAGTTTTTAAGAGAATTCTTATCTTCTCCATTAATGGGTTTTTCACATCAATTGACAATCGTTACCGGATTTTTATTAATTTTGTTATCTAGAGGGATAGAGTACAGAGTAAGATGGGCATATTACTCGACACTTGTACTGTTAATTTTCGCTTCCTTGCTCTGCCTTGTTAAAGGGTTTGATTATGAAGAGGCCATTTATTTAGGCTTTGTAGCGGTTATGTTAGTTGTTTCCAAGAAGCGTTTTTATCGGTTGAATTTCGTAGTTACATGGGGTAGAGCTGCATTTGATTTAATGGTCATCCTTTTCTTTACATTGTTATATGTGTTAATTGGTTATAATAATTTACCTGAGAGTAAGTTGAAAATTCCTCGTTTTATTCGAAAATATGTGATTATTGATGCGAGTGATTTAATTTTGAGTGCAATTACCGGTTTATTGATCGCCGCAATAATTATGTTAATCACCTATTTTTTTATGAGACCAAGGACACCAGGATCCTATCAAATCGATGAAAACAAGGTGATGGCTCATTTAAAAAAGTATGGAGGAACCGTTCTTTCACATTTAGTCTTTTTACATGATAAAAAAATATTTTGGAATGAAACAGGGCAAGTAATGATGATGTATGAGCAATATGCTGATAAACTAGTTGTCCTAGGTGATCCAATAGGGAAAAAGGAAGAATTTTTTCATTCCATCGAAGAATTTCATGATTTTGCAGATTTATACGGATATACACCAGCTTACTATCAAGTAACAAATGAACTAATTCCTAAATTACATGAAAATGGCTACGATTTTTTTAAATTAGGTGAGGAAGCTTTTGTGGACTTACAAACTTTTTCTCTATCGGGTAGTAAAATGAAGGGCCTTCGAGCGACGAAAAATAAATTTGAAAAAGAAGGGTATACCTTTCGGTTACTTGAACCTCCCTTTTCTAAAGAAGATTTTCAAGCATTAAAATCCATTTCTGATCAGTGGTTGAACGGGAAGAGAGAGAAAGGATTCTCACTTGGATTTTTTGATAAAAGCTATTTGGAAACAGCTCCTGTAGCAATATTATTGGATCCGGATAAAAATATTATTGCATTTGTTAGTATTATGCCGGTTTATGATAATCACACAACATTATCAATTGATTTAATGAGATATATCCCGAATGTAACATCGGGAACGATGGACTTTATTTTCATTAATTTATTTGAATGGGCAAAATTAAAAGGGTATAAGCGGTTTAATTTAGGAATGGCGCCGCTCGCAAATGTAGGACTTTCAAAGTATTCCTTTATGGGGGAAAAATTAGCATCACAAATATACACGCATGGTAATTTTGTCTATCATTTCAAAGGATTAAAGAAGTTTAAGGAAAAGTATGCAAGTTCATGGGAACCAAAATATTTAGCATATAGAAAGAAAACATCATTACCAATTACAATGATACAAATTGCTTTACTTATAGCAAAAAAGCGCTCCAATTCGTAATGGGGCGTTTTTTTATTAGGATATATTTTCTAATTATAAAATTAATCCATTTTCATAAACTAACATCGTTCAGTACGAACAAAAGTCAAACTACACCAAAAAGGGGTTATGATCATGACGGTTATTAACAATATTAAGCAAACCATTTCTGGATTGAAGAGTGCTCAAGCGAATTTAGAAAGTTTTTCTTTAGCGACAGACAATAAACAAGCAAAGCAACTTTATCAATCCTGCGCTCAACAAACACAATCAATTATTGACACACTAACACCACGAATGAATGAAGTAGAGCAAGAAGAACCACAATATAAACAACAATAAGAAAATAAAAAGGATGATATGTATCATATCATCCTTTTCTAAAAGGGGTTTAAAGAAAATGACAATTGCTTCAGATATTAAGAATTGCATCGCGAGTCTTAATGGTGCTAAAAGCAATTTAAGCCGCTTCGCATTAATGAGTACAGATGCTAATGCACAGAAAGTTTTTCATGAAAGTATGTTAGAAGCAGACGAAATCATTACAGATTTACAAAATAGATTAGTCATTCTTGAACGTGAGGAGCCTCAATATAAGAGTTAAGGGAAGGTGAAGAAATGGGACTGAATTGGCTCGAAGTTATTTTACGATCGATCATTACGCTAATCGTTTTATTCTTTTTAACCAAAATGCTTGGAAGAAAACAAATTAGTCAATTGTCCCTTTTTGAATATATTATCGGGATAGTAGTTGGTGGCATTGCTGCGGAGATATCCACTGGTGTGGGACAAAACTTTTTAAATGGAATGTACAGCTTACTTATTTGGGCTTTAATTCCCGTATTATTAACATATCTTTCCTTGAAGAGTAAAAAAGTTCGAGATTTTCTTGATGGTGCTCCTGTTGTTGTAATTAAGGATGGAAAAATACAGGAAGATAGTTTAATGAAAGAAAAACATACGGTCGATGACTTGGCCTCGCTTTTAAGAAAGAAAAATGCTTTTAATATAGCTGATGTGGAATTTGCTGTACTTGAACCGAGCGGTGAATTGAACGTATTGTTGAAAAAAGAAAAACAACCAATCACTCCAAAGGATGTTCAATTGCAAGTCGCACCAGAAAAAGAACCTAAAACTGTCATTTCTGAAGGAATGATCTTAGATGAAGCACTTGGATTTACAGGTTATAATCGATCTTGGTTAAAAGCTGAATTAGAAAAATTAAATGTTGCTCTTGATAATGTTTTTCTTGGTCAAGTTGATGCTTATGGAAAATTAACAGTGGATATTTATGATGATAAAATTCAACTTCCTAAATCGCAGGAGAGAACATTGTTATTAGCGACTCTAAAAAAATGCCAAGCAGATCTTGAATTATTTACTTTAGCTACTGAATCAAAATCTGCCAGTGAAATGTATCAAAATAATGCACAAAGGTTGGAAATGATGGTAGAGAAATTGAAGCCTTACCTCAAAGAATAAGATTATTGATTAACTTAGAAAATCGTTTATCATCTTTACATAGGACTCCTTCGGATAACTATTGTAAAGTCCCATACCCATCCTAACTGGATCACCAAAGAAAAATCGTTCAAACTGCGTTTGTCTGGTGCCGAAGCTACTCATGCAAAGGTCCCAGGCGAGTCTGAAAATTTTTACACGATCGGTAGCATTTACGTTAGTGGCTTGTAAATAATTATCAAGATATGAAGATATCGTTGATTGGAACTGTTCTTTAGAAGGGAGGAGGATCATTCCACTACCACCTAAAAGTTGTATAATTTCAATTAATCGAGGGTAAATTCTCGGATAATAATAAATGGCGACATTTAATGGTTTGTAATCAGGGACCATTGTATTAAAATGATCGAGTGTTGAATGAACTCGAGAAGAGAGATGTAAAGACTTCATAATTTCGAGAGTAGAAATAATTTCACTAAGTTTGTCTTTTACGTGCTGATACTCAACAATATTAATAGAATGTACAATGGTCTCTGCCAATCCAAGAATAAATTCTGTTTTAACAATCATTCTTGCAATCGCTTGGTACAAAAGCATTGTATTAAACTTAGTTTCCGAAAACATATTACATGCTATATCTAAATTTTTGTATAAAAATACACGTTCCCATGGAACGAGAACATCATCGAAAACAACGATTGAATCCATTTCTTCAAATTTAGAAGTTAACGGATAATCAAAATGAGATTCGCCATTGACGAAAGATTCTCGGCAAATAAATTTTAAACCAGGTGTATTTGAAGGAATGGAAAAGGCGTATACATAAGCGTCCTCAATAAAGTTTCCTCCAGAAGGAAGCACTAATACTTCATCGGTAATACCACCTTGAGTAGCTAAAAGTCTCGCACCTTTTACGATGATTCCATCGCTTGTCTCACGAATAACTTTAGCTGCAATAATTTTATCGGAATCTTCGTAATATCCAATTGAACGATTTATTTGGGGATTAATAAATGTATGAGTAAAGGAGAGATCATTTTCCATCGCCATTTTGTATATGTTAAAAATATTAGTTTCATAATTCTTCTTATCTTCATGAAATATTGAATTAGCAACACCTAAAGCCATTATTCCGGTGTTTACATAATCGGGAGAACGTCCCAATAAACCTAAATTTGTTTGTGCCCATTTCTTTGTTGCCACAAATCTATTTTCCAAATCTTCTTTCGTTTTTGGTTGTTGAAAAGCAAAGTTTACTTCAGAATTTACAACAGGGGATGAAAAAGTGAAAGTATCCTTATTGGAATTAGAAAGATCATATAATGCCGCTTTACTTTTTAAAACTCCTCTAAATGCAGGATGCTCCGAAATTTTTCCTTCTATCCGTTTTCCATCTATCCATACTTCATTGTGTAAGTTGTCAATTCTAGATATATACTCCTTACCAGTAACAGTCAAAGTCAATCACCTCACAAAATTTATGTCTCCAACATAAATATATGCACAATAGTAAGAGGGACAATCAAAAAATTTTTAGAATAAATAAAAAAAGGAAATCAAATCACGGTTTGATTCCCTTTTTTCCAATTATTATTATTTATATAATTGTTCTAATTGCTTTTGTATATCATTATTTTCCAAGTATTCATCGTAGGTCATTACTTTATCAATCATACCATTAGGTGTCAGCTCTATGATTCGATTTGCGATCGTTTGAATGAATTGATGATCGTGTGACGCAAAAATCATTGACCCTTTGAAGCGAATCAATCCGTTATTTACGGCTGTAATTGATTCTAAGTCTAAATGGTTGGTTGGTTCATCTAATAACAGAACATTAGCGCCGCTTAACATCATTTTTGAAAGCATACAACGAACCTTTTCTCCTCCGGATAATACATTTGCTTTTTTTAATACTTCTTCACCGGAGAAAAGCATTCTCCCTAAAAATCCTCTTAAAAAGCTTTCACTTTGATCATTCGGGGAGTATTGGCGCAACCAATCAACAAGATTCAAATCACCATTTTCAAAGTAACTTGAATTGTCTTTTGGGAAATAGGATTGTGAAGTTGTCACACCCCATTTGAATGATCCACTATCTGGTTCCATTTCACCAGCCAATATTTTAAATAGAGTCGTTTTTGCTACTTCATTTTGACCAACGAGTGCAATTTTATCATCTTTATTCATGATAAAGCTTATATTATCAAGAACTTTAACCCCGTCAATTGTTTTTGTTAGCCCTTCAACACGGAGTAAGTCATTACCAATCTCACGTTCCGGCGTAAAGTGAACATAAGGATATTTTCTAGAAGATGGTTTAATATCATCTAATGATATTTTGTCCAGCAATTTTTTACGCGAAGTAGCTTGTTTAGATTTCGAGGCATTTGCACTAAATCTGGCAATAAAGCTTTGTAATTCTTTAATTTTCTCTTCTTTTTTCTTATTAGATTCTTGGGCCATTTTTTGGGCTAGTTGACTGGACTCATACCAGAAATCATAATTTCCTACATATAATTGAATTTTACCAAAATCTAAATCAGCAATATGTGTACATACTTTATTTAAGAAATGTCTGTCATGCGAGACAACAATTACGGTATTTTCAAAGTTTATTAGAAATTCCTCTAACCATTGAATAGCTTTTAAATCAAGATGGTTTGTAGGCTCATCTAGTAGAAGAATATCCGGTTTTCCAAATAGGGCTTGAGCAAGTAATACTTTTACTTTTTCAGCTCCTGTTAGTTCTGCCATCTTTTTCGTATGCAGTTCTTCTTCAATACCAAGCCCTTTAAGTAAAATAGCTGCTTCCGATTCAGCTTCCCAACCATTTAACTCAGCAAATTCACCTTCGAGTTCAGCAGCTCTCATCCCATCTTCATCGGAAAAATCTGCTTTCATATAAATGGCATCCTTTTCCTGCATCACTTCAAATAAGCGGGTATGTCCCATAATGACAACTTTCAGTACTTCCTCTTCTTCAAATTCAAAGTGGTTTTGCTTTAATACAGCTAGTCTTTCACCAGGAGTAACATGAACATCACCTGTTTGTGCATCTAATTCACCGGAAAGAATTTTCAGAAACGTAGATTTACCTGCTCCATTAGCACCGATTAATCCATAACAGTTACCTGGTGTGAATTTAATATTAATATCTTCAAAAAGTTTACGTTCACCAAATCGTAAGCCAACATTGTTAACAGTAATCAAAGACAAATACCTCCAAAACAGTAATATCCTATTGATTATAACATGACTTGAACGAAAAGGGGAAAGTACACTATACAACTTATACTCAAATTATAAATTCTCGTTTTGTTGTTTAATTTCATCGCCTGTAATGATTGTATTTGCTTCTTCTAAGTTTTTATGTTCTTCAACCGACCCACCCGGATAGTATGGTTTTTGATTGAGCGCACTCATAGCAGTATTTATTGTGAATTTTTCCGTCTTTGGTGTATCGGTTACCCTTTTTTCATTACTTTGATATGTCATACTTACAACTCCTAGTATTTATTTAAAATAAATCTATTTAAGTATTATTGCAAAAAACACATGAAAATAATCCATTGTGGTAAATATAGTTATAAATATTAATTTGGAGGATTAATAAATGACAAACGAACAAGTGAATATGCCGCAATTTCCTAAACCTATTTGGAAAGAGGGTGTCGAGTTACCTCGTTTTTCAACTTTAAATGAAGATATTGAAGTAGATGTCGCAATTGTTGGTGGAGGCATTACTGGAATTACAACTGCCTATTTGTTAACGAGAAAAGGGTACAAAGTGGCAATTATTGAGGCGGGTGAGCTGCTAAATGGTACAACTGCGCATACAACTGCGAAAATCACTGCACAGCATGGTTTAATCTATGATGAACTAATTCAAAATAATGGAAAAGACCAAGCGAAATTATATTATGAAGCTAATATAGATGCATTCAAATTTATTAAAACGACGATTGACGAACTACAAATTGATTGCGATTTTAGTGAAGAGGATGCTTATATATATACGAATAGTGAGGATTATATTAGAAAATTAGAAGCAGAAGAAAATGCCTATAAGGAACTTGGTATTAATGGTGAATTAATCAATGAAATTCCAGTTGATTTTCCTATAAAAGCAGCTCTTATTATGAGGAATCAAGCACAATTTCACCCATTAAAATATTTAAAGCCACTACTTGATTATATACAAAAAGAGGGTGGATTGATTTTTGAAAAGACGACAGCTACAGATGTCGATTATTCAGATCAGCCAATTGTTATTACGAAAGAAGGTTTAAAAGTAAAAAGTAAATTTGTTTGCGCATGTTCACATTTTCCGTTTTATGATGGGCTAGGTTTTTATCCGACCCGAATGTATGCGGAGAGATCTTATTTAATTGCAGTTAAAACGGATAAGGATGTTCCACGGGGAATGTACATTAATGCGGAACAGCCGACAAGATCCTTCCGAACAATGACGTTGAACGGAGAAAAAGTCCTATTAGTCGGCGGTGAAAATCACAAAACCGGCCAAGGAATACCGACAATTCTTCATTATGAGGCGTTAGAAGAGTTTGCGGAAAATGAGTTTGGAATAAATGAATTCTTATTTAGATGGTCTGCTCAAGATTTAACTACATTGGACAAGATTCCATACATTGGGCGGATTACGAATAATCATGATCAAGTTCTTGTAGCGACAGGATTTAGAAAATGGGGTATGACAAACAGTACAGTTTCGGCCATTTTATTAGCCGATATTATTTCGGAAACTACAAATAAATATGAAGATCTATTCTCACCATCAAGATTTAATGCAAACCCAAGTGTAAAAGAATTTATCACGACAAATCTTGATGTGGCCAAACATTTAATTGAAGGTAAATTGGAGTATCCTTTGCGAGACATTAATGATTTAGCTAATGATGAAGGTTCAGTTGTCAATGTAAACGGTAAACGTGCGGGAGCGTACAAAGATGCTGACGGTAAAGTTTATGTAGTCGATACGACCTGTACACATTTAGGCTGTGAAATTGAGTGGAATTCCGGTGATCGCACATGGGACTGTCCTTGTCACGGTTCACGATTTTCAATTGTTGGGGATGTGATTGAAGGACCTGCAGAAACACCATTGGGGAAAGTCGATTTAGATTAAGCAATGACCACCTAATGTTGGTGGTTCTTGTTTTTGAAAAATTTAAAATGAAACTTAAAGGAGTTTTGCAACGTAAAAATTAGTTGAAAGTTATTTTAATGAAAGAAGGTTTCTTTATGAGTGATAAAGGATGTATAAAATGTGGAAGTACGGATGCTGGAAAAAAGGAAGTGGCCATGACAGGAACTGGACTTTCGAAAATGTTTGATATCCAAAATAACCAATTTATCGTTGTTTACTGTAAAAACTGTGGCTACTCGGAATTTTACAATAAACAATCCTCGACCGCCTCGAATGTATTAGACTTTTTCTTTGGAGGCTAATAAAAAAAGGAGTTTCCTTTAACTGTTCTACAGTTAAGGAAGCTCCACTTACCTATTGATTATTTTCATACCAATCTGAGAATAACCCACTGCCATTACACCCCGGGCAATCAAAAACATTTGTTACATAAAATTCATTAAGTGCTAGAGAATTGATGCCCTTCCCATAACAATCCGGGCATATTCCTTTAGACTCCATTTTTGCAATTTTTTCTTCATATTTATTTGCTTTCCACTCTTGAAATGTATTGAATAGTCCCAACATATCCACCCCATCCTTTTATTTTTAGGATGGATAGGATTTGGGAAATTTATACGCCTATTTATTAAAGCCTAAGTTCAATTAATGGTTTAGTGTATTTTTTAATTAAATAACTTCCGAGAGTTAAACAGACGACAAATGAAAAAATGAAAAGCAAGAAATAATTTTGCGAAATTGATTCAAGTGTTTCGTCTGAGACAGCTGTTTCAATAATCTTAATAATAAAACCATGTAATAAATAAATATAAAGTGTTCGTTGTCCTATAATCGTTAATTTTGATCCGGTCGCAGGTACGAGTGCAAAAAATCCAAAAATAACGATTAATGTTAACAAGTATTGAAGCATACGGAAAAGCCCATCAAACCATTCAGCATTGCCCATATCTGCGTAAGAGGAGGAACCAAGCAACCATGGAACCGCATCCTTAGGAAAGGATAAACCAAATAGCAGAAAAGTTGACAATATGATTAAAACACCTATTACTGCTGAAAATTTCATGTTCTTTATCCAATTAATATGCTTTTGTTCAATTAAGAATCCTAATAGAAAATATGGGAAAAAGACAAAAGTTCTTGACAGACTTAAATAGTTCCCAACTTGATCCACATATCCTATTGCGATTCCTATTGCTACAGCAACGATAAGACCAATCCATTTTAACTTTGCGAAGGCATAAATGAGTACATTCCAACAAAATAAACTCAATAAAAACCATAAAGTCCAGTGTGGCTGTAAGAAATCAAATGTTAGGGATTTTTCATCGCCATTGATAAAATAAAAAAATGAATAGATAGCCTGAAAAATTAAATAGGGCAATAATATTTTTTTTACAGATTTAAGTAAATACCCTTTTTTACGATATCCTTTCGCAAAATAGCCAGATATTAAAATGAAGGCAGGCATATGAAAGAGAAAAATGACTGTATACAAAGTGAAAAGAAGATCATCATTTCCTTTTAAAGGACTAATAACGTGTCCGAATACGACTAAGAAAATAAGGATTAACTTCGCATTGTCAAAATAAAGACTTCTCTTTGAAGTAGAAGCCATGCTAACACCTCCGAGAAATATTATTTTAAAAAATATTCTAGTGTTGTATTCTTAACTTACCATTAAAATATATAAAGTTTAGCTTGAGAATTTTTACATTGAAAAATCAACCTTTCTATAAGCAAATTTTATCATTTATATACCACAATTCAGTTACGCTAATCTAAAATCTAGATTAAAAAATATTATTGTATGATTATTTTTTTTACAAAAAGATTACATGTCTCTAAGTTAGTGAATTTAATAGTATTTCTTTCATGTGATGAAATATAGTAAAATATAGTATGAATATAATGCTAGATACCAAAAGAAAGAAGGTTTTTGGAACTAATGACTATTCCATTAATCATTGCCGAAAAGCCAGATCAAGGAATGAAACTTGCCGCCCCTTTTCCTCATAAGAAAATGAAAGGCTACATCAAAATCTCTCCAAATCAAACATTTCCAGATGGTGCTTATTTAACTTGGGCAGTTGGTCATTTATGTGAACTCATTCCTCCGGAAGAATATAACCCGAAATGGAAAAAGTGGTCCCTTGATACATTGCCTATTCTTCCTGAATCCTTTCAATATAAAGTAAAAAAGGACAAGTGGAATCAGTTTACGATCATAAAAGATTTATTAAAGCGTTCTGACATTGACGAAGTGATCATGGCGGGAGATGCGGAACGTGAAGGGGAAGCAATCATACGGATTATTTTAAAGCAATGTCATAATCGAAAGCCGGCGAAACGATTATGGATTTCCTCCCTCACTGAAAAGGCTGTAGTAAATGGTTTTCACCATTTACTAAGTGAAGAAGAAACAAGAGCTATTTACTATGAAGCAATGAGTCGTGCATGTGCTGATTGGCTAATTGGGATGAATGCATCGAGGGTCTATACATTATTGCTACAACGAAAAGGGATACGAGATGTGTTTTCAACTGGACGTGTGCAAACACCAACGTTAGCTTTAATCGTTAAAAGAGAAAAGGAGATTGAAAATTTCAAAAGTGAAACATTTTGGGAAGTCAAGGCTATTTTTCAAATGACAAATAAAAAGTATGAAGGCACATGGCATATCGATTCCGAAACGAGATTAAAAGAAGAAAAGAAAGCAATTGCCATCGCAAATTTTTGTAAAGGGAAGTCTGCTAAAATTGATGAAATAGAAAAGGAAAGAAAAGAATTTCAACCACCATTATTATTCAATTTGTCATCCCTACAAGCAACGGCGAATAAATTATTTAAGTTTTCACCAAAGAAAACATTAGATATTGCTCAAAAATTATATGTAAAAGGAATTATTTCATATCCGAGATCAGATTCGAGCTATGTTACAAAAGAAGAAGCAGCATTATTCCCTGAAATATTAAATCAAATTAGTCGTATTGAATCATATAAAGGATTTTTCCCGCTTCCTAATCAATCAGTTATGAATAATAAAAGATTCGTAAATGAAAAGAAAGTGACGGATCACTATGCAATTATTCCTACAGAGCAAGTGGTAAATCCGTTAACATTAGAAAAGGATGAAGAAAAAATCTATGATTTAATCGTTAGGAGATTAATTGCTGCTCATTTTGAAAAGAGTATTTTTGACTATACAACTGTTCATACAATTGTAGATGAGCGGGCAACATTCATTTCTAAAGGAAAACAGATGGTACAAGAAGGATGGAGAAAGGTCATCTATCAAATGGAAGAATCAAAGGAGGATAATGAGCAAGTTCTTCCTAATTTAACGAAAGATGAAACTGGTATTGTTTCGAAAGTAATGGTTAAAGATGGCAAGACACAACCTCCTAAGCGATATACGGAAGGGCAATTAATCACATTAATGAAAACGGCTGGTAAGTTTATAGAAGATACGCAAATGCAAAGTATTTTAAGAAAAACAGAAGGATTGGGAACAGAGGCAACCCGTGCGGGGATAATTTCCGTTCTTAAAGATCGAAAGTATATAGAAGTGACTAAGAATGTAGTGTATCCCACTAAAAAAGGAATTTTGCTAATTGATAGTATTGGAAATAGTATTCTAGCTTCTCCGGAAATGACAGCTAAATGGGAGCAAAGACTTCATGAAATAGGAGAGGGAAAGGCTTCACCGAATGTTTTTTTGGAACAGGCAAAGAAGTTGTCAGTTAAATTAATTGATGATGCGAAAATTGCAGAATCAAAATGGGCATTTCCCACGAATCTTCTTAAAGAAATATCCGCTAATACAATTGCGGGCAAAAAGGGGAAAAGAGTAAAGGCTAGGCTTGGACAATGTAAAAAATGTGATGGAATGTTGATTGAAAAAGGAAATTTTTATGGTTGTACGAATTATCAAAAGTCAAAATGTGATTTTACTATTTCAAAGAAAATTCTTGGCAAAACAATTTCTCAAAAAAATATTTCAAAACTATTAAAAGAAGGGAAAACGGATTTGATTAAAGGATTTAAAAAGGGTGAAAATACATTTGATGGCTATTTAGAATGGAATCAAGAAAAACAAGTGATTCAATTTGAATCGGCATCTATAAAAAAGTAGTGGGGCGTATTTCGCTCCACTACTTTTTTATAGATGCTATTCCACTCTTTTTGATAAGCAGTGTTCGCATTCTAAAATATATGATTCTGCCTGATCCTCTACATATTCACCGCATTCTGGACAAATCTTTTTTGATAAATTCAGAAAAAACTCGACTGGATTTTGTAACATATAAACCCCTCCGTAAATTTAATTTAAAATAGTGAAAACATGAAATATTTTTATATTTTAACACTAATATAATACAGTTGTAAATAAGTTATTCTGTTATGATACAGATTATGTTGAAAAGTATATGATTGTGCATAGACAAAATGCCCTTTTCTATTTAACAATAGAAAAATATTTGGTGGATTCATTATTTTTTCTTTAAGGAAACTTTCTTTAAATAGCACATATAATTTTACAACAACTATAAACTAGGTGGTGTTAAGCATGAAAAAAGTTATTTTTTACACAATCCTTTGTGAAAAAATTGGACTTTTATCAAAAGAAGAAACAACAAAAATTTTAAAAAACAATTCTGTAAGTATAATAGAACATCATTTAAAAAATGAAAACCAGAACTAATCCAAATAAAAAATAGTTGACTAAAGAAAATATTTACAGTATTTTTTCCTTAAGGAAACTTTTTTGCGAAAGAAAGTAGATTTTTTTAAAACAAAAGTTGCGTTAGTGAAACAAAGTGTCATTAATGAAAAAGGAGGAGTGTTATTCAAGAGTGTGAACTTAATCATGCACTTATCCACTAAGGAAAAGAGGGGAAAAAATGAAGGAAACGAAAATGTTTTTTCTAGGGTTATCAATCGTAGTATTCTTACTTTCAGCCTGCACAAAAGCTTCAACAGACAGTAAACCAATAGATGGGAAGATCAAGGTAACGACAACGATAGGGATGATAAAAGACATAGTTGATCACGTAGGAGGAAACTATGTCAAAACAATTGGATTAATGAAGTCAGGTGTGGATCCACACTTATATAAAGCATCTCAAGGTGACATAAAAAAATTAGAGGATGCGGATATGATTTTTTATAATGGGCTGCATCTTGAAGGGAAAATGGTCGATATCTTTGAGAAGCTGGCAAAGAAGAAGGCAACTGTACCTGTATCCAAAAACATTCCGGAAACAGATTTACGAACATGGGATGATGGGACAGAGGGGCATGATCCTCATATTTGGTTTAATGTAAAGCATTGGATAACAGCGACGGAAACCGTTCGTGATGCATTAATAAAATTTGATTCGAAGCATAAAGAGAATTATGTAAATAATGCTGACGAATATATTGAGAAATTAAAGGAACTTGATCAATATACGACTGAAAAAATTGCAAGCATTCCGAAAGAATCTAGAGTATTAGTTACCGCACATGATGCGTTTGGTTATTTCGGGGATGCATATGAAATAAAAGTTATGGGTTTACAAGGTATTAGCACAGCCTCCGAGTATGGGGCTAAAGATGTTAGTCAGCTACGTGACTTTCTTGTTGATAATAAAATT
This sequence comes from Heyndrickxia sporothermodurans, assembly GCF_003055045.1. NCBI lineage: Bacteria > Bacillati > Bacillota > Bacilli > Caryophanales > Bacillaceae > Heyndrickxia > Heyndrickxia sporothermodurans. Next base: position 238,902 of record NZ_NAZB01000019.1, read on the forward strand.
AAAGCTGTTTTTGTTGAATCGAGTGTTCCGAAAAAAGCGATAAATGCAGTTGTCGAAGGAGCAAAGAAAAAAGGTCATGAAGTGAAAATTGGCGGTGAACTTTATTCTGACGCAATGGGAAAGGAAGGAACGGATGAAGGTACGTATATTGGAATGGTTAAACATAATGTCGATACGATTGTAAATGCACTGAAATAAGGAGGTAAGAAAGATGAGTTCACCATTATGTATAAATAATTTAACTGTAGCCTATCAAAAAAATCCAGTATTAAAAAAAATTTCTTTCACTATTCCTGAAGGCAATTTAATTGGAATTATTGGTCCGAATGGAGCCGGAAAATCCACATTAATCAAGGCGATATTAGAATTGATTCCAACTATTGCTGGTGAAGTATCTATTTATGGAAAACCATATAAAGACATGCGAAAAATCGTTGGTTATGTTCCCCAACGGGAATCAGTTGATTGGGATTTCCCAACAAATGCTTTGGATGTTGTGTTGATGGGAAGATACGGACATCTTGGGTGGATTAAACGACCACGTGAAAAAGATAGGCAAATAGCTTTGGATTGTTTAGAAAAGGTAGGTATGGAAGCCTACGCACAAAGACAAATAAGTCAATTATCGGGAGGACAACAACAAAGAATCTTTTTAGCAAGAGCGTTGGCACAAGATGCGAAAATTTACTTTATGGATGAACCATTTGTAGGGGTAGATGCAGCAACTGAGAAAGCAATTATTACTCTTTTAAATGATTTGAAAAGGCAAGGAAAAACAGTATTAGTCGTACATCATGATTTAAATACAGTGAAAGAATATTTTGATTGGACGATATTGTTAAATGTTCATTTAGTAGGCGTTGGACCGACGGAAAAGCTATTTACGAAGGAAAATCTTCAAAAAACATATGGTGGAAAATTAACGATGCTTGATTCAAATTCTTCACCTTTAATTATAAGTTGAGGTGGATCAGATGAATGTAATTGCTTTGTTACAAGACCCAAACACACTTTGGATATTAGTAGGCTCAATTCTACTTGGAATAAGTAGTGGAGTGATTGGTTGTTTTGCTTATTTAAGAAAACAATCTTTGATGGGCGATGCATTGTCACATGCGGCATTACCGGGAGTGTGCTTCGCTTTTATCCTAACTGGTACAAAGTCAATCTTTTACTTTTTAATTGGTGCGATTATAGCCGGAATTATTGCCACCATTTCGATTGGTTACATTACAAGGAAAACGCGTATTAAACAAGATTCCGCTTTAGGAATTGTCCTTACCGTATTTTTCGGGGTTGGTATTGTATTATTAACTCAAATTCAACATAGTGCAAGTGGGAATCAAAGTGGATTAGATAAATTTTTATTTGGTCAGGCAGCATCCATGGTACAATCTGATGTTTACACAATGGCTGGCATAGGTCTTTTCGTAATTGCTATGTGTACTCTCTTTTTTAAAGAATTTAAGCTTCTTTCTTTTGATTCCGGTTTTGCTAAAGGGATCGGCCTTCCAATCACTTTGCTTGATCAATTAATAATGATACTTATGGTAATTGCTGTTGTGATTGGCATACAAGCTGTTGGAGTAGTGTTAATGGCCGCCCTACTCATTACACCGGCAGTATCAGCTCGTTATTGGACTGAAAAATTGCATGTAATGGTGATGCTTTCAGGCTTATTTGGTGCAATTAGTGGTTTGATAGGGACTATCTTGAGTACACAAGTGAATAATTTACCGACTGGGCCATTAATTGTTTTAGCAGCTACATGTATTTTTGTTCTATCCGTTGTAATTGCACCAACACGAGGAGTGATAGCAAAGATTGTAAGTCGAAAGAAATCAAAAAATGCGTTCTTGAAACAGCATATAAAGCATAGTGTAAAGGATAGAAGTACGATATGAATCATTTATGGATTATCTTAATTGGTGCATTAGTCGCATCATCTTGTAGCATTGTTGGATGCTTTCTTGTTTTAAGGAAAATGTCAATGATTGGGGATGCTATAAGTCACGCAATCTTGCCAGGGATAGTCATTGCCTTTCTCCTATCCGGAACAAGAGACTCTATCGTAATGATCGTGGGGGCAACTTGTATCGGTTTAATTACAGTCTTTTTAATCCAAATGTTTCAAAATAGCGGTGTACAGTCGGATGCATCGATTGGGGTGGTCTTTACTGCACTCTTTGCCGTCGGTGTTGTATTAATAAGCCTTTTCACTAGACAGGTTGATCTGGATTTAGATTGTGTATTATATGGTGAAATTGCTTATGCTCCATGGGATACATTGGAGATTGGGGGAAGGAATTTAGGACCAACAACGGTATGGGGAGTTGGAAGTATTTTTTTCGTAAATATTCTTGTCATCAGTTTATTCTATAAGCAATTTAAACTTTGTTCGTTCGATCCTACTATGGCGGCGGCGTTAGGAATACCTGTAGCGTTTTTTCATTACTTATTAATGAGTCTTGTTTCCATAACTACAGTATCTTCTTTCGAAAGTGTTGGAGCAATACTTGTTGTAGGAATGATAATTGTTCCAGCAGCCACTGCATATTTACTTACCGATAAACTGAATCGAATGATCATTTATAGTATGATCATTGGTATACTCAGTTCTATTATTGGATATTATGTAGCATATTTAGTAGATGCATCGATTGCAGGATGTATGATCATGATTGCTGGTTTACTATTCTTAGTTACCCTATTTCTTTCGCCAAAGCATGGGGTTCTTTTGAAAAAATGGAAACAGCAAAAAGTTGCCGTGTAAATATTTTTAAACTTCCCGTAACTTTTTAAAGATAATAAACGTTTATTAGTTAGAGGTTCAAAAGGAGTGATCACTTTGAAAACCAAGCTTGGTTATGAATCGATGAATAAACAATTGCAATTAATAAATTGGTATCCTGCTTTGAAGAGGTATTGCCGGAGTATAACGAGAAGTGAGTGGGATGGAGATGACCTTGCCCAAGAAACAATGATAAAAATGTATCGTTCGTATGTTGGGAAAGACTGTAATAGTAATAAAATTAGTCTTACCCTTCTTTATAAAATCGCACATAATCATTGGATAGACCAACTAAGGAAAACAAAAGAAACGACCGCTACACATAAGGAACTATCCTATGAGCCAATGAAAGGTCTGCCTGATTTATATTCAAATATTGAAAAACTGGTAAATCATTTGACGCCAAAACAAACCATCATATTTCTTCTAAAGGATGTATTTGAATATAGTTTAGCCGATATTTCTGCCCAATTAGCTATGTCGGAAGGCTCTATAAAGGCGTCTCTATTTAGAAGTAGAAACTGGTTGAAATCCATTGAAATAAAGGAAGAATCCGAAAATCCTTCAATAATAAGTGATGTTAAAGATCAAATGTTTCGTCAAACGATACTCGAAGCGATAAGAAAAGAAAATCCATCTGAATTAATTAAACAGTTCTATGAGATAAAAATGAAAGAAACAGGTTCAGTTCCGTCACAATCTTCACACTTCAAACCGGAATGCCTCCTTTTACAAGCAGCATAATAGGAGGAAGCAAAAATGAATGCAATTCCATATGTCATTGAACAATCATCACATGGGGAAAGATCATACGATATTTATTCTAGATTATTAAAAGACCGTATTATTATGATTAGTGACGAAATAAATGATACAGTTGCTAATAGTGTTGTCGCCCAATTGCTTTTTCTGGCAGCTGATGATCAAGAAAAGGATATTTCACTATATATTAATAGTCCTGGTGGTTCCACCTCGGCTGGTTTTGCCATCTTAGATACGATGCAATACATTAAACCCGATATTCAGACGATATGTATTGGAATGGCTGCGTCATTTGGAGCGATGTTGCTTTTAGCCGGGACTAAGGGAAAGCGTTTTGCGCTACCAAATAGTGAAATTATGATTCATCAGCCATTAGGTGGTGTGCGTGGTCAAGCAACGGATTTAGAAATTTCCGCGAAAAGAATATTAAAACTTAAAGATCGTTTGAATCATATGATTGCGGAGCGAACAGGACAATCGATTGAAAAAGTAGCACATGATACAGACAGAGACTATTTTATGTCAGCTGAAGAAGCAAAAGATTATGGGATAATTGATAAAATTATATACGAAAGATAAGAAATAAAGGGGTACACAGTTAAAATGTGTACTCTTTTTTAGTATACCTTGTAGTTTTATTTAAAAAATGGATTGACCAATAGTTTTCTATTGTGATATTGTATTAACAATTCAAATACTTTAGTATATTAGAGTGATAATATGATAAAGAACTTAGGAAGTGAATTAAAATGTTGTTACCAATTGGAAGTCAGGATGATTTTGGAAAAACGGTTGCAAACAGAAATTTTGTCTTCGAAGCATTCCGAAAGGTTACTACATTACGAGGGTATGAGGAAATCTCTACCCCAGTTGTTGAATATGCGAGTATATTTACAAACAAGCATGTAGGAATGTCCCTTCAAAGTTTAATGAAATGGTTTAATAGCGAAGGAGAAATTGTAGTATTACGTCCTGATTGGACGACTGCGATTGCACGAGCCTTAACAAAGCATAGTAAATCCCCTGAAAAATGGGCCTATCAAGGATCAATATTCAAAAATAATAAACTTGGTGTTGAAAGTCGACAGGTAGGTATCGAAATTATTAATTTTCCTAATTTTCAAGGGGAAAGTGAATGTTTATTACTGACAAAAGACTTTCTCGATGAATTAACTATTAACCATTACATAATTGAATTAGGACATACTGGTATTTTTGAGTTTCTAATAAACCAACTTGATTTAAATGATGGAGAAATAGAAACACTACAGCTCGCCATGCATGATAAAAGAAAAGACAAAGTTTATGAATTAGCGGCACGAAACGGAAAAGAACATATTGCATCGGAATTAGTTGTTTTAATTGATGCTTTTGGCCCTTTTGATGAGGTATTGAATGAATATGAGATACGATGGAAAAATCGCCCCGCTCTTCTAAAAATCGTTAAACATATTAAAAAGTTAGCAAAATTACTAAATGAATCGGGCAAGATACATGTCATCGTTGATTTAGGAATGGTTAAAAAATTACCTTATTATTCAGGAATCATATTTAGGGGGTTTTTAGAGGGAAATGGATCAACATGTTTCTCGGGTGGACGTTATGATAAGTTATATGATCAATTTGGAGAAAACAAAAATGCTGTAGGCTTGGCCTTTGATGTCGACATTTTAGCTGAACAACTGAGAATTGATAAAATACCAAAAAGAGTGTGCATTATTGCATCAGATGAAACATTGTCTTATGCAGAAAAAATTAGAAAAAACTATGAAAATTTCATTGTAGAGGTATTTTATGATGATGGAATGATTAATAAAGATGACTTCCATAAGGTACTTTACATACTTCAAAAAGACGGAACATATGAGGTGGTGGAAAAATGAAAATATGTATTGCTTTAACAAAAGGTAGGCTAGAAAATCAATTTTTAGAGTATTTTCAATCACTTTCATATAACTTAGAACCATTGTTGCATAAAGGGCGGAAGCTTTCAATTGAGACAGAACAGTTTCATTTCATTTTTGCAAAAGGAGTGGATGTAGCCACTTATGTAGAACATGGGATAGCTGATTTAGGAGTTGTTGGAGAGGATATTTTACTTGAGTATCAGCCGGATGTGTATAACCTATTGGCACTTCCTTTTGGAAAATGTCAATTTGCCCTCGCAGAGCGAAAAGATCATTCACCAACAGTGAGTAAAAGAACAATCGCCACGAAATATCCATTTGTTGCAACAGAATATTTTCGAAAAAAAGGTGAATCAGTGGATATTGTCAAGCTTGAAGGTTCTGTTGAACTAGCACCAATTCTTGGATTGGCTGATGCGATAATCGATATCGTCGAAACCGGGACTACATTAAAGGCTAATGGATTGATTGTTAAAGAGACAATCCATTCAATATCTGCACGATGTATTGCTAATCGCTCCTCATTGAAAATAAAAAGAGAAAAACTAGCCCCTATTATCGAATTGTTGGAGTCAAAGGAGTTTATTAAATGATTCGTACATTCACAAGTGAACAATTTATTGAAACATTTATTAGATCGAAAAATAAAGCTAAATCATTAAGTGATGACACGTTAAAAATTGCTAAACAAGTCATTGATCAAATTCGTTTGCAGGGTGAATCAGCTTTAAAAGAATATGTGCAAAAGTTTGAAGGATATCTTCCTTTAAACTGGGAAGTAACAGATGAAGAAAGAAAACAGGCATGGTCTAAGGTTGATGTAGAAACAATTACATCTCTACAAAAAGCTGCCGATAATATAAAGAAATTTCATTCAAAGCAAATTCAACAATCTAAAATAATGGAACTAACTGAAGATATCATTGCTGGGCAATTATATCGTCCGATTGAACGTGTAGGCATTTATGTACCCGGTGGGACTGCTTGTTATCCTTCAACCGTTTTAATGAACGCTATACCTGCTGTGCTAGCGGGTGTTAGTGAGGTCATCATGACAACACCTGTACGTGAAGAAGATTCCATTGCACCTATTCTTTCAGTAGCCGCAGATATTTCTGGAGTAAATAAAATATATAAAATAGGTGGAATTCAAGCGATAGCAGCACTAGCGTATGGAACAGAAAAGATTGCACCTGTTGATAAAATCGTTGGACCAGGTAATAAATATGTTGCTGCAGCTAAATCACTCGTATTTGGTGATGTTGGCATTGACATGATTGCCGGTCCTTCGGAAGTGGCGATCATTGCTGATGAAACAGCAAATCCAAAATATGTAGCAGCGGATTTAATTGCCCAAGCTGAACATGATGAAAACGCACGTACATTCCTTTTAACCACTTCTGAAAAACTTATAAATGAAACGAAGATAGAAATTGTAAAGCAATGTGAAAAATTACCGAGAGCAACAATTGCAAAAAAATCATTATCTACGCAAAGCGCAAGTGTACGGGTAAGTAAAATTGATTTTGCATTTGATCTTGTAAATAAATTAGCACCTGAACATGTAGAAATTCAATTAGAAAATCCTTTGTCGTATTTAAGTAAGGTGAAAAATGCAGGTTCCATTTTTTTAGGTTCTTATACACCTGAAGCAATCGGTGATTACTTTGGTGGACCAAACCATGTATTACCAACATCAGGTACAGCAAGATTTTCCTCAGGTCTGTCTGTTGATGATTTTATGAAGAAAACGACTTACTTATATTATTCTGAAAAAGCATTGTGTGATGCCGCCCCACATGTTGTAAACATTGCTTCAGAAGAAAAATTAATTGGTCATACTCGTGCAGTACAAGTTAGGTTGGGAAAAGATTAATCGTAATATTGGAAGGGTGAAGAATATGCGGACGGCCGAGAAATCTAGAAAAACGAATGAAACTGCCATTTTTATTTCATGTAATTTAGACGATTCAAGTGATACTTCAATAAACACTGGCATTGGATTTTTTGATCATATGCTTGATTTATTTGCAAAACATGGCCGGATTGGATTAAACGTTAAGGCTGATGGAGATTTACATATTGATGGTCATCACACAGTGGAAGATGTTGGAATTGTTCTAGGTCAGGTAATTAAGGAAGCCTTAGGCGATAAAAAAAGTATCACCCGTTATGGAACTGCTTACGTACCTATGGATGAATCATTAGGATTTGTAGCTATAGATATTAGTGGTCGACCATTTTTACATTTTGAAGCCGAGATTACTAATTCAAAGCTAGGTGATTTTGATACGGAATTAGTGAAAGAATTCTTAACTGCTTTAGCGTTTCAATCAGGTATAACACTTCATGCACGAGTTTTATATGGTGATAATACCCATCATAAAATTGAATCTTTATTTAAAGCACTAGGTAGAGCATTTTCACAGGCAATTCAGATTGACCCGATGATTACAGGAGTCAATTCGACGAAGGGGTTCATCGAATGATAGCAATTGTGGATTACGGAATGGGAAATATCGCCAGTGTTTCAAACGCATTTAAAAGTCTAGGGTATGATGTTTGTATTACTGATAATTATGATGAACTAGCAAAGGCATCACATATTATCCTACCGGGGGTTGGCTCTTTTCGTGCAGCTGTAACAGAAATAAACCGCAGAGACCTGAAAGATTCATTACGTGAGTTGGCAAAGCGAAAACCTGTTCTAGGTATTTGTTTAGGCATGCAATTATTATTTTCTGATGGATATGAAGGTGGAAAGTCGAAAGGGCTTAACCTCATACCAGGAACCGTTGAAAAAATACAAACGAATCTTATCTTGCCTCATATTGGTTGGAATACATTGAATATACAAAACTCGCAATTTGAAAATCTACAAAATAAACATGTATATTTTGTCCACTCATACGAAGTGAAAACGAAAAATGAGTATATAATGGCTACGACTAATTATGAAGTGAAAATTCCCGCAATCGTTCGAAAAGATAATGTCTATGGAATGCAATTTCACCCCGAAAAAAGTGGGGCTGTAGGAAGACAATTGTTAAATATATTTCTTCACTCTACACAGGAGGTACGAATGTGAAAATAATACCAGCGATCGATTTAATAAACGGAAAATGTGTACGTTTATATCAAGGAGACTTTAGTAAAACGACAGAAGTTGGTAGTGATCCGGAATCCCAATTATTACGTTTCATCCAGGATGGAGCTGAAATGATCCATATTGTTGACCTCGATGGGGCACGCGCAGGAAAACCAAAACAATATGAATTAATTAATAAACTTTGTTCCCTTTCAACTATTCCTATTGAAGTCGGAGGAGGGATACGGGATATTGAAACAATTGATAAATACGTTTCTATCGGTGTATCTCGTATTGTACTAGGTACCGCAGCTTTAGAACGAGAAGACTTTTTAAAGGAAGCACTTGATAAATATAATCAATATATTGTCATCGGCATTGATGCGAAAAAAGGTAAAGTAGCAACGAGGGGATGGGAAACAGTTTCAGAAATTAAATATATTGATTTTGCAAAAAAAATAGAGTCACTTGGGGTACAAACGATTATTTATACAGATATTTCAAAAGATGGGACGATGGCAGGACCAAATCTTGAAGAACTTAAACAAATTTCTAATGAAGTAAGATGTAATATTGTGGCATCTGGAGGTATTCGAAACATGGAAGACTTGCAGGGATTGGAAAAAATTGGGATCACTGAAGCGATTGTCGGAAAAGCAATCTATGATGGACAAGTGAAATTAATTGGAGAACGAGTATGATTGCAAAGAGAATTATCCCCTGTCTAGATGTAAAAAATGGCGAGGTCGTTAAAGGGACCAATTTTGTTTCGTTACGTAAAATGGGTGATCCGGTAGAAATGGCAGAATATTATTCAAAAAATGGTGCTGATGAACTTGTGTTTTTAGATATTTCAGCTACAAATGAACGTAGAAAAACGGTAATAAATATGGTAAGAAAAACAGCCGAAAAGGTGTTTATCCCCTTTACAGTTGGAGGAGGGGTTCGCACAATAAATGATGTGACAGCATTATTGACTGCGGGAGCGGATAAAGTTGCGATTAATTCAGCAGCTACCCAAAATCCAGAATTAATAAAGGATGCTGCCTTTCGATTTGGATCCCAATGTATTGTTGTCGCGATTGATGCAAAAAAGATATCACATGGATCTTGGCATGTGATGTCCCATGGTGGGAAGAAAGATACAGGTTTGAACGTAGTTGAATGGGCGAGAAAGGTAGAAAAATTAGGTGCTGGTGAAATTCTTCTAACTAGTGTTGATTGTGATGGGGTAAAGAATGGTTTTGATATCCCACTGATAAACGCAATAGTCAATTCTATATCAATCCCCGTGATTGCTTCAGGCGGTTGCGGCCAACCACAGCATTTTCTTGATCTATTTGAACATACACAAGTATCTGCAGGACTTGCCGCGTCTATTTTTCACGAAGAAACGTTTACAATTAATCAAGTTAAACAACTTTGTATAAAGAATGGGGTGAATATTAGAAATGATCAATTTTTCTAAAGGTTTAATTCCGGCAATTATTGTTGATATACATACAAATAATGTATTAATGCTCGCTTATATGAATAAGGAAGCATTTGATAAAACAATAGAAACAAAAGAGACTTGGTTTTATTCACGATCGAGAAAGACATTATGGAATAAAGGAGCAACATCAGGAAATAAGCAAAACGTCATCTCAATAAAAACAGATTGTGACGAAGATTCTTTATTAATCTATGTAGAACCACTTGGACCAGCTTGCCATACTGGAGAGTATACATGTTTCTACAAAAACATTTTAGAACAGAAAAACATAAACGATTTTTCAACGTCAATATATACACAAGTTATGAATGAAATTATTGATCGAAAAACAAATACAGTTGAAAATTCATATACAAATTATTTGTTTGATAATGGAATTGACAAAATTGGAAAAAAGGTGATTGAAGAAGCAGGTGAAGTTGTTATCGCTGCAAAAAATAAAAACAGCCAAGAAATAATAAATGAGTGTAGTGATCTCCTTTATCACACATTTGTTCTTTTAGCTAATCAAAATATCCAATTAGAAGAAATTGAAGAAGAATTAAAGAAGCGCTTTGCTAAAAAAGGAAATAGTAAAGGGGAGCGTAAGGAAATTGTGAATTGGTAGTTAATGTTTTTTGCTATAACAGAATTGATCGGAGTGTTCATCTTAGTTGGTTTGCATTTAGCACTAAGTGGATATCCCCTTAGTGCAAAACCATTATTAAGGTGTAGTAAAGTCTTGTAAAAATAATGTTGCTGATAAATATTTTCTTGCATACATTTGAAAATACGCAGTGTAAACAGATAGGGTAGCAATAACAATGGTATTTCTAATTGCTTCCTTTTGTTGTTTACTTAAATGTGTATACTCATCAACCATTTGTTTAGCAGAAGATTCTATTATATTTTCAATGTCTTTAATTGAATAATTTGTCATTTTATAAGTACCGTGATTGATATGGTCAAATAATGTAGAATAACATGCATATAGGTGTACTGGATTTATAAGATCATCATTCTCGTTTTCGGGATCATTAACGACCAGTTTCAAAAGCTTTCGAATGGAATCAAAATCTAAGGCTGTTTTTAAATCTTCAACGAGAAAAAGTAATGCTGTTTGTTCTAATGAATACTTTTTTCCTATTTGAGGAGAAGAAATCATTTCTTTTAAATCTCTTTTTACCCAATTTTGTACAGCGGTCGTCGTAAAGTTTGTATTTTCAATTTGGTTTCCGAGTGCGACAATCTCATTGATAGAAAAAGCCGGTTCTGCCTTTTCAAATTTAATGACCTTGTCCAAAATCGGCGCTAGAATTGTTGTAATAAAGGCTGTCATCGGTTTTTCATTTTCAATAGAAATTTTGTTTGACCGAATCCATGCATCCCGCAAAATAGTTAGAGGTTTTTTATTCCCCCATCCTTTTAGAGCTACCAAGATGTCAGCCATCTCTTTCCTCGTTAATTGAAATGTGAGCATGAGTTCATCTCCATCTTTTAAGTTCTTTTGACCTTATCTTATGATTAGTATTTTGAATTGTCAAATGCTCTTTTTTAAAGAGTTGTGACAATTTTTTTGTATGTAGGGAAAATACTTGCATTTAATAAAATAAGTTCATATAATAAGTTCATAGGAACTTAAAAAGTTTAAGAGAACAATAGAAATAAACTCTCTTAAAAACTTAAATAAAGGAGAATTGATTTGAGAAAAAAATTATTAATGTTTTTAACTGTATTTACACTCATTTTTACCGTAACTAGTATAGGATATGTAGATGATGCTGCTGCAAAAGGGTATCGTTCTGGTAAAAGATCTTTCAGCCCGTCACATTCTAATCAATTTTCACCAAATAAGAGTACAACGAATAAGTTTAAACAAGATACTAGAACGAATTCAACTAATAAATCATTTACGAATAATAGCAACAAAGGTGGATTTATGAAAGGAATGCTACTTGGCGGTTTAGGTGGATTATTAATCGGTAATTTATTTGGACACCTTGGAATGGGAGCATTTGGCTCAATTTTAGCTGGATTTGTTAATATTATCATTTTAATAGGTGTTATTATGATCATTGTTCGGATATTTAGTTTCTTTAAACGAAATAAAACAAAAAGGTATAATTAATATGGAAAAGACGGCTATTTATGAACAAGATATTATCAATGCGATTTGTATTTATATTGCAGACAAATATTATATTCAGCCTGAAGAAGTTTCTGTTGAATTAATTTATGATGACGAAACTGGCTTTTCAGCCGAGATTGAAATGAATGATCGAATCCAACAATTATCTGAACTTAACCTAATTGAGGCACTTCGTCATTGGCTTGGCACAGAGCATGGTCTAGATTCAATGTCGGTTGCATTAGAATTAGAATTAAATGATGATGAAGGAATTATAGCTTATGTTAGTTAAGTAATAATGACTTCATACTTAATGAAAAAAAATCTAGAGAAAAATTCTCTAGATTTTTTTTCATTTAAAGAATATTCTTGTTATATAGTTTTTTAATGGAGGGGACCAATCAAATGCGAGCAATTTTATTAGGTATCGCTGCAGCTTTCTTTTTTGCTGTTACGTTTGTCCTTAATCGTTCCATGGAATTATCGGGTGGAAATTGGTTATGGAGTGCATCCTTACGATATTTTTTTATGATACCGTTTTTATTCATTATTGTTATGTTAAGAAAGAATTTAAAAGAGTTATTTGTTGAAATGAAAAAGCATCCATTTCAATGGTTCCTTTGGAGTTTTATTGGATTCGGATTATTTTATGCACCTTTATGTTTTTCTTCGGCTTTCGGACCTGGCTGGCTTGTAGCAGGAACATGGCAAATCACCATTATATCTGGATCATTGCTCGTACCTTTTATAAGTGAAACTGTGCAAACTGAAAATGGTCCGATAACTATAAAAGGTAAGGTACCACTAAAAGGTTTAGCAATGTCTGTAATTATTTTACTTGGCGTGTTTTGTATGCAGTTGGATCAAAGTCAAGGAATCTCTTTTAAAAGTACTATGCTTGTCGTTATACCAGTTGTTATAGCATCATTTGCGTATCCTCTCGGTAATCGTAAAATGATGCAGATTTGTAAGGGAAGACTTGATGCATTTCAACGAGTCCTTGGCATGACCATTGCCAGTTTGCCATTTTGGATCGTTTTGTCTATCTACGCTGTTCTAACTGATGGATTACCTTCTATTAGTCAGACTAACCAATCTTTAATTGTAGCAATTTCCTCAGGAGTAATTGCGACAGTTTTATTTTTTAATGCTACTGACTTAGTAAAAGATAATTCCTCGCAACTTGCTGCCGTTGAGGCAACTCAATCAGTTGAAATATTGTTCGCGCTAATTGGTGAAATAATCATTTTGCATACATCGTTGCCTTCTAAGTTATCATTATTTGGAATTCTACTCGTTATTATTGGAATGATCTTACATAGCTATGTATCGCGCCCAAAAACAAATGTGATAAATGATAGCATCAGTGCATAATCGCAATTAAATGAATGTATGAATTTTTGTTTATAATCCAATATAAGTGGAAGAAGTATTCAAATTAAAAAATGAGGTGATTTTTTGGACACGACTTTAGCTTATTTACGAGAATCTTTATCAAATCATTTAAATCATTCGATTTGGGAAGAAATATACAAAAAGCTACAAGCAAATACCAACCAAAACGAGATGGAATTTGTTCGTACCTTGTCAGAAGAAGAGACAGCTTTTCTAAATTCAGTGTTGGAAAAAGAAATACGATATGCTCAAGACGAACAGGATCAAATACGTGTTACTCAATTAAATGAAGTGTATGAATTACTTATATAATCTTGAAGGGAAATGAATAATATGGGGGCAATTGAGAGAAATGGTTACGTATTCGAACCTGAATTTAGTGTAGTAAATCAAGATGGTGCAATTCATGTTTATAAAAATGGACAATTCATTGAGGAAATTCAATTCGATTTTACTGGTGATTTTCCAGAACATGATCAAATTGAAGAATTAGTTAATCACTATTGTTCTCAGAAAAGTAAGAAGTAGATTGTAATCAGATTATGTTAACCAATAACGATGTTATCCATTACCCAGGTAGTCAAATAATCATTTGACTACCTTTTAATTAGTATAAATTGTTATGAAATAGTGGAATTATTTGATACTATTTATAATAGATTAGCTTTAAAAGAGGGTGTATTTTTGATTACATTATGTGCAATCGAGATTGGCGATATTGCTAAATAGGAATACTCAGCAAAATTAGACAAAATGAGTTAGTGAAGATATAAAAAATGGATTAATTTTTTTTAGAAAAGGAGTATGTACTGCATGGGTAAGTTTAATGAAAATTATGTTATTACGATGAAAGATATCGTAAGAGAAGGTGCACCGATTTTACGAAAAGTGACGGATGAGGTTGACATCCCACCGAGTGAAGAGGATAAAGAAACATTATTATGTATGCTTCAATATTTAAAAAATAGTCAAACACCTGAAATAGCTGCAAAATATAAACTACGGTCAGGGGTAGGATTATCTGCAAATCAAATCGGTTTAGATAAACGAATGTTTGCTGCTTATATTGTTGATGATAAGGGTGAACATGAGTACACTTTATTCAATCCGAAAATTATTAGTCACTCACTAACAATGATCTATTTACAACAAGGTGAAGGGTGCCTATCTGTTGATCGCGCTGTCCCGGGATATGTGCCAAGATATGAGCGTATAAAAGTCAGAGCATATGACATTACCGGGGAAGAAGTAGTACTTAAACTAAGTGGTTATCCTGCAATTGTTTTTCAACATGAAATCGATCATTTAAATGGAATTATGTTCTATGATCATATTAATCCTGATAATCCATTTCAACTTCCGGAAAATGTAGAAATAAAAAGCGTTTTTTAAGAGTAGGACAAGTAGTAAGATTTATAAATAAAAGAGGAGGAAAACGATGCGTATTGATCTTTTGTTTGATAAATATTCAAACCGCGTCCCGTCCATAATTGGTGAGGAAAAGTTCGCAAAATATGCGGTTTTTCTTCCCGTTTTAAAAAAAGGTGACGAATATCATATATTATTTGAAGTACGTGCCTTACATATGAGAAGACAACCAGGAGAAGTTTGCTTCCCTGGAGGAAAAGTTGATAAAGACGATGTAAATTCGATGGAAACAGCGCTTCGCGAAACAAGAGAAGAGCTTGGGATACAAAAAGAAAATATACAACATATTTTTCCGTTAGATTATATAATCTCTCCATATGGTACGATAATCTATCCGTATGCAGGCCTTATTAACGAAATCCAAAATATTCAACCGAATCCATCTGAAGTAGCCGAAATCTTTACTATTCCATTATCATTTTTTGAAAATATAGAACCCGAGTGTTTTAAAATAAATTTTAAAGTAGAACCGGAAAAGAACTTTCCTTTTCATTTGATCATTGGTGGTGAAAATTATAATTGGCAAACTAGACAAATGGATGAACTATTTTATTATTTTGAAGATAAGACAATATGGGGTTTAACAGCAACCATCTTGAATAATTTTATAAATTTAATAAAAAAAGATAATATGTAAAATTAGCTAATAATAAATATATAGAAAAAAATACTTGCAAATAAGAATGATTACGTATTATTATATATAAGGATCATTTAAATAGAAAATCTTTTTGAAAAAATAAATCGTAATGATTTTGTTTTATCGATTTTTGCAGTCTTTAACTAGATTATTCGAAGAAAAAATGCTATTTGTCTATAAAAAGATTAATAGCATCTAATATTTATCAAAGCTAAATCGTAATAGTACCGATTAACAATTCCGATTTATTTATAGAAATGGGGAGTATGTTTGAGAAAAAAGAACTATTCTATTATTTTATCTCTATTACTTTTGACTGTTTTAATTATTAGTGGGTGTGGCACTATTAATCAAGTAAGCAATAAAAACGTTTCAAGTAATAATAAATTACAAATTGTTACAACATTTTACCCAATGTATGAATTTACTAAAAACATCGTTAAGGATAAAGCGAACGTAAAGTTATTAATTCCGTCAAACGTTGAACCACACGATTGGGAACCTACACCGAAAGATGTTGGAAAGATTCAAAAAGCGGATATATTTGTTTTTAATAGTAAATATTTCGAGACATGGGTTCCTTCAATCAAAAATAGCGTAAGTAATGAAAATCTTTCTTTTGTTGAAGCAAGTAGTGATATTCATTTAATGAATGGGGATGGACATCATCAATTTGATCCCCATGTTTGGTTAAATCCAGTGTTGGCACAGCAAGAAGTAAAAACGATCACTAAAGCTCTAATAAAGGCTGATCCGGAAAATAAAGAGTTTTATCAAAAAAATAGTGATGCGTACATCGCAAAACTTGCAAAACTTGATCATCAATATCGTGAAACCTTAAAGGATGCCAAGAAAAAGGAGATTATCACTCAACATACGGCATTTGGATATTTAGCAAAACAATACGGAATGAAACAAATCCCAATTGCTGGACTGTCACCTTCACAGGAACCAAGCCCGGCAAGATTAGGGGAACTAAAAGAGTTTGCTGTTAAACACCATGTTAAAGTAATCTATTTTGAAGAACTGGCATCACCGAAAGTTGCCGAAACATTAGCTAAAGAAATTGGTGCAAAAACGGAAGTACTCCATACGTTAGAAGGATTAAGCAAGGAAGAGCAAGATAAAGGAATGAATTATATTAGTGTCATGCAAAAAAATCTTGACGCGATTAAAAAGTCCTTATTTGATTAAAATGATAGTGAATGTATATTTTTATTTTTCTTACAGCGTGTGTCATTCTAATTACGCACGCTTTTTCTTGTTTTTTGTAGAAAGGATGGTCGATATGAAATTAGCTTCATTACATAATATTGTTTTTGGCTATACACATGTACCAGCATTAAATGGGGTTTCCTTTGAATTAAATAGCGGGGAGTTTGTAGGAATTACAGGCCCGAATGGCGCTTCTAAATCAACTATGCTTAAAGTAATGCTCGGCTTACTGAAGCCTTGGGAAGGCGAAGTTAACATTAGTAAGAAAAATTGTGATGGAAAGCGCCTAACTATTGGATATGTACCACAACAAATAGCCTCTTTCAATGTAGGTTTTCCAAGCACAGTGATAGAACTTGTGCGGTCTGGGAGATATCCAAGGGGAAAATGGTTTAAACGTCTTGATGAAAATGATGATTTACAAGTTAAGAACGCTCTTGAGATGGTTGGGATGTGGGAGTATAGACATCACAAGATTGGCGCATTATCCGGTGGGCAGAAACAAAAAATTTGTATAGCTCGAACATTAGCTTCAGAACCTGACTTATTAGTTTTAGACGAACCTACAACAGGAATGGATTTCGAAAGCAGGAAAGGATTCTATGAATTTATGAGTCACCAAGTAAAGAAGCATAATCGAACAGTCGTAATGGTTACACATGATCAAGACGAGGTGGAAGATTATCTTGATAAAATCATCCATTTAGAGAAAGGGGAGCAAGGCGGTTGGAAATGTTTAACCTTGAATTCATGCAACGGGCGTTTTGGGCTGGCGGATTAATCGGGATCATTGCTCCACTATTAGGTGTCTTTCTCGTTTTAAGAAGACAAGCATTAATGGCAGATACACTTTCACATATTTCTTTAGCAGGGGTAGCCATTGGATTTTTTATTCATTCGAATATAACTTTTTCAACAATTGTCGTCGTAGTAATAGGGGCGATTGGCATCGAGTATATGCGTAGAGCGTATCATACTTACTCCGAAGTTTCGATAGCGATATTAATGGCGGCTGGTCTCAGTTTTGCTTTATTTTTAATGAGCATTACAGATGGGGGGATGACAACAAATATTGATCAATTCCTATTTGGTTCCATCGTAACGATTAGCGCTACACAAGTTTATACGATGGTAGGAGTGACCATTGTTATATTATTGTATTTCTTTATTTTGCGAAGACCATTATATTTAATGACTTTTGATGAGGATACGGCATTTACAAGTGGAATAAATACGAATCTTCTTTCCTTATCATTTAGCATTATTACTGGTTTAGCGATCTCGATAATTATACCAACCATTGGCGTATTGCTCGTCTCAGCATTATTAGTTTTACCTGCAGCGTTTGCGATACGATTAACGAAAGGGTTTAAAATGGTCTTTGCCACAGCGATGATCGTTTCTTTATTTAGTATCTTTACAGGTCTTATTTCATCATACTCGTTAGGGACTCCACCAGGCGCAACAATTACATTATTATTAGTGGTGATTTTGTTAGTCGGCTTTACATGTCAAAAAATAATTTTGCATTTTACAAGAAGTATAAAGAGAAGGTCACATAAAAGGCTGAATTATTAAAGATTAATTTTAAAATTAACAAAAAATTGTTTACCAATTACTTGCTAAATTGAATTACTTCTGTTATTCTAAAGAAGAATTATTTTTGTTCGGTATGTAAGGAAAAGATAGTGTTTTCAAACTTATCGCCTAATATCACTTGAGCAAGGATAGTAATACAATGTGTGTATTGCACACTAGGAGGAAGATTTACATGACACAAGGTACAGTTAAATGGTTCAACAGTGAAAAAGGATTCGGCTTCATCGAAGTTGAAGGCGGAGACGATGTATTCGTTCATTTCTCAGCGATCCAAGGCGAAGGTTACAAAACACTTGAAGAAGGTCAAAAAGTAACTTTTGACGTTGAACAAGGTCAACGTGGAGCTCAAGCTGCTAACGTAGTAAAAGCATAATAATGCTTAAAAAAAACAGACTCATTTGAGTCTGTTTTTTTTCTCTGAACTTATTTTTCTTCGTTCCAATGTGCCGAAATAAATTCATCACGACCTGATTTCTTCCTATCATCCATGTAGTCATCTTTATTCTTCTTATAATAATCCTGATGATAATCTTCAGCAGGATAGAAGGTAGCAGCAGGAAGTATTTGCGTCACAATTGGTTTTTTAAACTTTCCACTTTCACTTAACTGTTGTTTTGATTTTTCTGCTAATTGCTTTTGTTCTTCAGAATGATAGAAAATCGCTGTCCGGTAGGAATCTCCGCGATCATGAAATTGGCCACCATCATCAGTAGGATCGATTTGCTGCCAATAAATTTCAAGTAATTTTTCGTAAGGGAAAATGCTTGGATTATAGGTAATCTGAACAACTTCATAATGTCCGGAGTTACCTGCTTTAACCTCCTCATATGTTGGGTTATCAATATGACCTCCAGAATAACCGGAAACCACTTTTTCAATTCCATCCCATTGGTCGAATGGCTTGACCATACACCAAAAACAGCCGCCTGCAAAAGTTGCTTTTTCTACTTGATTGTCCATTATGTACCTCCATAAATATCGAGCTTAATCGGATAATATCATTTTTAGCGTAAATATAGCAATAAATAGGTTTGAAAAATAAGAATATAAAACTAATTTTATATATAAAGCAGAATACGGTAAAATATATGGGTTCAATCAAATTGACCTGATTCAAAATATTTAAAAGGGATTGCAATACCAATGACTATAAATACTAAGCTATTAATAAAAGAATGGCAGCATGCTTTACAACTAGAAATTCAACATTTGAAAAAATACGGGAGTACAAAATATCATGTTTCAAATGGTTTTTTAGTTTCTAATGATTCATCATATACTTATTATTTTGAGACGGCTGTAAGTTTGAAAATTCCAATTGGTGCATCTGTACGTCTTGAATGGGAGAAAAATAAGTATAACGGAAGAATCCTCTCTTCAGAAGGAAAAAACATGATAATAAGTTTCGATAAATATATCGGTGATCTTATCAGCACGGCTTTTCTTTACCATGATCCATGGGAATTATTAGAACAACTTATAAATCGTTTAGACGAAGCGAAGAAAAATAAGCGAAAAAGAATTAGTATAAAGCAGTTAATGGATCCTGGAAGCCAAGTTAAACACCCAACAAACAAAATAAAAAGTAATATTCATGAGTTAGTATTACGATCAAAATATAATCCTGTTACATTTGTCTGGGGGCCACCTGGAACGGGGAAAACCTATACATTAGCAAGAGTTGCAGCAAACAAGTATTTTAAAGAAAAAAGAGTCCTTATACTATCCCATAGTAATAAAGCCGTAGATGTGCTAATGAATGAAGTATTATCATTTGTTCAACAAAAGAACCGTTTTGTTGAGGGTGATGTTATACGGTTTGGCATGGGTGGAGATTTACGGGAAGAGAATCAATTATCAATGATGCATTTACTTGAAAAACGAGAACCTGCGCTATTTGAAAAAAAACAACAGTTTTCCATTCAGAAAAAAGAAATAAAGAAAGATTTAGGCAATTCATTTAGCAATAGGGATACAGACAAGCTTTTAGAGGTAGAAGGAAAACTTGCGAAAATATTAGAAACGATCCGGCGGAAAGAAGTTGAATATGTAAAAGAGGCTAGGATTATTGGAACAACTTTAGCAAAAGCAGCTGGAGACCCGACGATATATGAACAAGAATACGATCTAATAATTATTGATGAAGCAAGTATGGCCTATATACCGCAAATTGCTTTTGCAGCGACTTTAGCCAAAAGAGTGATTGTTTGCGGTGATTTTAAACAATTGCCGCCAATTGCATCTTCAAGACATTCTTTAGTCAATAAATGGCTAAGAGAGGATATCTTTCATAAAGCTAATGTCGTTTATACGAATAACGAAGATCAATTGCATCCACATTTATTTTTGCTAAAAGAACAAAGAAGAATGCACCCGGACATTTCCGCTTTTACGAATCGATATATTTATCAATCATTGGTTGGGGATCACGAAAAAATAGGAGAGATGCGAAAGTCGATTGCGCGGAATTTCCCCTTTCCTAACCGCGCATCTATTTTACTGGATACAAGTTTTTCAGGTTCATATTGTATTAGTGAACGAATTTCAACATCAAAAATAAATCCATTTCACCTCTTGCTATCTTTTCAGTTAATCCACGAATCTCTTGTCTCCGGCATTTCTTCGATAGGATTTGTCACCCCATATCGGGCACAAGCTACTCTAATGGATCAATTACTGATGGATCTTTATCCTTCAGAAACGCTAAATGGAGACATTGTTTCGGCAACTGTACACCGTTTTCAAGGTAGTGAAAAGGATTTAGTCATATTCGATACGGTTGATGGATCACCTCAAACTCGTCCAAGTATGCTTCTTTCCGGAAGTGAAAGTGAACGTTTAATAAATGTCGCAATGACTAGAGCAAAGGGAAAGTTTATCCACATAGCCAATAAAGATTTCATTCGCCATCATGTATTTCGTAATAAAACAATAAGACAATTAGTAGAACATCAAGATCGGTTAGGCCAAACGGTTTCACTGAACGATATTGGTAAGTGGGTGAGACACTCACATCCTAAGTTAAAGTGGATCTATGCACGTAAATTGGATCAAGTATTTATCGATATTCATACTGCACAGGACATTATCATACTCTCATTGCCAAAACATGCAACTCTTTCTAAGCAATGGGAAGATGTACTAAATAACAGGGATAAAAAAGTTAGATTGCTTATTATTTCAACAAAGGAATGGAAAAATATCCAGCCAAACGAACAGATTAAAGATCATTTGCCATTCCCATTTGTAATAATAGACCAAAATATTTTTTGGTTAGGTCTCCCTCTTGAAGGGATGATAAATATTAAACCTCCATATATTACAGCAAGACTAGAATCGGATGCTTTTGTTAATTACTTCATTAAACAATTGCCGATAAGTAGAATGATATAATCCATTTTTTAGCCAGGATAATTTACTGGCTATTTTTTTTGAAATTTTGTTGACACCAAATGTGTATTACACATATAATACACATATGAAGTGTATGAACTGAATAATACATACATCTTTCTAATCAAAGTGTATGAACTAATTAATACACACAATAAATAGGAGATGTTTCAATGAAAATAAACTTTAATAATCGTGATCCTGTATATGCTCAAGTAGTAAGGTATTTCAAGGAACAGATAGCGATTGGAAATTTAGGGGCGGGGCAAGAAATTCCATCTCGAAGGGAGCTTGCATCCATGTTAAAGATTAATCCTAATACAGCTCAACGGGCGTATAAAGAAATGGAGGAACAAGGGTTGATTCATACTGAAAGAAACCACCCAAGTCGAATAACAAATGATGAAGCGATACTAGGGAAATTAAGATCAGAACTTATTGTGGAAGCTGTTGATTCTTTTGTGGAATCAATACGGGCGATTAATGTGCCGGTAGAGGAGATTCTCACCTTAGTAAAAGATAAATACACTTCTACAGAAAAAGGGAGGATGGAAGCAGAATGATTGAAGTAAAAAATGTCACGAAAAAATTTGGTCGCAAGAAAGTACTAAATGGCATATCTTTCACTGCCAATAAAGGCGAGATTACTTGTTTAATTGGGATTAACGGGGTAGGTAAAACGACCACATTAAAAGCGATTTTAGGACTCACACCGATAAATAGCGGCACGATCTTAATTGATGGAGAAAAGTTAACAAAATCAAGTTATGAAAAAATTACGTTTATCCCTGATGCAATTACGATGCTGCCGCAAATGACGATTCGTGAAGCGATGGTATTTATGAACGACTTTTATCAAAATTGGAATCAAAAACGAGCAGATGATTTATTAACGTTTTTTAAGTTAGATAGGCATACACGAATATCCGATTTATCGAAAGGAAACGTAGCAAAGGTTAATTTATTATTAGGACTTTGTCTTGATGTTGATTATGTATTAATGGATGAACCTTTTTCAGGAATCGATATTTTTAGTCGTGAACAAATAGCGGAGGTTTTCACAAGTCATCTGATTGAGGATAGAGGAGTTATTATCACTACCCATGAAATTAATGATATTGAACATTTAATTGATAAAGTTGTATTAATGGATAATGGTGTTGTCCTAAAAGAATTTAATACAGAAGAAATTCGATTCTCTGAAGGGAAATCCGTTGTTGATGTCATGAGAGAGGTGTACCAACCGTGAACAAGTTTTTAAAATTAGTTAACTTTGAAATGAATCGTTTTAAAAAGATATACATTGTCCTACTACTGATTACTGTTATCTTTCAATTTGTTGGCGTATTTGTCATATCATTAAGTTTTATGAATGATTCAAAGCGTATTATGCACGATGAATCTTTGTCTGTTGTTCAATATGTACACCAATATGGATTGTTTGATTTTACTCATATATTACGGAGTTTGTGGTTTTTCGCACCAATCGGTATTGGTGTTACAGCAATATTATTCTACATTTTTTTCATCTGGTATCGCGATTGGTTCGGAAAAAATACATTTATTTATCGACTATTAATGCTTCCAACCTCAAGATTAAATATTATTTTGTCAAAAGGATTGACAATTCTTATATTTGTTCTTGGTTTAATTGCCTTTCAACTAATTTTACTTCCAATTGAAAACGCAATGGTAAATTGGCTTGTTTCTAATGAATTTCTTAATAGAATGAACGTACAAGAAATTTTAGGATCATCATTTGAATTATCTTTATTAATTCCAGGCTCTTTTATTGAATTTATCCTTTATTATGCAACAGGGTTAATGGCGGTATTTGTTATCTTTACTGGTATTTTATTTGAGAGAAGCTATCGAATAAAAGGAATCATTTTTGGAGTATTGTATGCAATTGCGGCATTTATTGTCTTCTTTTCTCCTTTCCTTGTGGAAATGATTTTACAAAAAGATTATTTATATGGGATTGAAAAACTACTACTGTTAATAGTAATGGGGATTATCGTTTTCATCGGTTCATTACTTGTTAGCAATTTCCTATTAAAGAAAAAGGTATCAGTTTAAGGGGGATCATATGAAACGATATATTAGTTCAATTGTTATTATAGCAATAATGTTTTGTACCATCGGTGCATTTTATATTTATACTTCAGCAGCAAATTCTTTACCGGAAATGAAAATCGTTAAAGTGAGTGGAAATGATGATGAATTAAAAAATGTCGTAATAAGCGGAAACTATCACATTGGCAATACGAATGAGAACTTTGAAGCTACGACGAAGGGAACAACATACTTTAGTGAAAGATCTTTCTTTGAAAAGCTAGATTTAGAAAAAGGGAAGCTTTTAGAATTAAGGAAAAACTATCGAAATTTTATGAGGGGAAAACATGACCTTGACTCAATATTTGAAGATCAAGAATTACTCACCTATACAGAATTAAATACGCGTTACAATAAATATTCATTGAATATCTCAATTTTAAATAAAAAAAATAAAAAGAAAAATTCCTTTCAAGTAGATATTCCAAACTATCAAGAATTTACAGGAGTTTATTTTCATGACGTACAACGTGTAGGAAATGAATTAAAAGTAATTACGGAAAATAATCGACGTTTAGATCAGGGCAAAAGTAAAATTGAATTACATCTCTATACCATTGATTATGAACAGAAAAAGATAATTAAAGATGATATTATTGCTTCAAAATTTACGGATAATCGCCATGGTGATCAGTATGATTCGATTTATTCAAATGACCCTACAATCGCTAATAAATATTATTTCATGCAAGATAATAAAGTAAAGTTTCAGGAACTCCCAGATGGGGGAATGGATGAACAAATCGTTAATAGTGAAATTGTTGCTTATAATTACGAAAAAAATAGTCTAGAAAAAATCAAAGTCCCAAAGCAATATTATGGAACTCAAAGACCTCAAATGGTAAACGATATAGACGGTACAGTTTATTTATTTTTAGAAAATGAAAAAGATGTAATTTTATCTAAAGTCAACATTGATAAGCATTCTATAGAAAAAATCAGAAAGATTTCATTACCGGAAATGGGAGGGAATCAGAATCAAGTAATAAAAATTGATAATGGAAAAGTATACATTTTAATCACACAAACGAACGCAAATGATAAAAATACACTAATTGTAATGGATATACGAAGTGGTCAAAATCTATACAAAGGAAAAATTACTCAGTCCAAACAAAAAAAGAATAGTAATATTGAATTATTTGACTTTGAAATAAACTAAACAAATAATGTGAAAAAAGAAATATTTAGAATAAATGCAACTTTTTAAGCAGTCATTACGTCTAATATATATGGAGATATTTTGAAAGCAAATTAACGTTTTTTTCATCAAAATATAGCAGGGGGGATTGACTTGATTGTTCGGAGTAAAATTGATAAAAAAATAAAACGAATTCTATCTCCGGTTTTGAAGGAATTTGGATTTTTAAGTATTAACAGCCGAAATTATTACGCACTTCATAATGATTGTATATGGGTTTTAAATATTAATCATGTGGGGAAATACTCTTCCGAATTATCAGGTTGGCCTGCTCAATCACTAAATGCTACGGTAGGGATATATTATGATTTTATCCCTCCATTATCGGATGACATTGAAAGGATTGAAAATTTCCCGAAATATTATGAATGCCAATTGCAAATGGAATTATGTTGTCAAAATAATGAAATTTATGACCAAATTAAAGATAATAAAAAGTTAGAAAGTATATGGTGGTTTCATCCAAATGGAAGTAATATTGAAGATGTAGTTCATGATATTAGAAATGCTTTTGTTAATACAGGTTTACCTTGGTTAAAAAAATATTCCAATTTGGAACGCGCCTTTGAAAAGATTGAAGGCGAACTGAATTCGTATCATAAATTTTATAAAGCAAAATTTTTTGCAAAATATTTAAATCAATGGGATAAATATGAGAAGTATAACCATTTATTTAAAGTCGAAGCAACTAAATTTGGTGAGTAAAAGTGAAGGAAATAAACTCCTTCACTTTTTTATTTATTAATCTTTTTCGTCTGTCAATATATAAATGGTCATCAAACCAGCTGTAAAGAATATGATAAGGTGAAAAGTTTTTGGAGGTGAAAGAATGGCAGTTGTAAAAGCGACTGATTCAGATATTGCCCTATTAGCAAGGCTGTTAAGAGCGGAGGCAGAGGGAGAAGGAGTTCAAGGAATGCTTCTTGTCGGCAATGTGGGAATAAACCGAATACGAGCAAACTGTTCTGATTTCAAAGGTTTACGGACGATACCGCAAATGGTTTACCAGCCACATGCATTTGAAGCAACCATTCATGGATACTTTTATCAACGAGCAAGAGAAAAAGAAAAACGATTGGCCCGGAGATCGATTAATGGAGAAAGTTTTTGGCCAGCTAAATATAGTTTATGGTATTTTAAGCCACCGGGTAATTGTCCTTCAACATGGTATAACCAACCATTAGTGGCACGGTATAAGTCTCACTGTTTTTACGAACCAACAGCGGAAACTTGTCAAAATGTTTATAATACTTTTTAATTACATTCATGCTAATAAAAACGTAAAAAATGAATAACTCCCATTTCTAAATAAATAATAACAGAGTAAATATTATTATTTATGGAGGGTTATTTATGGATCAAAACCATCAGAACATGCATACTGGTAGTATTCCACAGCAAATGAATCATGGCGGCCATGAAGTTTTAGATGTAGGGGAAGTGTTGTCTGGTGCGATTGGGACAATGAATACCTATACACTTCTTAAAGATCATGTACAGGATCAAGAGCTGCGCGGGATTCTTGATCGGCAGTATCAATTTATGCAACAAGAATATAATACAACAGTTGATTGCTTTAAGACTGGTCAAGATCCACAAGTACCAACTCAAAGTTATAAGATGCAACAAAATAATGACTTTATTTATGGTCTGCAACCATCTCAACCTAAAAAACCGATACAATCTGCCAATGAGCTAACAGATGAATGTATTTCTGGATTAATGCTTGGAGCTGTTAAATCATCTGCATCGATGAAAGCAGTTGCGGCATGTGAAACGACGAACCCTGTCGTCCGCCGGGTATTAGCAGATTCAATTCCAAATTGCATCGAAATGGCTTATGAAATTTCACTGTATCAAAATAAGCACCATTATTATCAAGTACCACAATTTTCACAACAGGATATGCAACAAATGTTAAATGCATATGCTCCTGCACAAGGAACGATGCAAACACCGAATAATTATATGACCCATTAATGCAATAGAAAACACCATTTCAAAAGGAATGGTGTTTTCTTTCTTTTGAACATACGTGAAAGTGTTTGATTTTTTTGCTAAAATATAAAATGATATTTATAATAAAATAGAATTTCAGTATGAAAACGAAGGAGAAAACGATGGATAAAGTATTAGTATTTGGACACAAAAACCCTGACACAGATACAATCTGTTCGGCCATTGCGTATGCACATTTAAAAAATAAGTTAGGAATTAAAGCTGAGCCTGTTCGTTTAGGCGATGTAAATGGGGAAACGAAGTATGCCCTTGATTATTTTAAAATGGAAGCACCTCGTTTTGTTGAAAAAGTTGCAAATGAAACGAATGGAGTGATCTTAGTTGATCATAATGAACGTCAACAAAGTGCTGACGATATTGATCAAGTAAAAGTACTGGAAGTAATTGATCATCACCGCATTGCAAATTTTGAAACGAGTGATCCATTATATTATCGTGCAGAACCTGTTGGCTGTACAGCAACGATTTTAAATAAAATGTATAAAGAAAACGGTGTAGAGATTAGCAAAGAAGTTGCGGGATTAATGTTATCTGCAATTATTTCAGATTCGCTTTTATTTAAATCACCTACATGCACAGAACAAGACATTGCTGCAGCTAAAGAACTAGCCAGTATTGCAGAAGTAGACGTTGATAGTTATGGTTTAGCTATGCTTAAAGCAGGAGCGGATTTAAGCGATAAGACGATTGATCAGTTGGTTAGCTTAGATGCAAAAGAATTCCAAATGGGGAACCACAAAGTTGAAATTGCTCAAGTAAATGCTGTAGATATCAATGATGTGTTGAATCGTAAAGAAGAATTAGAATCGAAGCTAACATCCGTGCTTGCTGAAAAGAATTTAGATTTATTCCTTTTTGTTGTTACAGATATTTTAAATAGTGATTCTACTGCTGTTGCAATTGGACAAGCGACAGATGCTGTTGAAAAAGCATTCAATGTGAAGCTAGAAAACAACAGTGCTTTACTAAAAGGTGTCGTATCACGCAAAAAACAAATCGTTCCACAATTAACAGATGTGTTGAAATAAAATAAAGTCGGGGATATCCCGACTTTATTTTTAATATTCAACTTTATCTCGTAAATGTGTTTTGTTAAATTCGTTCATATTTGGTTGGAAATATTTATCGGTATATTTTGCTACAAATTTATCATTTTGAACAAAACCTGCACCCCAAGTTGGATCCATCGTTAACCACATTCCATTTATTTTTGCTTCTATCCATGCATGATTTTCTTTTAATAACCCTGTACCGGCTTTTCCTGTTATCACTCTTGCCTCAATATTACTTGCGCGTAAAAGTGCTCCTGCAAGATACGCATAATCTTGACAAACACCCGTTTTTAATTTTAAAGTCTTTAGTGCATTGTCATCCCATTCAAATTCATTGTTTTTAAATTTAGCAACATCATAGGAAATTGTTTTTGCTGTATATTCATAAATTGCTTTTGCCTTGTCAAAATTGTTCTTTTTATTTTTCGTAATTTTTTTTGCTAGATTAATAATTTTTGGGTCATCAGACGGAATTCCACGTGAAGGTAATAAATCTCGTTTATCTTCGTTTGCCATATTCTCGACGGAAAATGATGCAACGGAAAAATAGCGGAAATAGTTCGATTTTTCCTCTTTAATTTCCGGAACGTTTATCGATACTTCATATTCACCTGGACCAAATCGAAGATAAATCGAATCATCAAAATTAAAGTGTTTTACTGGAATAATGTCAAGTGCTTCATCATTACCTTTTTTTGTTTTTACATAAATATGAGAAGTTTCTTTAGCAAATTTGGCACTTGGATCGATCTGTCCTTTTATATGGTAGGAAAGTTTTGCTTGATCTCCACCAAATTGAGGGGTATCAAGTGTAATTCCTCTTTCTTCATAGGTACGATAGTATTCGATAGGTTTCATTGTTCGATCGGATTGATTATCGACAAAAAGTGTTGTGCCATATTGATAATAATTTTCTCTTTGCTGATCCGGAACTAAAACATTAATTTGATGGATGCCTTTTCCATAAAAAAGAGGAACTTCATAAGAAAATTTCCCATTTTTAATAGGAATTTCGTGTTTCCACTGATTGCTATCCTTTTTTACTTCAATCATAATATTCTTGGATGATGTTTGCTCTTTGATCGTTCCCCCAACCGTTATTAATTCCTTCCCTGACATAAAACCGGATTTAATCGTATCGAGGGTTAATTGTGCTTCTTGAGCAAACGGGGTATAAGTAAGGTCTCTTTGTTTTATTGGGTTAACATTCACTACTTCAAATGTGGAAAGATCATAATAATAATTTTCGCGATCTGTTGCAGGAAGCATTACATGTACGGAATATTTGCCTTCCCCATTATAAAAATGGATTTTGTCTGAAAACTGTCCATTTTTTATAGGAATATAGTATTCTTGTACTGAATTAGAATCAATCACATCGAGAGAACTGACTTTTACCCAAACATATTTTTCTTTTAATAACTCGTGTTTTTCAATTTTACCCGTTATTTCAAGTTCTTTATTAACTGCAAAAGCATTATATTTTGGATTGGTAATTGTCGCTCCTACTTTTTCACTATAGTTAGTCAAAGTAATCGGTTTTAAATCTAATTCACTATTTTTTTCTTTTACAAGCGCAGCATATTTCGCATTTTCTTTTTCTGCCTTTGTTTCTTGTTTGTTTTCTTTCTTGCTGCTTGTTTTTGAATTCGCATCATGGCTACATGCGGAAGCAGAAAGAAATAAAACAGAAAGTAAACCATATAAGAATATTTTTTTTTTAGGCATGCCATTCCTCCTAGTGATTTCCCACATCTTTATTAGTTATATCACAATTTGGGTAACAATGAATATAAGCGGAAAAGACTATTTTAAACATATGCTCTTTGAAGGAATAATTATTTATAACTTAATAATAACAAAAAAGACGCACATGGCGTCTTTTTTGTTCATTTCTTGTATGTTCCTTACCAAAAATGTGCTTTAGCGTTACTTCTTAAAATGATTGTGTTTTGAGTAACTTGAGTTTGTCCATTCACTTGAGATTTCGTATGCTTTCTTCTCGTAGTATGATGGTGAAATAGCTCAGAGTGGGGATCCAAATGGTCTTTATAACTCATCTAAAATCACCTCTTTGGCAGGATTTATACTTCGAAACATCGATATTCAAATAGAATATCTGTATTATCTTGTGAAGTTTGAACATAAAAAATACATCAACCTAAAAATTCAATGTTTTATAAAAAACAATGTTATAATTAACTTAATCTGATTGAAAAAATCGTGTTAGGAGTTTTTAAAAGTGAAATTGGTTTCTTGGAATGTAAATGGAATTAGAGCGTGCATAAAAAAAGGATTTTTAGATTATTTTAATGATATAGATGCAGATATTTTTTGTATTCAAGAAACAAAATGCCAAGATGGTCAGGTCACATTAGATATACCAAACTATCATCAATATTGGAATTATGCTGTTAAAAAAGGGTATTCCGGTACAGCTGTTTTTACGAAGAAAAAACCTTTATCTGTTAAGTATGGAATTGGAGAGAATGTTGAAGAACCTGAAGGTCGAATTATCACATTAGAATATGATCAATTTTATTTGGTCAATGTGTACACACCTAATTCCCAAAGAGATTTAGCAAGATTAGATTTTCGCTTATCTTGGGAGGAGCGGCTTCGCGAGTACTTAATTGAATTAGATCAAATGAAACCAGTCATTTATTGTGGAGATTTAAATGTTGCTCACAATGAAATTGATTTAAAAAATTCAAAGTCGAATATTGGAAATTCTGGTTTCACCAATGAAGAACGTGAGAAAATGACAAAACTTTTGAATAGTGGATTTGTTGATACGTTCCGTTATTTATATCCTGATAAAGAAGAATCCTATTCTTGGTGGTCATACATGAATAAGGTTAGAGAGCGGAACATCGGTTGGAGAATCGATTATTTTATTGTTTCTAGTAGATTAGTAGAGGCTGTTAAAGATTCACACATACACTCTCATGTTTTTGGGAGTGACCATTGTCCTGTTGTGCTTGAAATAATACAATAAGTACATTCACCCCTTTCAGTTATTACTAATATTGTAATTGAAGGGGGGGAACTCATGGTAAAATTATACGATTCAATTACTGCAACTCAGAATTTACTTTCATGGAAAAAAGATGCACTATATTCTTTTCATCGAATGATGATGGATAAAAGAAGAAAATTTCCATGTATCCCTGCATATCAAGGGTATGTCTTAAATCACTTACGGTTTGGATTCGTCAGCGATCCGAGAAATTCAAAAGCCGTTGTTGAGCTTGTTGGATTAATGAAGGAGTATGGTCGAACATCTGAAGAATATGGGGATTATACTGCCTTAATAATCATTTTTGAAACACCTGAAAATTTAAAAGCATTTAGTACACATGAATTTGAAGAGATTTTTTGGCAATTATTAAATCAGCTTTCTGCTTTAGATGACAGTGAATGGCCAGAGGAAATTTCTTCAGATCCTTCACATCATTCATGGGAATATTGTTTTAATAAAGAAAGGTACTTTTTTTATTGTGCTACTCCAGCTCATAAAAAAAGAAAAAGTCGCTATTTCCCATATTTTATGTTGGCAATAACACCTAGATGGGTGTTGGATAAATTTAATCGATCATCTATTCAATCGCAAAAAATGGAAAACCAAATACGTAAAATGCTAACAGTTTATGATGAGCTTTCACCCCATCCGGATTTGAAAAAATATGGGGAAAAAGATAATTATGAATGGAAACAATATTTTTTGCGAGATGATAATACCACTATTACAACGTGTCCTTTCCATACAAAAAAGATTAACAAATCTTAATAAGTATCGTACATCCAATTTTACGTTGGATGTTTTTTTGTTTTTATATACAAGTAGTAAATGTGAATTGGTCAGTTTAATTTTATTGAAGGATGTTTTGCATTTTTTCGCGAATATATATATAAAGTGTTATAAAATTAATTATTTCGAATAGTATTTCGGAGGTAATCATGGAGTTTCCTGTTTATGTATTTGGTATCCACCCTCATTTTTTATTTGAAGCAATAGCTTATTTTATCGGTTTTCGCGTTTATTTATATACAAGAAATAAAGAACGAATTCCGATGGATAAAGCGATGTGGGTAATTGTAGGTGCTATATTTGGGGCAGCATTTGGTTCAAAATTTCTTTACTGGTTTGAAAATCCGATCAAGACGATAGAACAATGGGATAATTTGAAATATATGTTAGAAGGAAAAACAATCGTAGGTGGATTATTAGGAGGACTAATAGGTGTTGAATTAGCAAAGAAATGTATTGGATGGAAAAGATCAACCGGTGATGACTTCGTTTTGCCTTTAACTGTTGGAATGATGCTCGGAAGAATTGGCTGTTTTCTTACCGGGATGGATGATCACACATATGGAATAGCAACAACATGGATTACAGGGGTAGATTTTGGTGATGGAATCGAAAGACATCCAACTCAGTTGTATGAAATTGCGTTTTTATTTATTTTAATTATCATCCTTCTCACGATAAAAAGGAAGAATGCAATTAAATGGGAAGGTTATTTATTTCAACTTTTTATGTTGTCCTATCTTGTTTTTCGATTCAGCATAGATTTTATTAAACCTACACCACATCCGTATTTTTCCTTAAATAATATTCAAGTAGCAAGCTTAATAGGAATAATCTATTACATTACATTAATGAGAAGAAAACGACAACAGCATCAACATTACATAAAAAGAGAGGAACAAATTCATGCCAAATAGACCGTATACTTATTACGATTTAACGATTAGTATTTGCACAAAGTGTTTGAGGAAAGTAGAAGCGAAAATTATTTTTGAAAATGGAAACGTTTATATGGTTAAAACATGTATGAAACATGGAAGGGAAAAGGTATTAATTTCGACTAATATCGAGTATTACAAATGGTGTCGAGACTTTATTAAGCCGTCTGAAATGCCGCATCGCTGGAATACTCCAATAAAATATGGTTGTCCATATGATTGCGGCCTCTGTCCAGACCATGAACAACATAGCTGCCTCACTCTGTTGGAAATTACGGAAAGATGCAATTTAAAATGTCCAATCTGTTATGCTGAGTCTTCCCCGCAAAAAGGAACTTTTCGATCTTTAGAACAAATTGAGTTTATGTTGAATGCGATTGTTGAAAATGAAAAGGAACCGGACATTATTCAAATCAGTGGGGGCGAACCGACTATTCATCCACAGTTTTTTGAAATATTAGATCTTGTAAAATCAAAACCAGTTAAACATATTATGGTCAATACGAACGGATTAAAAATTGCCAATGATAAAGAATTTGTTAAGCGCTTGGCAACGTATTTACCCGGTTTTGAAATCTATTTACAATTTGATAGTTTTGAAGCGGATGCATTGAAAGAATTAAGGGGAGTCGATCTTACTAAGATAAGACAAAAGGCGATTGATCGGTTAAATGAATACAATATTTCAACAACATTAGTGGTCACATTAAAAAAAGGCTTAAACGATCATGAAGTAGGTAAGATAATCCAATATGGTTTAGAGCAAAAATGTGTTCGGGGTGTTACGTTCCAGCCAATTCAAAGTGCTGGCCGATTAGAGGATTTCAATCCTGAAACGGATCGCTTAACATTAAGTGAAGTTAGACAAATGATTATTGATCAATCGGGTGTGTTTGGTGAAAAAGATATGGTTCCAGTCCCTTGTCACCCGGACTCTTTAGCGATGGGTTATGCTTTTAAGAAGGACGGTATTGTTACCCCGTTAACCGGGATGATTGACCATAATATTTTATTAGAGGGTGAACGGAATACAATCGTTTTCGAACAAGATGAAAATATTCGCAATATGATCTTTAATTTATTTTCATTGAATCATTCACCTAGCTCATCCGCGTTATCCTTTAAAGATTTACTTTGCTGTCTTCCGAAAGTCGATATTCCAGGTGAAATCGGCTACGATAATGTTTTTCGCGTTATCATCATGCAATTTCAAGATGCTCATAATTTCGATGTTCGTTCGGTCAAAAAATCTTGTGTACACATCGCTCATCCAGATGGAAGAATTATTCCTTTTGATACATATAATTTATTTTATCGGGATGAAAAAGAACTGGAATTAAAAAAAATACAAGAAGAGATCATGTTAACACGTTAATTTCAACTTTATAAGAATAGGATTCTATTAAAGGGGGATAAGAATGAATAACGAAGAAGAGGGAAGTATTAGGCAAAGTGATAAGAAAGATGAAGGGAATGTATGGCTAGGAATTGGAATAGGGTTCTTAATTTATTTAATTCCTTCGTTATTTACAATTTTCGGGCTATTTCCGGTGGCTTTTATCGCTCCGATTATACATGTTGCGGCCATTATCTACTTTTTCTCCAAGAATAAGAAGATGACTGGAATTGGCCTTTTGATATTCGCTGGTATCGTAATTTTGTTAATTACTGCTTGTTTTGGTTTTGTTATATTTAGTTTGAATAATTATCAAGGATAAACATAAAGCAGGTAACGGATCACTATAAATTGAAACTTTTCTCAAAAATCCTCGTCTAACATTTATAGTTGTTGTCACTTGAAGGGGGTTCACATGAAAATAAGAATGATCATTACTGCCATTTCCGTTCTTCTTTTAATTGCGATTGTCTGGGCAAGTTATACTTTTAGTCAAATAAAGAAAACCGCGAGAGAAGAGCCACCTAATGATATTCCATATATACTTATTCTTGGTGCAAAGGTAAATGGAGAAAAAATGTCCAAAGCGTTGACCGAACGGGCAAAAGTGGGACTAGAATATTTAAGGGAAAACAAAAATTCAAAGGTTATTGTTACCGGTGGCCAAGGCCCAGATGAGAAAATTACCGAGGCAGAAGCGCTTCGTCGCTACATGCTTGACAATGGAATATCTGAGGATCGTATTTTAATGGAGGATAAATCCGTTAGCACTTATGAGAATATTAAATTTGCTAAAAAACTGTATTCAATTGATGAAGCCGTCATAGTTAGTAGCGATTTTCATTTGTACCGTGCAATCCAATTGGCGACAGAACAAGGGATAAAAGCATACCCACTTGCCGCAGAGACGCCAAAGGTTGTAAAAGTGAAATTATATGCAAGAGAAATATTGGCCATACTAAAGTGGAAAATTATCGGTGATTAAAGTTTCCCTTTACCGAATATTCAAACTTTGTTAAAATGAAAACAATACATTAATAAAAAGGAGTGGTAAAGGTCTTATGAGTATGTCTGTTGTTTTTCAAATGGTTTGAGCATAGAACGGGATAAGTCTGCCTATTTTTTGCTAAACCAATCGTAAAACAACGGATAATCCGACCTTTACTCTTTAAAAACGTTCGTGTTTTAGAATACTTCATTCTAATGGAACAAAGATGGTAGGGGATTTCCCTGCCTTTTTTTATAGAAAATTGAATAAAACTAAACGAATGATTTGAATTGGTCTTCGATCTTTGCATCCTCCGTGTTTTACGATTGGTTCTATTTTATTAGAACTTTGTGGAGGGAAAATAAATATGAGTATTTTAAACGTAGAAAAATTAACCCATTATTATAGTGACCAATTGGTGTTTAAAGAAATTGATTTTCGTTTATTAACAAATGAAAGAGTTGGCTTAGTCGGTCCGAACGGGGCTGGGAAAACAACATTGTTAAAGATTTTATCCGGCACATTACTACCTGATCATGGAAAGATTGAGAAATTGCCTAATATTCGGATAGGTTATTTAGAGCAGCATATAAATTTAAAAGAAGGATTAAGTATACAAGACTATTTACGAAGTGCATTTAAGCATTTATACGAATTAGAAAATGAAATGCTTCAACTAACCGTTGAAATGGCTTCAAGTCATTCCGAACAGTTAAAATCTCAATTAGATAGATATTCACATATACAGGAGCAGTTGGAGTTTCATGATTTTTATTCAATTGATAAAAAAATCGAAGAAATTTCTTTCGGTTTAGGGATTCATCTCTTAGGTATGAACACAGATGTATCAAACCTAAGCGGAGGTCAGAGGACGAAATTATTGCTTGCCAAGCTTTTATTGAGTGAACCGGATATTTTGTTATTGGATGAACCAACGAACTATTTGGATTATGCACATATTCAGTGGTTAAAGGATTATTTATTAAATTACAAGAATTCTTTTATTTTGATATCCCATGATACTGATTTTCTAAATGATATTGTAAACGTCATTTATCATTTGGAACATAAACAGTTAACAAGATATGTAGGGAACTATCAACAATTTACAGAATCCTATGAACTCAGGAAACATCAATTGCACAATGCCTATGAAAGACAACAAGAAGAGATTCAAAAGCTTGAAACATATATTCAAAAGAACAAGGCACGTGCATCCACTACTAAACAAGCTAAATCACGCGAAAAAAGATTAATGAAAATGGAGCGAATGCATAAACCGATAGAAGTCCCAACACCTAGATATATATTTACATTATCTGAACGACCAACAAGTGTAATTGTTGAAACAAAAAAATTGATGGTTGGTTATACAAAACCTTTACTTTCCCCTTTAACGGTCAAAATAAAAAGGGGAGAAAAAGTGGCAATAAAAGGGCATAATGGAATCGGCAAATCTACGATGTTAAAGACTATCATCGGTGAGATTGCACCTCTTGGAGGAGATATTAGCTTCGGACACAATGTAAAACCTGCTTATTTTTCACAAGAATGGAATACTTCTTCTGCAATGACACCGCTTGAGTTTATTTGGTCTTTAAATGAAGGAATGACACAAAAGGAAATTCGTCTCGCGCTTGCTCGTGCAGGCATAAGAAACGACCATATGTTTCAATCATTGCATTCTTTAAGTGGTGGGGAACAAACGAAGGTAAGATTAGCTCAATTAATGCTGGAAAAAAGTAATTGGCTAATTCTTGACGAACCAACCAATCATCTAGATGTCCAGGCAAAGTCTGCACTTTCTGATGCATTAAGAAAATACGAGGGGACCGTTTTAATCGTTTCTCATGAGCCGGATTTTTATGCAGATTGGTGTACACAGATTTGGGATTTGGATAAATACTGCAACTAATAATGTATAAGGTCTTCATTTGAAGGCCTTATAGACTTTGATAGGAATTACTAATTGATATTATATATCAGCATCTATAATTGCCCCTTGTTTCACATAACGAATAATTTTTTTCGATTCCAATTCAACGCGTTTCCGCATATAGGGTTGTTTAAACCAGCTATCTTCCATGGAGGTTTGATTATCAACTGGACAAAGTGAATAATCAATCCAATTCGGCATATATGTTTTCAAATTAAGGTACATTCTTCGCATGTGCGGAAACGTCGTTACAATAAGTAATCTTTGAATCTTGTGTAATTGAAATTCCCTATCTAGGACAAGTAAAGAGGCAAGAACATTTTCTTTCGTGTGCATGGACAATGTTTCAACTAATATATCATTATCTGGAATTCCTAACTCAATCGCTTTTGATTTTAAAAGTAAAGCTTCACATAAGCCAGAGTTATTCCAAATCGCACCACCAGAAAATAATATTTTCTTTGCCCTTCCTTTTTGATATAACTGAATGGCCTTAGGTAACCGATATTGAACAGCTGATCTACTGCCGGGGACGAATATACACTCTCCATTTTTCTTATCGTCAGAAATATTGGAATAGATCAAGCGAGTCATTAATTCGTCAGTTAAGTTATTTTCATCTAATTCCGATATTCTCATTTTTTCACCTCTGAATTTATACATAAATTTATATATGCTTTAAAACAAATTTGATGTTACTTCATTAAATAAATTAGGTAAAAGACTCATTTACAACAATTCAAAAAGGTATACAGTTCCACGGGATGAAGCAGAAGAGAAAACGCATTGTTTATAAAAATATTATTTTATACAAACCATTTCATGTGTATAATAATCAAAGTATACTAATTTATATAGATTTTGAAGGGACGGCAGTCATAAATGAACATTACAGGATTTACAATAGAAAAGCTTGAAGACCCGACAGGAATATTAGTTGGAGACCGTTATGAATACATAATTGATATCGAAGTACCGGAAGATGATGAACTTTTTTCTGAAAATGGATTATATGTTAAAGTTATTTATGTGGTAAATGGTAATGAACAACGAATTGCGCAATATCAAATTTTTGAGAATATTACACACACGTATTTAGACTTTGAACTTGAGGAAGAAGAATTACAAATGTTACATGTATTTTGTAAAGAAAATCTTGAATAACTAAAGGAATAATTTCATATATCATAGACGAAAAAAGCAGGTATTTCCTGCTTTTTTAATTTTTTTCAATTTCAGCTAATAGTGAATCAATACTAATTTTCCATCGAGAAAGCGGTGAGGTTCTCATTAATTGAAAAGATACTCGAGTTTTTAGTGCTCCTTCTTCTTTTATATACATTTGAAGATTAACAGGTACAGTATATAAAAGAAACTGTTCATCTTCATTCTTCGCCGCTTGACTATCCCATCGAATGGTATCAATTTGATCCAGTTTTTTAATCTTTTTTTTAATATTTTTATGTTTGCTGACAGCAATTTTTTTGATTAGCCCTTCATCTCCATTCTTAATAAAGACCATTAGCGCGTCTGTGACTTGGTTTGGTGTAGCATTGGCTAAATATTCGTCAATTTTCCCCGCGGCTTTAAGTATCATTAATTGATGTGATAAATCTGATCTTTCCGTTTTGTGTGTCGTACTCCCAATGAAATGAATACAAAAGTGACCAGGAAAACCATTTTGAAGGGCACCAGCACCGTGGGGCATTCCGTGCATGGAAGCTGTGATTAAACGATCCTTTGCTAATATTAATATCGCTCTTCGACGCCAGCTCCAGTGTCCATGATAAATATTTTTCATAATTTTTGTATCTTTCCTCGTTAACGGCTGTACATCCGCATGATGCTTTCCGGCCCTTCTTTGCACATCAAAACTCTTCCCGGATTCCACATCAATTACAGTGAATTTTGACATTTTTGGGATGATTTTATTTACCTCTTTCCAATGTTGCGTTTCAATCTGAAAATTTATTGGAAAACCATAAGGCTGCAAACTACTAGCATATGCATTTGTGTAAAAGGGATAAATGGTTAGGACAAGGAATATAGACAGTAGAAGTTTTATCATTTTAGTAACTCCACCTTCATTTTGATTGATTTATTTGTATTTTTTCCAATCATATTGATTGAATAGCTTTAAATTGTTGGAAATTAATGCATTGAAATAAGAAGAATATTTCTTGTAATATTTGAACTTTCTATTCGTCTAATCAGTAAAGGAGGGGAGACGTTTGGGGGGATATTCAATTGAAGAGTTATTTCAGAAATATGAGCAAGATATCACAAGTTATTTAATTTATTATACAGGTTCTGCGGATGTAGAGGATTTAGTACAAGATACTTTCTTGTTAGCAATGAAGAATTTATCAAACTTCAAAGAGAATTCGCATCCAAAAACATGGTTAATCTCAATTGCAAGAAATATCGTTATCGATAAGTTTCGAAGAAAACTACTATGGCGGAAAATCAAAAATATATTATCGTCTGAACAAAACATGTTAGATACCGTTGAAATGGAAATTATCAAAAAACAAGAAAATAATCAACTATATAAGGCAATTTATAAGCTACCTACACAATATAGAGAGGTAGTCATCCTCCGTGGAATAATGGAACTATCATCAAAAGAAGCGAGTGACATAGTAAAATGTAGTCCTAATAAAGTGAATGTTATGTACCATCGTTCCTTAAAAAAATTAAGAGAAATTTTAAAGAAGGAGGGATATACTTATGGAGGAAATGAAAGATATACAGGAAAGTCTAAAAAATCTTCCTAAATATTCTTTAAATACTGAGCAAAAGCAGAAAATATTACATTCGCTACAGACAAAACAACTGCCAATGAAGAGAAGGCAATATAAGTTACCAATCATTTCATTTGCAGCATGCTTATCTATCCTATTTTTATTAATTTTTACCCAGCTACCAATAAGTAATCAACCACATCCTCAAAAGACTTTAACCCAGTTAAATGGTCAAAAAGGAAAGATGTTTACACTTCCTGATACGAAACAAGAAGTATTAGGGATTGAAAATAAAGTAGGGATTTTAAATGTATTTAATCATTTTGTTGCAAAAGACGAGAGAAGGGTTGCAAAGCTAATGCTCTTTTTCTGGGGAAACCCAAATGCACTAGTATCAAAAACATATCGTGTTGAAGCAGTTAATCAATTTGGCGAAAAATTATTACTGTCTGAAGGAGAGCTTTCTTCAGGTTTAAATAATGAAGATGCACATACATTAACGCAGTTTTCCCCATTTCCAATGGAGGGAAAGTGGCAACTCTCATTTTATGTTGATGATAAATTATATGATGAGTTTACACTTGATGTTTTACCGCCATTTCCGAAGACTAAACATTATATGTTAAATGATTCTCCAAAGGAATTGATCATTGGAAAGCAAGAGCAGATTAGTATTGAGAGTTCCTGGAAAAATAAAAAAGAAATAACCGTAAAGCTAGTTGATGATAAAGGTAAAGTGGTTGATCAACAAATCTTCGAGAGAGAAGAAATGAATTATCGTGAAGCTAGTTCAAATGATCTCATTTATTTCTTTAATGGAAAGCTTACATTTCCGAAGAAGTCTATTTGGACGTTAGAAATAGATGGAGAAAAAACAAAATTTTTCAGCAACTGAATGCCCTAAAAGGATGCGAGTAATAATGTGGGAAGGTATGTTCTAATCAATGAAGGAAAGGGCTTTTTTCGTAATTGCTGCCAGTTCAAGTCTTTCGAGCGTTTTACAATATTCATGTTCAATCTCTCCACCTACATGTTCTTTTGAATTAATAAGATAATAGATTACTTGCCAATTTGAGTACCAGTCGCCAACTTCGGCATCTTGATGAACCTGATTTTTCCAAGCGTATTCTAATCTCGGACTATAGAATCGGGGGGATTTAGGAAGTAATTGACAGGATTTTAACCTTGCTTTTACAAGTCGACCGGGTGTTTCCTCATTAACATCATTAAATATTTGGGGCCAATAGTCTTTTCGCGATGCTGTGTGCGGATGGTTAATAGCCCATTTTTCAGTTAAAGTTAAAAGATTGCGGTTATTAAATAGGATGTTATATAAACGCTTCCCTAAGAGTATTCGCTCATGTAAATTTAGAAAATGGTTCAATGTTTGTCCTGATAAATATAGTTGTTTATTTCTAATATAAGGGAATAGGATTTGGTTCATTGAAAGGAAATCTTGTATTTTGAACTCAATT
The DNA here is from genome assembly GCF_003055045.1 of Heyndrickxia sporothermodurans. Classification (NCBI taxonomy): domain Bacteria; kingdom Bacillati; phylum Bacillota; class Bacilli; order Caryophanales; family Bacillaceae; genus Heyndrickxia; species Heyndrickxia sporothermodurans. The sequence goes on from NZ_NAZB01000019.1 coordinate 280,397, forward strand.
GTACCGAAAACGTCTTTTTTAAATACTGGATTATTTATCACCCTTTTTTCCAAATAATTTTGTTCGTTTACAATTAAAGCAATGGCTAATGGATATGGATCTTTATCCTGCCAAAATTGATTCCAAACTGCGACCATAAATTTAGAAACATGAAAATGGGGGAGGAGATGAAAGAGGTTTTGTCCTTTCATTTTACTTTCTTCATAAACTAGAAATTGTGGATATGCATCTTGAAAGATTAACCAATTCCCTCTTTCTAGAAATGTAAAAAACGAAGTAGCTTCTTTGTTTGTCAGCAGTTTTGATAAAAGGCTTCCTTTTAGGTCCGTCATATTCCATCCACCATTTCTTGATACCATATGGCCTAAAAATGCCCAATGAATTTCGGGATGCCGTAGATAAAAATCAAGATAGGCATTCGTTCTAGTAATATTATTTTTGTTTAGCAGCCTTGTTTGTTCTACAATACTCTTAATGATGGCTTCTTCTTTTGGAAAAAGATTAATCGTTACTTTCTTATTTAATTCCTTTTTTATATTTATAAGGGGTTTAGAAAGAAATTTCCTTTTTTGCTTATTAAACGTTAGCAAATGATTAATTCCCTCCTCGAACAATTAGCTTTATTAAATGAAGAGGATGTAAGCAGTGAATTTTTTACCTGTTTTTGTATATTTTATTATGTAGATTTGAAAGAAATGATTAATTTAACTATTTCAGCCGATAAAAAAGCTAGAGGCATGAATTTTTCCTCTAGCTTTTTTTGATTTTTGATGGGTTGTTAATTTTATAATAAACGGGAGCATCAATGATGTATTTTTCCTCAACATCTTTTCCTTTAGGTAATTTCTTTTTTACTATTTTTCCATTAAAATCTAGTGTGTCACCTGGAACGAGCTCCAATTTCTTTAATGTTTTCGAATGAGAACACCAACAAAGATCAATTTCAATCGGAGTCTCTTCATGGATAACAACATTTTCAAGAATAATGACTTCATCATTTTCTTCATTAAAGTTATTCCAGCTTAATGCAAATTGCTTAACTGCTGCTGTAAAATGTACTTTTTCTTCTGGTAATTGGATCTTTGCAGGCTTCTCTTGCTTTTCTTTCTTTGTAGTTGTTTCTTTATGTAATCTTTCTGATTTATTTTCTTTAGTCTGAGATGCTTTCGGTTCCTCTTTTTGTTTAGGTGGTGATTGTTCACTTTTGTTAGAAGCGACATAAACCTTTCCGAAACTTGGTGATTGCATTTCCTTTAAATAGGCGGGGTGAATACAGCATAAATTCCCATCTTCAAATTCAATAATAACAGTATTATATTCCTCAGATTTACCATATACCTCATAACCGATTATTTTAACTATGCTCTGTTGTGTATCATCCTTAAACCAAAATTGTTTTTTTACTTCTTTAGTGGTGGATAAACCCCATTCCCGAACTTTTTCTTCATAATGGTTTTCATCTATAAACTTAGAATAGTCTCCCTTTGGAGGAAGATACATTGTGTTATTTGTCACCTGAGTCACTTCCTTTCTTACCTATTGTACACGATATTCATTCTCGTAGAAAATTGAAAGCAGGGAATAGATAGATGAATAGCATTCCTCAACCGATGAACCGTTTTATTTTAACTCTTGAATAAGTGCTCTTCCTGCTTGGCGACCAGTAAAGAGGCAACCACCTACGAATGTTCCTTCAAGTGAACGATAGCCGTGTACTCCGCCGCCACCAAAACCGGACACTTCCCCAGCTGCGTATAGTCCATTAATTGGATTTCCCGAAGAGTTTAAAACACGACCAGACAAATCAGTCTGTAATCCTCCGAGTGTTTTTCGACTTAAAATATTTAATCGAACAGCAATTAACGGACCATTTTTCGGATCGAGAATTTTATGTGGTTTTGCAACACGAATAAGTTTATCGCCAAGATATTTACGAGCACCACGTAAAGCAGTAATTTGTAAATCCTTTGTAAATGTATTTTCCATTTCTCTATCCCTAGCAATGATTTGACGTTCTATTTCTGCAAACTTGAGCAAGTTCGTACCAGTTAATTTATTCATTCCATCAACAAGTGCTTGTAAGTTATCTGCAATGACGAAATCTTCGCCTTTATCCATGAAAGCTTGAACAGGAGCGGTGGCACCTGGTTTTACACGAGACAATACTTGTCTTATACTTTTACCTGTTAAATCGGGATTTTGCTCTGATCCAGAAAGTGCGAATTCTTTTTCTATAATTTTTTGGGTTAAAATAAACCATGAATAATCATATCCGGATGCTTGAATTGACTCTAACGTTCCTAACGTATCAAATCCTGGAAAATTTGGAGCCGGGAAACGTTGGCCTTTTGCATCAAGCCAAAGGGAGGAAGGACCTGGAAGGATGCGAATGCCATGCATAGGCCAGATCGGATCCCAATTTTTAATTCCTTCTGTATAGTGCCACATACGATCCCTATTAACGATTCGGCCGCCAGCCTTTTCAGTTATGGCCAACATACGGCCATCCACATGTTCTGGTACGCCACTAATCATATTTTTTGGAGGAATACCTAATCTTTTCGGCCAATTCTTCCTAATTAGCTCATGATTCGCACCAATCCCGCCGCTTGACACAATAACTGCTTGGGAATGAAATTCGAAGTCACCTATTACTTCCCGTGAGCTTGATTGACCACGAGCGGCAGTGCTAGCTACTAGTTGGGATCCTTGTACTCCTACGACCGGACCATTTTTAGTTATTAATGAATCAACTCTATGTCTAGGTCGATAATCAACGAGACCATTTTTTATTGCATTTCGAACTCGTGTCTCAAATGGTTTCACAATCCCTGGACCTGTACCCCAAACAATATGAAATCGAGGGACAGAGTTACCATGACCTTCAGCTAAATAACCTCCACGTTCGGCCCAACCTACTACAGGGAAGAATCGTACACCTAATCCATATAACCATTCTCGTTTTTCACCGGCTGCAAAGTCAACATAGGCTTCGGCCCATTTTTTTCCCCAGTAGTCTTCGTCGTCTCTATCAAATCCCGCAGTCCCTAACCAATCTTGCCAAGCTAGATCCCGTGAATCCTTTATTCCCATTCTGCGTTGCTCGGGTGAATCCACTAGAAATAATCCGCCAAATGACCACCAAGCTTGGCCGCCTAAAGAGTTTTCAGGTTCTTGATCGAGAAGTAACACGCGTTTATTTGCGTCTGCGAGTTCGGCAGTTGCAACCAAACCAGATAAACCAGCCCCTATAACAATTACATCATATTCCATTTATATCCCCCTAAAATATGGTTATTATTAGAATATACGAATTTATCTGAATTATAATATGCTATTTATATTATAGTCGGGTGCCAATCTTATGTAAATGTAACAAAACTTTTTAAAGTGATGTGGAAATTTGGAAGTAAATGTTGAAGTTTGTAATTTTTTTGTCACCTTTTTTTTGGATTTACCCATTATACTAGTTGAAGTAGAAAAACTCGAAGGTGATTAAATGACTAACAAGCAAAACCAGAGAAGAAAAAGAATGATTTATGAGATTGGAGCAATAATAATCATCTTACTATTTATTGTCGGATTTTCTTTTAGAGGAACGGAAGATGATGTAATGGTGGCTGTTAAAAAACAAGGTCCTCCGAATGAAATTCCTATGATGGAAAATGCCCCTCAACTAAAACAAACGATGAAAGGTTCAATTTATGCAACTTCTATAATTCAGAAAGAAAAGGAACTAATTCAACAAGAGGAAAATCAAAAGATTGTTTATTTAACTTTTGATGATGGGCCTTCATCTGATGCGAACGAGTTACTTGATGTTCTCGACCATTATGGTGCAAAAGCTACGTTTTTCATGCTAGCTCCTCATATAAAAGCATATCCCGAAGTTGTTAAACGGATGGTAAAAACAGGATATGCTGTAGGTCTACATGGTGTAACACATGATGCCCGTCAATTTTATCATTCAAAGAAAAGTCCATTGCATGAAATGCAGGAGGACCAGAAAGTGCTTGAGAAAATTACTGGTGTGAGATCGACACTTATTCGAACCCCATATGGAAGTGTTCCGTATATGTTGGATTCGTATCGAAAAGAAATTGAATCATATGGATTCCAGCTGTGGGATTGGGATATCGATAGCGATGATTGGAAATCAAATAGTAAGGCATATGTTTCACGTGTTATAAACGGAATTAAATTTATGGATAGTATTGGAAAGCATCCTGTTATATTATTACATGATCGTGGGCCAACAATTAAATATTTGCCAATATTATTAAATTGGTTAAATAAAAATCATTTTGTTACAAAAAATCTTGAAGAAAGTATGGACGCATATAGTTTTAAATGTAATGACCGTTGTCATCCTTATGGTTCATAATATAATAGATTACCAGAAAGGGGGATAAAGGTGAAAAAAAAGGGTACGATAAAAACAATTGTTCTCATTTTTGCAATTGTCACAGCAAGTATAACAATTCTTGTAGGGTGTGAATCGGCAAATAAGGAAATTGCTACAATTTATCTTCACTTGGAAAAAGCCGCAAATAAAGAATCGAGTTTAAGTAAATATCAAAATGAACTGAATAACTTGCAAAAAGAAGAAAATAAACTGTATACATCAATACTTAATTTAAAGGTTACGAGTAAAAAAATAGATCCAATACTTGATAAAGCGCGTGAATCATTACAAAAGCGGCAAAAGCTTATTCAGAAAGAAAATACTATTATCGAAAACTCGTATAATGAAGCAAAAAAGATTAAGCCAATTATGAAAAAAATTGACGATCAAACCCTTCGAAATAAGACGAAAAAAGTGGCAAATTCTATTAATAAACGTTATGAAATATACAAAAAAATTTACAATTTATCAAATGAAAATATAAAAGCTGATCAAAAGTTATATAATTATTTACAACAAAAAAACATTCATATTACAAATTATGATAAACAAATTAAGAAATTTAACAAGGATAATAAACAATTGAAAGACCTTAAAGAACAGTTTAATCTTTATACAAAGCAGTATAATAAGGAGAAAATGACGCTTTATAAAGCAGGAAATTTGAAATGGTCTTCAAAATAAAAAATGATAATCTTAGTTAAATTATAAAAAGGGATATACGTATTTCTACTTTATAAAAAATTATTTGGGGGGGTATGAATGAGTAATAATAAAGAAAATGTTATATTAATTGCCTCCGCTTCAAAAGAATACGGGAAAAAAGTTGTTACCAATCGATTAAATCAAATGAAACGTGATCGTGCAAATCTACAAAATAAATTATCTAATATCAAGACAACAACACGTTATGTAAACTAATATATAATTGCCTTTACGAAGATGTTCCCTGTAACAGGGGCATCTTTTTTTTGACAACTTATTGCAAATAAGAACGTGTATTCGTATAATGGAAGAAACAGATTATTTTTGTACATCCTTTGTTTTAAATATATTTTTTATTTTTCCAAAGGAGTGATGTTATGCCTAGAAATCCAGGTATTACAGATGAGATTATTGTTAATATGTATAAGAGTGGTATGTCATATAGTGAAATGATTCCTATAATTGGTTTATCTGATCGAGGCATTCGAAATGTTCTTTATAAACATGGAGTGAAAATGAATCGCGAAAAATCATCTGGACAACCCCGCAAGCATTCAGTTAATGAAAACTTTTTCAAAGTTTGGTCTCATGAAATGGCATGGGTCTTAGGACTTTTTTTGACGGATGGACATGTTCATAAGCAAACTCATACTATCTCATTTTCCCAAAAGGATGAAAAAATTCTTCGATTAATTGCAAAATTAATGGAAGCTGACTATGTCTTAGCGCCTTTTGGAAAAACGAAAACAACACCTACACTAAATATTTACTCAAAATCTATCAAGATGGACCTTAAAGCACTAGGAATTATTCCAAATAAATCCTTAACTGTTCCGTTTCCCGCTGTTCCTAAAGAGTATTTGCCTTCTTTTGTAAGAGGAGTAATAGACGGAGATGGGTGGGTTCAGCATACGGGGTATGTAATGAACATCACAACAGCAAGTTCACAATTTGCAAATGGACTTTTTAATGTATTCCAGACATGGGATTTACGTTCAGAGATAACAATCACAAACAGTAAGTCTGGGAATGTAATCTATCGTGTCTGGGTGAAAGGGAAGTTTGATTTACCTAAACTAGCTGATATTATATATAAAGATGCAAATGATTATTTTATTCCATATAAAAGAAATTTTATGACCCTTCATAAAAAAATGTAGCATGAAATAAGGAGTGATATTAATGTGGAAATTAGTAAATGGAAGTTTGGTTCAGGTAACAGATACTTCAAGAGTAAAATTCAGAACAAATATTAGCAAACGTTTATTAGATCAATTAAATGCTTTGGCCGAAGAACATGACACTCATGTAAATTATCTAATTGAAAATGGATTACAACATGTGCTTTCACAAGGAGTAATTTTGTTTAATAAAAAAGAGAGACCTAAAGATCGGATTCAGTATAAAACTACTTATGATAAAGAATTATTAAATTGTGTAAAAGAATTTGCTAAAAATCATCAATTATTTATAAATGATGTTATTGAATATAGCGTTAAGTATATCGACACAAAAAATATAAAAAAAATTGGTCATAAACACAGGGTAGAATAGGTTGTTAACATATTTATCTTAACGCCCCCACCATAATATATATTATCGGAAGTTAATTAATGAAAATTAATTCCGTCTCAATTCAAAAGAATACTCGTTATATTGAGATGGAATTAATTTTTTTATAGTGTTCCAAAGTTCATCAGTATTAAAATAATTAATGTGCAGGATAATGTTATACCCGAATTTGACATTTACTAAATCAAAAAAATACTCTTCGCTTTTTTATTTTTTAGTCACTACTAATATCCTTATTAAGTTTACATAATATTCTCATCCGTTTGTTCCTCATTGTATGTATTATCAACAATTTTAGGATTTATTTGCTTTAGTTCATAAATAAACTCGGCTTGATTTTTTGGCGAAATGATGATCGTATGCCATTTGTTATATTGAATTTCGATTCGATCCATTGATAACGCCGGGCTTGAGATAATGTTTTTTGTGCTTTCTATCGTTTTAATTTCATTTATGTCGATTATTGCATATTTAAACGGACCAGCAATAATTTTCAGCTTTCCGTTATTAATTTCATAATATGTATTCATCCATAACCAAGTAACAAAAACAAGCGAAATACTTACAATGATTAAGCCGAAAATTGAATCTGAGTCTTCGAGCCCATGAATTAATAAAATAATAATTGTCCCAAGCAAAACTATGAATAAACTCCAAGTAATAATAGTAATGATAGGTCCTTTTTTAGAATAAAAACGCATAACTCTATATTCCCCCACTTTTTATCTCTACTATTGTGTATACGAATCACAATCATAATAGTTTCAAATAAATTGGCTTTATAAATAATCAAAAAAACACAGGTAATCACCTGTGTTAAGAATTGACCGATTCTTTTTTTAAATATTTCCTTGCTGTACCCATATATAGTGTTCGATAGAACTCAGGATATTTTGCTTTTATTTCAATGTGTATCGGTGCATCCAATAGCAACGGATGATAATGTAAGAATCGCTTATCTGCGTCAATAATATGTGCGATGAGCTGAGGTAACTCTTTTTGATAAATCATATAACGAACTTGATCTAGTTTGTCGTTATAGCTATCTGAGTTTATGTTTATTCTTCCTAAAAGAATGTATTCCCCCATTTTAGTTGTCCACTCTGCCTCAATTACGCTGAAAAGACCATTTGTTAACTTCGTAAACGGAAATTGTGTTCCGATTGACAAATACCATTCACCGGTTGCTTCAGAATGTGTTAATGTGTATTTTCTTCCTTGTAAGGGATTTAAATCTGTCGCCGGTGGAATGATATTAATAGATAAATTGTCTAAATGATCCATGATAAGCATCCCCTCTTTATCTATGCTTAACATATTGTATGATACTTGCCTATAAAAGGTTACCGATCTTTCCACTTTGTTTGTATTTGATTCCATTTTCCGTTTTCATAATACCAAACAGATATAAGTGTTCCTAACGCATCTGCATGGTAGGCCCCACTAACCCTGCGATAAGATTTTAATCCAAATCCTTTTTCTCCTTTAACTTTAATAATTCTATACACGTCTACCGGATCAATCATTAATTCTGTAGGCTCGTTTAACGTTCCGTTTTTTTGAAATAGTCCTAAGCGAATATAATCTTTTTTACGATTTGATAATTTAAATTTTTTAGTAAAGCTAATTTCCGGTATTGTGAGACTGGCTTTGAATTGATCTTCAAAGTGTCCCTGAACATTTAATGCAGGCGGCATTGGGATATCAATTGCTTTATTATCTTTTAAAGTCGTTAAACGATAATTATATAACCCCCCACTTCCACCTGTACCACTAGATTCTAATAAATCTAAAACATTATCATGATTTAAATCCGCAAATTCAATTTTTGGCTTATATCCCGGTTCATAGTCAATTCGAAACTTTTTATTGTTGGATGAAGTTATTTCCGCCCAAATTTTCTCCATGTACATACTACTAGCATCGACTTGTATCCCTTTCAGGATAATTTTATCTGGCTTTCGGTCACCTGTAACATCAATTTTATATTCTTGTAGTATCTTTTCATTTGTATTGGCTGATTCTCCGGCGTATGATATTGCAACAGTACTAAGAGACATAAAGAAAAAGGCAAATACAGCAAGTACATATTCTTTTTTCATCGTCGATTCTCCTTCATTCCTTTTGCTCATTATTGTTTCCAATAATTTTTTGGTTATGTAAAAATAACCATTGATAAAACAAAAAGCATTTGCCCGAAATTTTGGACAAATGCTTTTTTATGCTTTATTCTTCTATTGTTTTATTATTAGGCTTTTCTTTCCAAACTTCTTTCACAACGCCATTTTCACTTTCATCAATAACGAAAGAACCATTTGTATATCGGTCATTGAAACGTAAAGTTGCAACGGCGATTGATTCAAGTACATCTTTTTCTGTTTGAAGCCACATTATATCTTTTTCTTTAACAATATCTAAACCGATTATTCGGTGTGGATTGTTTTTCAATTCGCGTAGCATCACTACGCCGCGTTTTGCACGTGTTGCTTTTTCAAACTCACTCAATTTCATTTTTTTAACAGCACCACGCTGGGTTGCAATAAAAACGGATTCTTCTTTGGTGTTTTCTAATATTTTACCTGATGTAACATAATCTCCATCCTTTAAGTTGATCCCCTTTACTCCAGCTGCACGAGCCCCGACGATATTTACTTCTTGTTCATCAAACCATAAGCCATAGCCTAAATGAGTAGCTATAAATATATCTTTAGAACCGTCGGTAAGATGGACATCAACTACTTCATCTTCGCCCTTTAAATTAATGGCTACAAGAGGTTTAGAATACCTTTGGGCATTATATTGATTAATTTCCGTCTTCTTAGCCATGCCGTTTTTAGTAATAAATAATAAATAGTTCGATGCATTAAAATCTTTAATTTCAATTACTTCAACAATTCGTTCATCTTTTTCAATAGGAATAATATTTGTAATGTGTTGTCCTAGATCTTTCCATCGAATATCAGGAAGCTCATGAACGGGACAGTATAAGTAATTCCCTTTGTTAGTAAATAAGAGAACGACACTTGTCGTATTAATTTCTTCTTGGAATAACACTCTATCCGTTTCTTTTATCGCAAGATCCTGTCCATTTGATGCCGAATATGACCGCATACTCGTTCTTTTAACATATCCATCCTTCGTAACTGTGACCATCACATCTTCGTTCGGAATCATAACCTCTAGGTTAATTTTGATTTCCTCAATTTTTTCCTCAATAAGAGCCCTTCGATCATTTACATATTTCTTTTTAATTTCTTTAAGTTCTTTTTTGATGACGTTTAATAAATTTTTTTCGCTATCTAGTATTGATGTAAGTTCTTCTATTTTTTTTCTAAGCTCTTCTGCTTCTTTTTGCAATGCTGTAATATCCGTATTTGTTAAACGATATAGTTGCAAAGATACGATTGCTTCAGATTGTGCTTCAGTAAATTGGAATTTCGCAATTAGATTATCTTTAGCATTGCGTTTATCCTTAGATGCACGAATCGTTGAAATCACTTCATCGAGTATTGATAAAGCTTTCATCAATCCTTCAACAATGTGTTGACGTTCTTTTGCCTTATGTAAGTCATATTTTGTCCGATTAGTTACGACTTCTTTTTGATGACTAATATAAGCATCTAATAACTCTTTCAATCCCATAAGTTTCGGTCTGCGATTAGCAATGGCCACCATGTTGAAATTGTAGGTTATTTGCAAATCCGTATTTTTAAATAAATAATTCAGAACTCCATCTGCGTGGGCGTCCTTTTTTAATTCAATGACAATGCGGAGACCCGTACGATCGGTTTCATCACGTACTTCGGAAATTCCTTCTACTTTCCGATCTAAACGTAACTCATCAATTTTTTTCACCATATTTGCCTTATTCACTTCATATGGAATTTCAGTGATAATGATTTGCTCGCGGCCGCCACGTACGGATTCAATTTCTGTCTTACCACGAACTACTATTTTTCCTTTACCAGTTTCATAAGCTTTTCTTATTCCGTCAATCCCTTGAATAATTCCACCAGTAGGGAAATCAGGTCCTTTAATGACTTTCATTAAATCATCTACGGAACAATCAGGTTTTTCAATACGCATGATCGTTCCATCTATCACTTCACCTAAATGATGCGGTGGGATATCTGTTGCATAACCTGCTGAAATTCCTGTTGATCCATTAACCAAAAGATTAGGGAATCTTGCTGGTAGAACAGTGGGCTCCTTTGATGTATCATCAAAGTTTGGGATAAAATCGACTGTATCCTTATCAATATCGCTTAAAAGCTCGGATGCAATCGCTGATAATCTCGCTTCAGTATAACGCATCGCAGCAGGAGGATCTCCATCAATACTTCCATTATTACCGTGCATTTCAATTAAACCATTTCTTACTTTCCAATCCTGGCTCATCCGAACCATTGCTTCATATACAGACGAATCACCATGCGGATGATAATTACCGATTACATTACCGACCGTTTTTGCTGATTTTCGGAAACCTTTATCATTTGTGTTTCCTTCGACATGCATCGCATATAAAATACGGCGTTGGACAGGTTTTAAACCATCACGGGCATCCGGTAATGCACGATCTTGAATAATATATTTACTATACCGTCCAAAACGATCACCTAATACTTCTTCAAGGGGCAGGTCTTGAAATTTCTCTAAACTAGTCATCAGTCTTGGTCCCCTCCTTCAACTGATAAATTTTCATTTTCTAAAATGCTTTGATCTTCTTCTAAACCAAAGGCAACATTGTTTTCAATCCATTTTCGACGCGGTTCAACTTTATCACCCATTAAAGTTGTTACACGTCGTTCTGCACGAGCAGCATCATCAATTCGTACACGTATCAATGTTCTCGAATCAGGATTCATCGTCGTTTCCCATAATTGGTCGGCATTCATTTCACCTAATCCTTTGTAACGCTGAAGTATATAACCTTTTCCTACCTTTTTCGTTACGCTTGATAGCTCATCATCCGTCCAGGCATATTCAATTATTTCCTTTTTTCCCGTCCCTTTACTCGCTTTATACAAAGGAGGTAAGGCAATATAAACCTTTCCGGCTTCGATAAGTGGTTTCATATAGCGATAGAAAAATGTAAGCAGTAACACTTGAATATGTGCTCCATCGGTATCTGCATCGGTCATGATAATCACTTTATCATAATTGACATCTTCTAAGTTAAAGTCTGGTCCAACACCTGCACCGATCGTATGAATGATTGTATTAATTTCTTCATTCTTAAAAATATCTTGCAGTTTTGCTTTTTCCGTATTGATTACCTTACCACGCAATGGGAGAACCGCTTGGAACTTTCGATCACGCCCTTGTTTCGCTGAACCTCCTGCAGAGTCACCTTCGACAAGATAAAGTTCGTTTTTTTGTGGATTCCGCGACTGTGCCGGAGTTAATTTTCCAGATAAAAGACTTTCCGACTTTTTGCGTTTTTTTCCACTGCGAGCTTCTTCGCGTGCTTTTCTTGCTGCTTCTCTTGCTTGAGCAGCTTTAATCGACTTTTTAATAAGCAAATTACTTGATTCGGGATTTTCCTCTAAAAAGTAGGCAAGATGTTCAGAAATGACAGCATCGACAGCAGATCTTGCTTCACTTGTTCCAAGCTTACCTTTCGTTTGCCCTTCGAATTGCAGTAACTCTTCCGGAATTCGGACTGAAATAACAGCTGCTAGTCCTTCACGAATATCGGTACCTTCCAAGTTTTTATCCCGCTCTTTCAATAAATTAACTTTACGGGCATATTCATTGATCACTCTTGTCATTGCTGTTTTTGCGCCAACTTCATGAGTTCCTCCATCTTTTGTTCGTACATTGTTAACAAATGAAAGCATATTTTCCGAGAATCCATCATTAAATTGAAAAGCATATTCGACCTCGATCTGACCTGCTTCTCCTTCAATAAATACGACAGGATGAAGAATGTCCTTTCCTTCATTCAAATATTCAACAAAAGCTTCGATTCCATTTTCATAAAAAAATACATCATTTTGATCGTAGCGTTCATCAATAATTTCGATTTTTAATCCTTTTAGTAAAAATGCAGACTCGCGTAAACGTTCACACAACGTATCGTAATTATACGAAGTCGTACTAAATATGGTCGGGTCTGGCTTGAAATGAATGAGTGTCCCTGTTTGGTTTGACTTTCCGATTTTTTCCAATGTTGTTTCAGGTTTTCCACCATCTTTAAATTTTTGTTGATAGACATATCCATCCCGTTTAATTGTAACAATTAGCCATTCGGATAATGCATTGACGACAGATGCACCTACTCCGTGCAAACCACCACTTGTTTTATAACCGCCCTGACCGAATTTTCCACCCGCGTGTAAAACAGTAAAAATTACTTCAGTAGTAGGCTTTCCTAGTTTATGCATACCCGTAGGCATTCCACGACCTTTATCTTCAACACTAATACTGTTGTCTTTATGTATTTTAACAATAATGTGATCTCCGTTTCCCGCTAAAGCTTCATCAACGGAGTTATCTACTATTTCATAAACTAGATGATGCAACCCGCGAGCATCTGTTGAACCGATATACATTCCCGGTCGTTTTCTTACGGCTTCCAGGCCTTCTAATACCTGTATCGCATCATCATTATACTCAATCAAGTTTTGTTTCTTTGCCACAAATATTCCCCTTTCAAAACAACACTGCTCTCTATCTACTTTCCTTATTATTTAAATACAGACGAAAAAACAAACAACTGTTCGTATATTATTATAGCATTTTCCGGACAAACGTCTAACAACTATTTTAGCGATAAATTAATATTTAGCAAACTTCTTTTAAAAATGCTTTATTAAACTATGCAAAGATAAAATAAAAAAACAAAGCAAGCGTTAAAACTACACGCTTGCTGCTAACAAAAAAGTCTATTTGGTTAGTGCATGCTCTACTTTAATACAACGATCCATTATTACTGTTTTGCCTTTTTCTTTTAATAATTGATAGGCTTCCTCATTTTCCACACCGAGCTGTGCCCAAAATACATCGGCATCAATTTCCAGAAACTCTTTAGCAAGTTCAGGTAAGTATTCGGACCGCCTAAAAATATCCACAATATCGATGTGCCCCTCAATTTCCTTTAGTGTAGATACTGCCTTAACCCCTAAAACCTCGTCCACAGTTGGATTTACTGGTATAATTTCATACCCGGCTTTTTGCATTGCTTCAGAAACCATATACGATGTACGTTCTGGATTATTACTTAAACCGACAACAGCAATTCGTTTTGCTTTTTTAAGGATTTTTCCAATTTCTTCGCGACTAGGATTTTCAATAGACATAAAAGGTCCTCCCATCTAATATTCACCTTTTTTTCTACACTTATCGTACTTCAATCTTTTAAGAACTGCAAATTAATGACTAGACACTTCCTTACGTTTCTTCCAAAGTAAATATTGCTCAGTTACAACGGCTGTAATAGTTCCTAGAATGAGACCGTTATTGATTAATGATGCAATAACTACCGGAAGACCCTCAGTTGCTCCCGCAGGAAGAAACATTACCCCTACCCCAATTAAAAAACCAATTCCTGCCGACGTATAAGTTATTTTTAGATCATTTGCTTTTTCGATTTCCGATAAAGCGATACCAACCATTTTTGTAAATATAACAAAAGTGACTGAATAACCTACAGGAGCTGGCAAAGCGGCCATAATGTTCATCAATGGGGGAAGAAGAGAAATCACCGTGACAAACAAACTTCCTAAAATGAATGGCTTTAAGGCTTTTATTCCTGTCTGGCTAACAAAACCAGCGGAACCAGAAATGGGTACTGATCCAATACTAGAGAAAATCCCGCCGGCAAATTGATTAATACCGGAAATGATGCCTGCTTGTTTAAAGCGATTCGCTTGTTTATGATCTTTTTTTAATACCTCTTCCATCACACGTATTGATGCAATCATATTTGTAACTAGTAAGATTGTAATAAAGAAAGAAGTAACAATTATCCCAGAATCTAATTTAGGAAATCCGAATGATAAAATATCCGGGAATGAAAACCAATGCCTGCTTTTTAGCACACTTGGAGATAATCCAAAAATGATAAATAAGATCCATCCGAAAATCATTCCGAGCATAATCGAAAATTGTTTAATCCACTGAATTTTAATTTGTCCTAAGTAAAAGGTTAGAATAATGATGATAAAACATAACAAAGCAGTAATAGGCTGAATAACATGGACACCATCGGTGAGACCGAGCATCCCTTTCATGAAAGAGCCGCTTAATTGTAGAATCAGCAAAAACAAATAGATGAATGTAACGGTTGGTGTGAATAATTTAGCCAACTTTTGAATTAAGCCGAATGCGGATAAGATAATAAAAAATACTCCACTAAGCATCAACCCACCCGACAATTCACGGAGTGTTTCAATATTGGAAGTATATAACGTTCCAACAAAACCGGCATAAATCGTGAAAACACCCCACCATAAACCTGCTGGACCTTCACTAATTGGCAAACGATGTCCAATGATGCCTTGCAATAAACCGGCAATTCCTAAAACAAAAATAGTTCTTTCAACAAAGGCTGATGTTTCAACTGGATTTAAATGGTATAAATCTGCTATTGCGATAGGAGCTGCAATTGCTCCTGCAATCATAAAAGCCATCCATTGGATGGCAGAAATAGTTGTTTTCACTTTAAGAACTCCTTGCTGTATGATCTTTTACCTTATTTATTATACATTGTGCCACGGTTTCATTAAACTATAGATGTTTGGAGAGGCGTAACAAAATCATTTATTTATTGCTCAATGCGGATAATGAGGATTGAAGTGCTAACCAAGCTGATTTGTCTGCAAAATATCGCGACCAGGAGGCAATTCCTGCTAGTTGATAATTTGCGGCTAATTTCGCCCGTTTATTCAAAGATAAATTGTCCTCTAGCCACATTTTATAAACAGCATTGGTTTTTGCGTCGGTATATTCAACATAGTTTTGTCCTGAATCGGCATCTTCAATTGCTGTTAATTTTCTTTCTTTCATCCATGCATTTGCTTGATCCATCGATAATGCTTTAGAAGAAACCGAAAGTTTTCCCTCTTTCATTTCTTCTTTCCATAAACGAGTAAAGAATGGGACACCAAGTATTAATTTTTCGTTCGGTACCTCATTTAACAGTTGTTTCAAATTCGATTCTACCCATGGAAGACTTGCTACACTTCCGGCTGTTTGCGCTCCCCCCCAATGTTCATCGTAAGCCATGACAATCATATAGTCGACAACCGAGGAAAGTTTTTCTCGTTCATAGAATTCAGACCAATTACCATCGGCGATAAATGTAATATCCATGGATACATATTTATGATCGTTATGGAGATAGACTGCCGCTTCCCGAACGAATTGTGTAATGAGTGGACCATCCTTAGGATCCACATTTTCAATATCGATATTTAAACCATCTAATTGATAGGTTTTCATATAACTTCGTAATTGATTAATAATTTTTGTTCGTGTTTCATAGTTGCTAAGTGCAACTTTCGTTAATTCGGGATCAAATGAGTTTGAAAAAAGTGCCCATACGTGATATCCGTTTTTTTTGGCCCACTTGACATAATCCTTTGAAGCTAAATTTGTTACATCACCATGATTATTCTTTAATTTAAACCAAGTTGGTGATACAACATTTACTCCAGGCATTTTTGGCAGTTTTGCCGGATCAGGATTTTTAGTATAAACTGCTTCCCATGTTAAATGGATAGGTACATTCATTTGCAGATTTGATTTTTTCTCCGGACGGGTTTTCGTCGCTAAACGAACTTGTTCATTTTTAACTACATATTTTTTCTTTATATAGCCGCCAATTCCTTCCTCTGTTCGTATAAGATAGAAATCCTTTTTTTGTTTTTCAATTCTTACGTTTTCTCCCTTATTTACGACTGCAACATATGGTGATTGCAAATCAGGGGTCGTACGAAGTTTTAAATAGGCTTCTTTCACCTTTTTATCGATAATCTTCCCCTTGTAATAGGTAGAATTATTTTTTTCAATCCAGACAATTTTACTATGCTTCGTCACTTTTGTTTGAATAGGATAAATTGATGTTAAAGTTTTCAAGTCTATAAATAACTGATTGTTCATATTTTTAATAATAGGTTGTTGCGCATGAACAGGTTTTTGATTAATAAAATAGGTCTTTTTATTAATAGGAATTTGGATCACTTTTTGGTTTGTCGTTATGATAACTGATTGCTTTTCAGTAAAAACGGAATCATCAATTCCACTATGGACCACTTTAATCGGGATATAAATGTTTTTCCCTTCTATCAACGCTTGATCTTGTATTTTTCCATTAAGCAAAATAGAATATTTTTTGTTCACATACGGTTCCTTCTCAGAAGATGCAAAAGGATAAAGATAGATTAGTAGACCAATGGTGCAAAGAATAAACAAAACTACTATTCCAAACATCACTTTTTTCATTCGATTGGTATTGGTTTTAACTTCTATTGTTTCCATATCATTTCCTCCCTATTTCATCCTACATGAGTACTTCATACAAGAAAAGGGGAAAATTGATAAATAATTATTTTTTTCTATCTATGCTGTACATGTGATACAATAAAAAAGCCTTAATGATATGTTTTTAAAGGGGTTATGTTAATGACGTATGCACTTATTATTATTTTAGCTTATTTACTTGGATCGATTCCTTCCGGATTAATTGTAGGGAAATTATTTTACGGAATTGATATTCGTCAACATGGGAGTGGGAACCTAGGTGCCACAAATTCATTTCGGACACTAGGAGTAAAAGCTGGTACCGTAGTAATAGTAGCTGATATTTTAAAAGGTACACTTGCTACATTATTACCTAAATTTTTCGGGGTTGATGAATCAATCCATCCGTTATTAATTGGATTAGTGGCAGTCATCGGTCATATGTTTCCTATTTTTGCGGGGTTTCGGGGAGGAAAAGCAGTAGCTACATCTGCTGGTGTATTACTTGCCTATGTACCATTACTATTTTTATTTCTTGTTGTCGTATTTATTATTAGTTTAAAAATATGTAAGTATGTATCCTTATCTTCGATGATTGCTGGTATTTTCGCAATTATTTATGCGCTAATCCGGACTTTTCTAACTGGTGATTGGCCATTATTAATTGTGGTGACTGCTTTAGCATCCTTTGTAATTTATCGACACCGAACTAATTTATCACGAATCAAAAATAAAACCGAACCAAAAGTTAAATGGCTATAGTAATTAAAGGACTCCATTATTTATAGAGTCCTTTAATTTTTTTTCAATACTTTTTAAATTATCTTAAAAAATAGTTTAATATGTTAAAATAGAAGAGATCACGAAATAAAGGCTGGTAAACAGATGACTAAAAAGCGAAATTTCCTTTTATTTTCGATAGTTACTATTTTAATAGTGTCAATTTTGGCGTTAAGCTGGATACAATATAACCAATGGAAACATTCATTTTCAAAACGAATACACTCTTCCCTTCCCCATGCTTCGAGAACATCAGGTATGGCTCCGAAGGATTTTCAATATAGTGCCGTTATCGGTGGAATTGGTGATATTCTTATACATGATTGGGTATATAAAGATGCCAAAACAGAAAAAGGGTATAATTTCAAGCCAATGTTTCAACCAGTAAAATCGATTCTTCAGAAACCTGACTTCTTAATTGCAAATCAAGAATCTATTCCTGGAGGAGAAACGCTTGGATTATCTACTTACCCTTCTTTTAACAGTCCGTATGAAATCGCCGATGCCATTATAGATGCGGGAGTGGATTTTGTATCAACGGCTAATAACCATGCATTAGATAAGGGCGAAGCAGGAATAAAGAATTCAATTTCATATTATGATAAAAAGAACTTACCATATGTAGGGACATTTAAAAATGAACAAGATCAAAATACCCTTCGGATACAAAATGTTAACGGAATAAAAATTGCGATACTTGCTTATACATACGGGACAAATGGAATTCCCGTACCGAAAGGGAAAGATTACTTAGTAAATATTATTAATAAGAAAAGAATCTTGGAGGAATTGTCTAGAGCCCGTAACAAAGCTGATTTAGTCATTCTCAATTTACATTGGGGTATAGAATATATGAGGATCCCAAATGAAGAACAAAAGGAACTAGCAAAAACCTTCACTGATGGAGGTGCTGATGTCATTCTAGGTCATCATCCTCACGTATTACAACCTATTGAAAAGCTACATACAAAAGATGGTCGGAATGCTGTTGTAATTTATTCTTTAGGGAATTTTATTTCTGGTCAAATGAGGGATTATAAAGATATAGGCGGGATGATTGATTTCAAAGTCTCTAAAAAGGTAACAAATAACGAAAACAAGGTTAAAATAAGTGATATTCATTTTACACCGACCTTTGTAGACAATAAAAACCATCATCATTATCGCGTGTATCCATTAAAGGAAGCCTATAAAAAAGGTCTAATCGATCATTCCTACAATGAAATTATGGAACATATGACAGAAAGCATGAAATAGTTGTAAGCATTTTGTTAGAATGATTCTTTTCAAAAAGCTTATAATGATAAATATTGATACTCTTTATGTGAGAGGGGACAACTTCATGGAAATACGTATAACAGATGAAGCAGTAAAATGGTTTCAGGATGAGATGTTTTTAAAAAATGGAGATAGTGTTCGATTTTTTGCAAAATATGGCGGCTCATCCCCCGTACAACAAGGATTTTCTTTAGGGATTTCAAAAGAGTCACCAAGTGATCCAGTCGTCACTACTGAACATAAAGGGATTCTTTTTTATATTGAAGAAAAGGATCTTTGGTATTTTGATCAGCATAATTTGCTTGTGGACTATGACAAAGAATTAGATGAACCTATTTATGAATACAAAAAAGGCTGAATCACAAAAAACATGCCATCCCAATCAATGGCATGTTTTTTGTGTAAGATTAAATTTTAAAATATCATCTGTCAATCCTTCAATATTTAATATTTCATATTGTTTATCGCCTAATAAATCAAAATGGGAATAGCCATCTTTCCGATGATGGATCCATTCCTCCTTTAATCCAAATTTAGCTCCCCAGTTTGCAAGTTTTTGTAAGTCTTTACATCCCACTTTCGTTACTGAGGTACTTTTCGGAAAACGCGGATCAAGCCAAAAATGAGTAATAAACGCGATTTTTCCTTCGTCTATTTCTCGTTTCCATTTTGAAAGTTCCTCTTTTGTGATTCCAAAAGCCAATAATTTTTCCCTCCCTATTATTATTTTTTTGCATTTTCATATGCACGATGCCAGTCTGGGAAAAACTTTCGAATGGACACTGGGCGAAACGACTCTTTTTTTACACATGCATGTTTTGATTTTGCTACGACAGATACTTCGCCTTTCTCCGTTAGCACTTCATAACCGTATGTAACACGTATGCCATCATATTCTTCAATCCACGTCTTTACAATAGCCGTTTCCCCGTAGCGAACAGGCATTTTATATGAAATCTCAATATCAATAACTGGGGATAAAATCCCTTCGTTTTCCATATCAGCATATTTAAATCCTAAATCTTCGATTAACTTTGTCCGCCCAAGCTCAAGCCAAACTAAATAATTGGCATGATATACAACTCCCATTTGATCTGTTTCCGCATATCTGACTTGAATTTCTGTTTCCGAAATAATCATTGTAATCCTTTTCACCTTTCCAATAAAATTCTATTTTTATCTTATCACTATTATAATTTTTGAACAAAAAATAAAGCCAGCATGTTGCTGGCTCTATTTTTCTTACTGGTAGTTATTATTTTGTGCTTGTGCTTCGTCTTTCACTTCACTGCGCATCGCCTCAATACTTTCACGACGGCGTTCATTCTTTGCTTCAATATTAGCCCGTTCTTCATTACTTGAAAGGCTTGCCGTTTCTTCAGCTTTTTCGATATTTTCAAGTGTGTTATCAATCATATTTTGCAATTTCTCTACATTATCACTACGATCATCCGGTTTTGGTTTATTCCATGCCATTTCTTCTTACCTCCTGAAATGAGTATAATGAACCACTTTTACAGCGGCACAATGTTAGTATGAGTTTTTTTAGAAAAAAAAGTATGGTGTTTATTTCTAAAAATAATTCGACTCTAAAGGGTTACTCTCCCTTAGTTTGCATTACCTGTGCATGCTGTCCAGACTTATCTTGCATTTGTTTACCTTTGTTGCCACCGAAGGATCGTGGCTGGGTTCCAATATGGTTTGGCACATAATATTTGCTTTTCTTATTTGGATTACTCATCATAACTCCCCCTTTAGTTATAAGATTTGCAAATAAAGGCGGATTATGAATGCTAAAAATCGGTTTATTTTGCTAATTTCATCGAATGCTTTTGCTCTAATTTTGTTTCGATTCTTTCTATTGCTTCTTGATCTTTTAGTAGTGCTTGTTTATTTTCTAATACTAAATCTGAAAAAGATTTTTTATTTGTTTTTCTCATTGAATATTCTACTCCTTATTATTGTAAATTTCTTTTTTTATAGTATGATCATAAAATTAAAAATTTATAATTGTTTTAGGCATTTATACAAAATAATTATCCATTTTTGCAAATTCTCAACAAAAAAATAAACACCATTATAGGTGTTTATTGGGGATTAAGCATTTTTTTCAATTGATCTTCATTTAATTCTCCAATTTGTTTGTTTATAATAATGCCTTTCTCATTCAGTAAAAACGTTGTGGGAATAGCGATAACTTGGTAATTTTCATTAACTTTTCCTCTTTCATCAATAAGGATAGGAAAAGTTAATCCAAGTCTATTGACATACTTTTTCACATTTGCCCTAGGATCAATATTAATAGCAATGATATTTAAATCGCTTTTATGTTTAATAGAAAATTTTTCCAACAATGGCATTTCTGTTTTACAAGGCGTGCACCATGTAGCAAAAAAATTGATAAGTGTTTTTTTGCCCTTTAGATCCGATAATTTCATCGTTTGTCCATCTAATGTATTTAATTGAAACATGGGAGCCTTTAATCCTATATTTAAACCTTCTTCAGGGTCCTGATCTGGTTCCTCAATTTGTGATGACATAATATCATTGTAGAGTTTGTCTAAAGCTTGATCGCTAGCAGCTGTCGGCAGTTTTTTTCCCTTTTGTACATTCTGATCTTCTTTATCTTTTTCAACTGCTTGTACAACCATAACACCGACTAAAATAAGAATAATGGCGAGTGGAATGATCTTTTTTAACATGTCATCCTCCTATAATATGAAATCGTTTATTATATTATATGTAGGTGACTAAATATTAGTATGAAAAAACACACTCTGTAAGTAACAGAGTGTGTTTTTAGTAAACAATTATGCTTGAAGTTTATCGCGAAGTACCATTTGAAGGATACCACCATGACGATAGTAATCAATTTCAACATCAGAGTCGAAACGTACTAATACTTCAAATTGTTTTTTGTTTCCTGCTTCGTCTGTAGCAGTAACAGTTAAAATATCGCGTGGTTTTACAGTTTCATCGATTTGCACATCAATTGTTTCTTTTCCAGTTAAGCCAAGAGTATCGGCATTTTCACCATTTTTGAATTGAAGTGGAAGAACACCCATCAATACAAGGTTAGAGCGGTGAATACGTTCGAAGCTTTCTGCGATAACTGTTTTAATACCAAGAAGATTTGTTCCTTTAGCTGCCCAGTCACGAGATGAACCCATACCGTAATCTTTACCTGCTAGAACAACAAGACCAGTTCCATCTTCTTTGTATTTCATACATGCGTCATACATGGAAGTAACTTCATTTGTTGGCCAGTAAGTAGAGTAGCCACCTTCTGTTCCAGGAGCAATTTGGTTACGAATACGGATATTTGCAAATGTACCGCGCATCATTACTTCATGGTTACCACGACGGGAACCGTAAGAGTTAAATTCACGAGGTTCAACACCTTTTTCACGCAAGTATTTACCTGCAGGTGTATCTTTACCGATTGCACCAGCTGGTGAAATATGGTCAGTTGTAACTGAATCACCAAATTTACCTACTACACGCATTCCAGTTAAAGGTTTTACTTCTTCTGGGTTTGGTGAAAGGTTTTCAAAGAATGGTGGGTTCGCAATATACGTTGACTCTTCATCCCAAGTGTACAATGGTTCATTGCTTGTTTTAATTTCGTTCCAGCGTTCATTATCAGCGAATACATTTTCATATTCTTTACGGAATAATTCAGGTGTAACGCTTTGTTTAACCGCTTCATTAACTTCTTCAGTTGTTGGCCAGATGTCTTTCATGAATACATCATTGCCATCTTTATCTTTTCCGATTGGATCGTTTACAAGGTCAATATTTACTGTTCCAGCTAACGCATATGCCACTACAAGTGGTGGTGATGCTAAATAGTTAGCTTTTACAAGTGGGTGAATACGGCCTTCAAAGTTACGGTTACCGGAAAGAACTGAAGTAACGAGTAGATCATTTTCAGCAATTGTTTTTTCAATTTCATCTTTAAGTGGTCCAGAGTTACCAATACAAGTTGTACAACCATATCCAACAAGGTTAAAACCAAGTTGATCGAGGTAACCTAATAAACCGGAATCTCTTAAATAACCAGTAACAACTTTAGAACCAGGTGCTAGAGAAGTTTTTACATATTTAGGAACTTCTAAGCCTTTTTCTACCGCTTTTTTCGCAACTAAGCCCGCTCCTAACATAACGTAAGGGTTAGAAGTATTTGTACAGCTTGTAATTGCAGCAATAGCAACGGCACCAGTTTTCATTGTTGATTGATCACCATTAGTAAATGTAACTACTGCTTCTTTATCGATTTCCGATTCTTTTAATCCAAATCCTTGATTTCCAACAGGTGCAGTTAATGCATCTTGAAATGCTTTTTGCATTTTAGATAATGGAATTAAGTCTTGTGGACGTTTTGGACCTGAAAGATTTGCTTCGATTTCAGATAGGTTGATTTCAACAACATCTGTATAGACTGGTTCTTCGTTTTCTGGAGTAAAGAACATATTGTTTTCTTGTAAATATTTCTCAACAAGTTTGATGTGTTCTTCTGGACGTCCAGTTAAACGTAAGTATGCCAAGCTTTCAGCATCCACTGGGAAGAAACCACAAGTAGCACCGTATTCAGGAGCCATGTTAGCAATTGTTGCACGGTCAGCAAGCGGTAATACTGCTACACCAGGACCGAAGAACTCAACAAATTTACCTACTACACCTTTTTGGCGAAGTACTTGTGTTACTTTTAAAGCTAGGTCAGTAGCAGTTGCTCCGTTTGGAAGTTCACCAGTTAGTTTTACACCGATTACTTCCGGAATTGGGAAGTATGAAGGTT
This sequence comes from Heyndrickxia sporothermodurans, assembly GCF_003055045.1. Classification (NCBI taxonomy): domain Bacteria; kingdom Bacillati; phylum Bacillota; class Bacilli; order Caryophanales; family Bacillaceae; genus Heyndrickxia; species Heyndrickxia sporothermodurans. The sequence continues at coordinate 304,402 of NZ_NAZB01000019.1, forward strand.
GTCCAAGCATTCCTGCTTCCGCTTCAATACCACCAACACCCCAACCGAGTACACCGATACCATTAATCATTGTTGTATGAGAGTCAGTACCTACTAAAGTATCAGGGAATGCTTCAAAATCGCCTTCAGTTGTTTCAATTGCATGAACAACACTAGCTAAATACTCTAAGTTAACTTGGTGAACGATACCAGTTGCTGGTGGAACCGCACGATAATTATCGAACGCTTTAGTAGCCCAGCTTAGGAATTGATAACGCTCAGCGTTACGTTCAAATTCGAAATCCATATTTGCTTTTAACGCATCAGGAGTACCATATTTATCAACCTGTACTGAGTGGTCAATAACAAGGTCTACTGGAATTTCCGGATTAATTTTATCAGGATTTCCACCTAAATCAGCCATTGCTTTACGTAAAGACGCAAGATCAACTACTGCTGGAACACCAGTGAAATCTTGAAGAATAACACGAGAAGGTTTGAATGGTACTTCTGCATCTTTAACTTCTTCAGATCCCCATTTTGCTAAATTTTCAACATGTTCTTTTGTAATTACACGGCCATCCAGTTGGCGAATTACAGATTCTAATAATACTTTTACGGAATATGGTAAGCGTGAAACTTTCGCAATACCAGCTTCTTCAAGAGCCGCAAGACGATAATAATGATAACGTTTGCCTTCTAAGTCAAAAGAAGTACGTGCGTTAAAAACGTCATTTTTAGCCACCCGAGATTCCCCCTTTTTCAAAAATTGTCATAATCAATTAGCATTTTGACGAAAAGCTCGAATGTTGTTCCCTCACTTTTCACACATTAACATCTTAATACAAGAAATTACATAAGTAAATAAAAAGAATGTTATCGTCTTTCATAAGTAAATCTTATTGGACCTATTTGAATACTTTTATAGTTTTTCACTAAGTCCACATTAATATGATTCATTTGAAATTTTGGCAGATTATTTTGCTATTTGTTTGTATGAGTGCAATTTTTAATTTATATCATCAGTTACGATGAAAGGATCCCATAACCTCAGTTGTTTCAGTAATATTTACAAATGCATCCGGATCAGTATCTTTTATCAATGACTTAACATCCGTTAATTGGTATCGAGTGATGACTGTCATTAATATTTTTCGATTCTCTCCTGAATATGCTCCTTCCCCATCAATTAATGTGATTCCGCGATATACACTTGAAAGGAGCTTTTCTTTCATTTCTTTCCCTTTATTCGTAACAATCATTAAAGTTAATTTGATATGCTTTGTATGAATTGTATCTACTACTTTTCCAGTTGCATAAATAGCAACCATTGTATTTAAAGCAGCATCCCAGCTAAAAATAAATCCGGAGACTAACACGACAACGGCATTCATTGCTGACAATATTGCGCCTAATGGAAAATCCTTTTTTTGGTTTAATAACATAGCTAAAATGTCAAAACCACCAGAAGAACCTGAAACACGAAAAATCAGACCGATACCAACTCCTGTTAAAACCCCGCCAAATAAAGAAGATAAAATAGGTTCCGTAGATACCTGTCTAATTGGAACAACATATAATCCTATTGAAATAACAACTACGGAGAGAATGGTATAGAAAATAAAACGTTTGCCAAGTTTAAAAATCCCAAGAATGAGTAACGGAAGATTAAGTACAAAATTTAATATTCCGGTATTGATTGGTGTTATTAACCCTAACATTATGGCAATCCCACTTAGTCCACTGCTTAGTATTTCATGCGGAATGAGAAAAAAATTATAGGCCACACTCACGATTAATGACCCGATGATAATAGTAAGTATTCTATTCATAACCCAACCCCTTTTTAAACAAAGTTTCTATTACGTTGATTATAGTTGAGAAATAAAGAAATAAAGATAAAATAGTTTTTTCAGAAATTCCGGTCAATTGTTTCAACAAGAGTATTTTCATTAATGAATGCAAAGAATAATAGTGGAGGTGAAGTAGCCAATGGTAAAAAGAAAAGCAAATCACATTATTCCAGGTATGAATGCAGCAAAAGCTCAAGGAAAAGGAACGGGATACAATGAGGAAATGTCAAATGAACCGTTAACTGAAGAGCAAAAACAAAACAATAAGAAACGTAAGAAAAACCAATAAAAAAACTCGCTTTCGGCGAGTTTTTTATTCTAAATTTACCTCATTTACTATTTGCTCGATATCGGAAAGATATTTTTCTAATTGTTGACGTTGCGTTTCGCTAGCAACTTCCATTGCATTTTCAATTTGTTGATAGGTTTCGTTCACCTCTTGTTTTAAGTGCTTTAATTGTTGACCATAAGAGGCATCATCTTGGACCAAATTATTATATACATCGTCTAATTGCTTCATTCCTTGTTGTGCTGCTTGGAAAGCTTGCTGTTTATTTTTATGATATGGCATGATTTTTCTCCTTTTCAAAGATTATTGATACTTATATTGCTCTTACTTTTTATAATTTATACCGTATAAAGAGTAACGAATAGCACATTCTATGAAAAGGGAGGGATTTATTTTATGGCTAATAAAAACGATGCAAAAGCATTAAGAAAAAATTCTTCCGGACAACCGGAACCATTAAGTGGATCAAAGAAAGTAAAAAACCGCAATCACACAAGACAAAAACATAATCAGGGACATGATATGTAACCAAAGGCACTAGGTTTCCTAGTGCCTTTGATTTGTTCACTCAAAAAGTTTAAACATCTCCCTTAATGGTAATAGTATAGAACAAGTTAATAAATGAGAATAAACAATTGACAAGGAGGATAAAATGATGAGTTTTATTTTTTATTTAATTGTTGGTGGTATTATCGGATGGATAGCAGGATTAATTTTAGGTAAAGATATACCGGGTGGAATTATTGGAAATATTATTGCCGGTATAATCGGTGCTTGGCTTGGTGGGCTTCTACTAGGAGACTTCGGTCCGACGATTGCTGGTATTGCATTGATTCCGGCATTGATTGGTGCAGTTATCGTCGTTTTCATTGTAAGCTTAATTTTAAGAAGTATAAGGAAATGAATGTAAAATAGGGAGATAATTTCTCCCTATTTTACATTTTCGTTCATGATTGCTAATACGCTTTTTTATAAAGGGTAATATAGTGCATAACATCCTTTACATATTGTTCACTATGGTTGTATGAAAAAATCGCTTTTTTTAATTTTCCATTTGCTGCGCCATTTTGAAATAAATAATTTGCCGCACTAAAGATTGCATCTTCGTCATTCCATACGTCCGCTTTTCCATCACCATTAGCATCGACACCATATCCCCCATATTTTTTAATCATTTTCGGATCTTCCTTTTCGCTTTTCGAAAATTTCCCTTTTCCGTTTCCTTCACAGGATGGATGGCTCCAGCCAACAAACGTGCACGGCATAAATTGCATCGGACCTTCTGCACCAACGGGCGAAATCATTGGATTCATTGTTGAAAATCTTGTTTCGACTCTATGGTGTGCAGCAAGTACATACCAAGGGACTCCATATTTCTTTTCGGCCGCTTTATAAATAGGAATGAATTTTTCGGGAATTAAATAACCGTCAATCTCCAGCTTTTTTGGTTCTTTTATTTCATAATGCACAATACAATATAAGGATAGTACTATAATTGGAACAAGTAACAGTATGAATGGTGATTGCCTTTTCACCTTTCTTTTTTTATACTTTTTACCTTTCTTTTGTTTCATTAAGAGAAAATTTCCTTTCAAAAAATAAAATGACATAACTATCTACTATACCAATTATACATAAATATTATTTCCTAATAAAAGAATTGATAGATTATCTTTAGGATAAAACAAAAAACCTACATCTAAATGCAGGTAGATAAAAAATATTTATAAACTTTTTCCCATTCCTTTTAGAAATGCCAATAAAAAAGTTATTGCCCGATTAATGTCCGGGTCTTTCATTAGCTTCATCAATTGAAAAGTATTAAGTTCTTTTCCTGCGTTTAGTGATTCCATACTTGATTCAACACCTTTTTTTATTCCATTTGTAATCTTTCCAATTTCAGTTGAGTCATTATTGTCATTTTTAGTAAGAATAGCAGTGATCACAGGAAGAATATTTTTTTCTTTTAATACTTTAATGATTTCGACAAGATCATAAAGATCTTCTTTGTGATTCAAAAGTTCTTTATCAAAAAGTTCATGAGAATTCCCTCTTACCTTATTATTAATGACTGCTTTCCCCATCATTTCACCATGCTTTCATAAAATTAGTAATTTTATATCTTATGCCGGTGCCTATCACAAAATGTATCTTACTTAAAAATAAAAAGACCTAGGATTTTCCCTGGATTTTTTAGTCATCTCATTTTTAGGTACAAATTCAAAAATTTCTTTACTTTCAAATGTATGGCTAAGCGATTCAACCAATCGTAATAATCAATCCATTTGTTTGACTAAGTACAGAAGGTAATTTAATAGGAAACAGGAGGAAAGAGCAGGAATATTAAGAATTCTACTTATAAAGTTCATGCAATTATTTCTTTACGTACTTTACAAACTGAATATTAAGGAATTTCGCGTTTGTTTAGAGGATTGTTTATTCGTTACACTTAATAAGTGTTAAAAAAAAGGAGGACAACATGACTAGTGAAAACCCAAAAATAAAAATTGATGTGAAAAATGTTACAAAAGTTTTCGGTAAACATCCGAAAAAAGCTTTACATTTTTTATCAGAAGGAAAAACGAAACATGAAATTTTAAAAGCGACTGGTGCAACCGTTGGTGTTAACCAAGCAAACTTCCAAGTTTTTGATGGTGAAATATTTGTCATTATGGGACTTTCCGGTAGTGGTAAATCAACCTTAGTTCGTTTATTAAATCGATTGATTGAACCAACTTCGGGAGAAATATTACTCGATAATGAAAATGTAACGCAAATGAATAAAGACCAATTACGTGCTATTCGTCGTAAAAAAATAAGTATGGTATTTCAAAAATTTGCTCTCCTCCCTCATCGTACAATTCTCCAAAATACTGAATATGGATTAGAGATTCAAGGAGTAGAAAAATCAAAAAGAGAAAAAACGGCAATGGAATCCCTTAAGCTGGTCGGATTAGAAGGCTATGAAAATCAATACCCCGATCAATTGAGTGGTGGAATGCAGCAGCGTGTAGGTCTTGCAAGAGCATTGGCGAATAATCCAGATATTTTATTAATGGATGAAGCGTTTAGTGCATTAGATCCGCTAATTAGAAAAGATATGCAAGATGAATTACTTGAACTGCATAATACTGTTGGAAAAACGATTGTATTTATTACACACGATTTAGATGAAGCCCTTCGAATCGGTGATCGTATTGCATTAATGAAGGATGGCTCTATTGTACAAATAGGAACACCCGAAGAAATTTTAATGAATCCTTCGAATGAATATGTCGAACGCTTCGTTGAAGATGTAGATTTTTCCAAAGTGTTAACAGCTGGACACATTATGAAACGTGCAGAAACCGTACAAGTTGAAAAAGGACCAAGAGTCGCCTTAACACTTATGAAAAATCTAGGAATCTCTTCGATCTATGTAGTTGATAAACAAAATCGACTACTAGGCGCTGTTACCGCTCAAATAGCTCGAGAAGCTGTTGAAATGGGTAAAACCTTGCACGAAGTTCTTCAACGTAATATTACCACTGTTCAGGAAGAAACTTTATTAATGGATATGTTCGAAATGGTTTCAACAGCACAGATACCTATTGCGGTAGTAGATGAAAAAGAACGAATGAAAGGGATTGTTATAAAAGGTGCCTTAATCGGTGCACTTGCTGGAAATGACACATACATTCATTCATCTGAAACATATGAAACAATTGATCCTTCTTTAAGGGAGGTGAATTAAATGAATAATTTGATTCCAAAAATCCCTTTAGCAAGCTGGATTGATCAGTTTGTAGATTGGTTAACTTCAAAATTTGGTGGTATTTTTGATGGTCTAGCAACCGGATTAGAAAATATTGTGAACGGAATTGTTACTGGACTTGGTTTCATCCCCCCTATCCTACTCGCAATTTTAATTAGTTTACTTGCCTGGTGGTTAACCAAAAAAAGCATTGCCTTATTTTCTTTAATCGGTTTTCTGCTTATAGATTATTTAGGCTATTGGAATGCAATGCTTGATACGCTAGCACTTGTTTTAACATCGGTAATTATCTCAGTAGTAGTTGGAATTCCAATTGGAATATGGGCTTCCCAAAAAGATACAGTTCGGAAAGTAGTTACTCCTATCCTTGACTTTATGCAAACTATGCCGGCATTCGTATATCTACTTCCAGCTATTTTCTTTTTTAATATTGGTGTCGTACCTGGGGTCGTTGCATCGGTGATTTTTGCAATGCCGCCAACTATTCGTTTAACAATATTAGGAATTAAACAGGTGCCTGAAGACATCATTGAAGCAACCGAAAGTTTTGGCTCCACTACCAGTCAAAAATTGTTAAAAGTGCAACTACCTCTTGCTACACCTACAATAATGGCGGGAATAAATCAAAGTATTATGCTTGCTCTATCTATGGTGGTTATCGCATCTATGGTCGGAGCACCGGGATTAGGTGAACAAGTTTATCGAGCTGTTACTCAATTAAAAACAGGCGTTGGTGTTGAGGCTGGATTGGCCATCGTTATCGTAGCAATTGTATTAGATAGAATTACACAAAATGTGGGCAAGAAGAATCAGAGGGGGAATTTGTAATGTGGAAGAAGATTATAGGAATTGGCGCTGTAGCCGCTTTAACAATTGGGCTAACGGCTTGCGGCAGTGATAAAGCAAACTCCGATAAGGATGGTTCTGTCGGTGATAGCGTTCATTATAAAATTACAGGTATAGATCCCGGAGCGGGAATTATGACAGCAACAGAAAATGCAATAAAGGATTACAAACTTGATGATTGGCAATTAGTGACTGGTTCAAGTGCAGCCATGACTGCCGCATTAAAAAAAGCATATGATAAAAAAGAACCAATCATCATTACAGGTTGGAATCCTCACTGGATGTTTGCAAAATATGATCTGAAATATCTTAAGGATCCGAAAGGTGTATATGGAGAAGCGGAAGAAATCCACACAATTGCACGAAAAGGATTAAAGGATGATCATCCAACAGCATATAAAGTACTAAGTCAATTTAAATGGTCTGAAGATGATATGGGTGCAGTTATGCTAGATATTCAAGAAGGAACAAAGCCTGAAGAAGCTGCAGAAAAATGGGTAAAAAATAACAATGAAAAAGTTGCGGAATGGACAAAAGGCGCTGAAAAAGTAAATGGTGAAAACATTAAACTCGCATATGTTGCGTGGGATAGTGAAATTGCCAGTACAAATGTGATAGGAAAAGTACTAGAAGATTTAGGCTATAAAGTCACGCTTACACAAGTAGAGGCTGGACCTATGTGGACTGCTATCGCTGACGGTAGTGCAGATGCATCACTTGCAGCATGGTTACCATTAACTCACAAAACATACGCGGAAAAATTCAAGGGAAAATATGAAGATATCGGAACAAGTATGACTGGTGTGAAAATTGGTTTAACCATTCCAAAATATATGGATATTGATTCGATTGAAGATTTAAAATAAAACAGCCTTGGGGCTGTTTTATTTTTTGTTGAATTTGTTTTTATGGGAATACTACTACGCAAAGGAGGGAAAATCATGTCCAGAAGAAGGAAATCGCTCGTTCCGGGGGCTAGAAGTGCGTTAGACGACTTTAAGGGAAAAGTCATGGCTGAAAAAGGTTACAAAGTAGATCCGACCAAACCAAATAATGTGAAATATGAAGTAGCTAAAGAACAAGGTGTGCCACTTAAAGAAGGTTATAACGGTCAGTTAACGTCAGAGCAGGCTGGAAAAGTCGGTGGACCAATTGGTGGCAACATGGTTAAAGAAATGATTCGTATGGCGCAAGAGCAGCTTAGCCAAAAAAAATAATGCCGAGTTAGCTTGGCATTATTTTTTTCACTATCGATCACTATGATACTTTACAAGTATTCTATAAAATGTAAAAAAACACTTTTAGGTCCATGACATTGTGGATAAAAAATTTTTTATATAGTTTAAAGAAATAGAAATGCAATCGGAATTGTAATAATTAGTGTTAAAATTACACGCTCAAGCCAAATAATCAATAGCTTAGGCAATGAGATTGGTATGTCTGTAGAGACGATACATGGTATTAAGGCGGAAAAGAAAATAATAGCGGATACCGATACAACCGCAATGACAAATTTTGTTACAATAGCACTTCCGGTGACTAATAATGCTGGTAAAAACATTTCAGCAATTGATAGAGCACTAGCTTTTGCTGCTAGTAATGGATCTGGAAGATGAAATAATGCTGTGATTGGATAAAAAATGTAACCAATAATATCAAAGACTGGAGTAAATTCTGCTAAGACTAACCCTAATAATCCTACTGAGAGAATGGATGGCAAAATAGACATCGTCATAATAAATCCGTCTTTTAAATTCATCCAAATATTTTTGCCTAAACTAGGCGAATTTTGTGCTGCTTCCATCGCTTCTTTCCAAGCATGTTTAAAACGGTCGCCTTTTACAAGCTCTTCTGGTTTACCTTCTCCATCAAAATATTCATCACTCATGGAACGAAGCGGCCATATTCTTACTGTTAATGCGGTTACGATAAAAGTAATTACCAGTGTTCCCCAAAAATAAAGATTCCACATATCCATTAAATCGAGTGTTTTTGCTACAACAATCATAAAAGTCGCAGATACGGTAGAAAAGCCGGTAGCAATAATGGCTGCTTCCTTTACCGTATATTTTCCTTCTTTAAACACACGATTTGTAATTAATAAACCGATAGAATAACTTCCAACGAATGAAGCGACTGCATCCACAGCAGATCTACCTGGTGTTTTCCATACGGGTCTCATAACAGGCTGCATTAGCACACCAATAAACTCTAGTAACCCATAGCCAACAAGAAGAGCGAGAAACACTGATCCAATAGGAACGAGTAAACCTACTGATATAACTAGTTTATTAAACAAAAATGGGCCCATATCTGGATCCGCAAGCCATTTAGGTTCCAATTTAAAAACAAGTAAACAAGCAACAACTAACCCTATTATTTTAAATACTGAGAAAAATACCGATATGCCATCCTTATTCCATGTTTTTGTATAAAAAGGATAGATTGCTCCTAATAAAATAACTAGTAACGCATAATAAGGAATCACACCTGGAACCGATTTCTGAATATATGTAACGATATGGTCGAGCATGATTGACGAAGTCCCATTAATTGAAATTGGAATAAAAAACATAAAGATACCAATTGCACTGAATACGACAAACTTGAGAATATTATTTCCATTTGTCAATGGTTTTGTGTGAAGCTGACTATCTAATTGTGGGTTTGGATTTGCCATCCCTATTTCCCCCTTTGTTTAAACTCAGGCTTCTCTCTATGAGAGAAGCCTTTAGAACTCTTACTTCTTTCTTTTATAAACGCCTGATAAAAATGAAAGAAACACATGTGTTCCCGCTTTGACAGTGGGCTGAACAGTACCATCACGTGTCGGATCAAGGCAAACGATGTCCATTGCCCCAACCTTTGGATGAAGCCCGGCTGCAAAGACTGCTTCAAATAATTCATCCGTTCTCATGCCACCAGGTGTTGAAGCCGGAACTCCAGGTGCATAGGCAATATCTAATACATCCATATCTACTGTTAAATATATTCGGTCAACTTTTTTTGCTAATACTTGTAGTGCTTCTTCTACGGTCTCCCGTATACCATTTCTTCTCGCTTTAGTTAAGGTAATATAATTCACACCATATTCTTTGGCATATTCTACTAATGACGGAGCGTTGAAAAATCCATGCAAACCAATGTTATAAACATTTTCCCCTTTGATTGTTCCACTCTCTATCAAATTTCGGATAGGTGTACCATTTGTCGGTCCGTGATCCTTTAAATCACGAAGATCAAAATGCGTATCCAATTGGAGTATCCCTATCTCTTCATTTGGATACGTTTCTTTCAAGCCTTTAACAAGCATGGCTGTGATCGAATGGTCCCCACCAATTGTTACTGGGAAAGAATGCGCGAGTTCCTTCGTCACACCATGAAAAGCATCTTTAATATATTGGTGGCTTAATAGAATGTCAGTATAATGCATTTGCACATCACCAATATCGATGACTTTTAAATCACGTAAATCCAATTCTTCATCTAAATTATAAGTGTTAAAACCTTTCCATGATCGCCTAAACCACTCAGGAAATTCAGATGCTCCTGAAGCACTAATAGATGACCGTGAAAGTGGAACACCCATTAATACGATATCCCAATCATTTTGTTTCTCATCTTTATCTAAATGATGAATAGATTGAATCCATTCATTGACTTTAACATCCTTACCAGGAGTTGTTTTCTTCCAGGAAAAAGATGGACTATCTATTGGTAACTGGTTGATAATTTTCAGCATAATTGACCACTCTCAACTACAATTTTTCCATTTTTGATAACCATATCCGTATGGTTCATTCCATAATGATACTGAAGCTGCATATAATTTGGCACATTCATCATAACGATATCAGCTTTTTTACCAACTTCAATGCTGCCTATTTCTTTACTGCGATTAATCGCATGTGCCGCATTTATAGTACAAGCTGTGATTGCTTCGGCCGGTGTCATACCCATTTTCATACATGCTAGATTCATAATAAATGGAAGTGAGGTTGTCGGTGATGAGCCAGGATTACAATCCGTAGAAAGTGCAACTGGTACTCCTTCATCTATCATCTTTCTTCCTCTTGCTGATTCCGCCATTAAAAAGAATGCTGTCCCAGGTAAAAGTACCCCAATTACCTCTTTTTCAGCCATCTTTTTTATTCCATTATCTGACGCTCTTAATAAATGCTCGGCAGAAATGGCCCCAACTTCAGCTGCTAACTCAGCTCCCTCATATGGTTCAATTTCGTCTGCATGTATTTTAGGAATAAGACCATATGTTTTACCCGCTTCAAGAATTTTGCGACTTTGTTCAGGTGTAAAAACTCCTCTTTCACAAAAGACATCATTAAATTCAGCTAAATTTTCTTTTGCCACTTGAGGAAGCATTTCTTCGATTACGATTCTTACAAATTCATCTGGATTTTCTTTATAATTTGCAGGTACAGCATGGGCACCCATAAATGTCCGGACAACATCAATTACATGTTCTTCATTTAGTTGCTTTGCTACTTCTAGTTGTTTTTTTTCCGTATCCCAATCTAAACCATAGCCACTTTTTGCTTCAACGGTCGTTACTCCATGTTTTAAAAATGAATCTAGTCTTGCTTTGCTTTCTGAAAGCAGTTCTTCATAGGAAGCTGCACGCGTCCTTGTCGTCGTAGCGTGAATTCCACCGCCATTATTCATGATTTCCATATAGGTCGCACCATTTAATCGCATATTAAACTCATTTTCACGACTTCCTGCATAGACAAGATGTGTATGGGGATCAATCAAACCTGGTAATACGATTTTTCCAGTCGCATTTACAATAATTGATTCATTCAAACGATCGCTATATTTGCTTTGTATTTCTTCAGTTGTTCCAACAGCGATAATCTGTCCATTCTCTATCCAAAGTCCGCCATCTTTGACAATACGAAGATTATTCATCTCTTCTCTTTTAAATGGTTTATCCGATCCACCAGCTACTGTAATTAATTCATTTGCATGTTTAATAAAAATTGGTTTATCTGACAATTTAGTCCCTCCTTATTTCTTCGTTGATTCAAGCATTGGGATGTGGATCCCTTTTTCCTTCGCTGTTTTAATAGCTAAATCATAACCTGCATCAACATGACGAACAACACCCATTCCAGGATCAGTCGTTAATACGCGTTCTAGTCGCTTCTCTGCTTCTTTCGTTCCATCCGCAACGATGACCATACCCGCATGTAAGGAGTAGCCCATTCCAACACCACCGCCATGATGAACCGATACCCAGCTTGCTCCACCTACCGCATTAATCATTGCGTTTAATATTGGCCAATCTGCTACTGCATCACTACCGTCCTTCATGCCTTCTGTTTCACGATTTGGTGAAGCAACAGAACCTGAATCTAAATGATCACGCCCAATAACAATTGGGGCCTTTAACTCACCACTTGCTACCATGTCATTAATAATTTTTCCAAATTTCGCACGTTCTCCATAGCCAAGCCAGCAAATACGTGACGGCAGTCCTTGAAATTGAATTTTTTCTCTAGCCATTTTAATCCAGTTGCACAAATGCTTATTGTCACTAAATTCGCGTAAAATGACTTCATCTGTTTTATAAATATCCTCAGGATCACCTGATAATGCTACCCAACGGAATGGGCCTTTTCCTTCACAAAACTGTGGGCGAATATATGCTGGTACGAATCCCGGAAAATTAAAGGCGTTCTCAACACCTTCATCCTTTGCTACTTGACGAATATTGTTACCGTAATCAAAAGTGATGGCTCCTTTTTCTTGCATGATAAGCATTGATTTCACATGTTCCGCCATACTTGCTTTAGATTTTTTTACATATTCCTCGGGATGTTCATTTCGAAGTTGCGCTGCTTCCTCTAAACTATACCCAATCGGGATATATCCATTTAATGGATCATGTGCCGATGTTTGATCGGTTAGAACATCCGGAATAAATCCAAGTGCAATCATTTGTGGCAAAATTTCGGCTGCATTACCTAATAAACCAATGGATAATGCTTTACCTTCTGCCTTTGCTTCTTTTGCTAATTGAATAGCTTCTTCTAAAGATTTCGTCTTCACATCTAAGTAGCGAGTTTCAATTCGGCGGTCAATTCTTGTTTCATCAACTTCAATCGCAATACAAACCCCTTCTGCCATTGTAACAGCTAACGGTTGTGCACCACCCATTCCTCCAAGTCCTGCTGTTACTGTTATTGTTTGCTTTAGTGATTCACCAAAATGCTGCTTAGCTAATTCAGCAAACGTCTCATATGTTCCTTGAACAATCCCTTGGCTACCAATATAAATCCAGCTTCCTGCCGTCATTTGACCATACATCATTAAACCTTTTTTATCTAACTCATGAAACGTATCCCAGTTTGCCCAAGCAGGTACTAGATTGGAGTTTGCAATTAGAACTCGTGGCGCATCTGTATGGGTTTTGAATACAGCAACAGGTTTCCCGGATTGTACAAGTAATGTTTCATCAGATTCTAATTCATGTAATGTTTTTACGATGGCATCATAGCAGTCCCAGTTCCGTGCAGCTTTACCAATTCCCCCGTAAACGACAAGATCTTCAGGTCTTTCCGCTACATCTTTATCTAAATTGTTCATTAACATTCTTAAAGCTGCTTCCTGGACCCAGCCTTTAGCATGTAATTCAGAACCTTTGTATTGATGGATTTCCCTCTTTGTATCCGTTTTCATTTAAATTCCTCCTCATACATTGTTATATCTATATTATAAAGACAAAAAATTCAGTAAAGAGATAAAATAATATTCGTTCTTTTATACTTATTTTGTATTGGTTTGGAAATTTTTAAAATATTTGTTTTAATCTTTATATTTTTATGCTATTTTTATAATTTTATATTCTTTGTTTAGCTGTTTTCCAAGTAAATAATCATTTTTGTAAAATATTTATTTCATGTTTATTTACAAACTTAAATCGTGAATGCTATAGCTTTTAATAGATTCAGAATTATCTTAATATTATGTTGACAAGTTTGTTTTATTTACTTTACGATTATATTGTGGGAGAAATTACAAATAAAGGAGTGTCGACATTGGGGAAAAACATGCAAAAACGAATTGATTATGAAAAGATTACAGAAAGCAATGGATTTAAAAATTTAATAACCTCAAAGAAAAAATTCATCGTGCCATTAACCATTTTCTTCTTAGTATTTTATTTTGCTTTACCTGTACTAACATCCTACTCAACAGTCCTCAATAATAATGCATTCGGAGATATTTCTTGGGCATGGGTTTTTGCTTTTGCACAATTTATCATGACTTGGGTTCTTTGTATCGTTTACGTAAAAAAAGCATCATTTTTTGATAAGCTAGCAAACGAAATTATTGAAGAAAACTTTGAAAAAGGAGAAAAAGGTGCATGAGTCCTACTGTTATTATTCTATTTTTAATTATTGTTGGAGTGACGCTAGTAATTACCTATTATGCTGCCAAACGAACAAAAACAACAAGTGAATTTTATACTGCCGGTGGTGGGTTAACCGGCTGGCAAAATGGATTGGCAATAGCCGGTGATTATCTATCTGCAGCATCATTTCTCGGGATTGCTGGAATGATCGCTTTAAGCGGTTTCGATGGATTTTTTTATAGTATAGGGTTTTTAATCGCATATTTAGTCGTTATGTTTATCGTAGCTGAACCACTTAGAAATTTGGGTAAGTATACTTTAGCTGATATGATTAATTCCCGATTTGATGCAAAAAAAGTACGTGGCGTTGCAGCGTTAAATACAATTACCATTGTTATTTTCTATATGATCGCGCAATTAGTTGGTGCGGGTGCGCTTATTCAATTATTATTTGGAATCGATTATTGGATTGCTGTTTTAATAGTTGGAATTATGATGACGGTTTATGTCCTTTTCGGAGGTATGACCGCTACAAGTTGGGTTCAAATTATTAAAGCTGTATTGTTAATGATTGGTACGATTATCATTTCTTTTATCGTTTTGGCGAAATTCCATTTCAATATTTTTGATATGTTTAGTGAAATGAAAACGGCCACACCACTCGGAGCAGACTACTTAAAACCAGGCGTAAAATATAAAGTACCATTAGATACGATTTCCTTAATGCTTGCACTCGTTCTTGGTACTGCGGGTTTACCACATATTTTAATGCGATTTTTTACTGTAAAGGATGCGAAAACAGCAAGAAGTTCTGTTGTTACCGCTACATGGATCATCGGTATTTTTTATGTATTAACCATTTTCCTTGGTTTTGGTGCAGCATACTTTGTTGGATTTGATACGATCAAAGAAGCAAATGCAGCTGGAAATATGGCGGCACCATTACTTGCAGGTGAACTTGGCGGCGATTTTCTAATGTCCTTCGTATCTGCCGTTGCTTTTGCAACGATTTTAGCAGTTGTGGCGGGGTTAGTTTTATCAGGAGCTTCCGCATTTGCACATGATATCTATGCACAGATCATAAAAAAAGGAAAAGTGACAGAGAAAAAGCAAATGCTCGCTGCTAAATACGCTTCCATCGGAGTCGCTGTTTTATCCATTTTATTAGCATTGTTCGCTCAAAAAATGAATGTAGCATTTCTTGTTTCTCTAGCATTTTGTGTCGCAGCGAGCGCTAACCTTCCAGTAATCATCTTTACGATTTATTGGAAAAAATTTAATACGGCAGGTGCTATTACTGGAATGCTTTCCGGTTTATTGTCATCATTAATCCTTGTTATTGTTAGTCCAAATGTATTCTCCCCCATTGAAGGTGCGGCGATTTTTGTCGGGGAGCCACTAATATCTTTAACGAATCCCGCCATCATTTCGGTTCCATTAGGGTTTATCGGAGCGTATGTTGGTACGGTTGTTTCGAAAAAGCAAGATGTAAAACGTTTTGCGGAAGTAATTGTAAAAGCTAACACAGGATATAAAGAATAATGTCAAAAAGAGCGAGTTCTTTAAAATGAACTCGCTCTTACTTTATCTCATAATTAAGAACGAGAAAAGTGTTCCAAAGACTCCTTCGTTCGAAATTGCTTTGGAGGCATACCGACACTGTTTTTAAAAACTCTCGAAAAATAGTATTGATTTTGAAACCCGGTTAATGAGGCAATTTCTTTCACAACCATGTCGGTCTCAATAAGGAGTTTTTTTGCTTCTTTTATTCTTATATCAGTTAAGCATTCCCGAAATGTTTTCTTTGTTTTTTCAACGAATAAATGGCTTAAATAGGTTGAATTCCTGCCAACAAAAGTAGACAAATCACTTAAAGCAAAGTCTTTTTTCCAATAATTCAATTCCATATATTTTATACATTTCTCAATGGTATCTGTATATGAATTTTTGCTTATATCGGCAGCTGCATCTATTATTTTCGAGGTAAAAATAATTAGTTTTTGAATGATACGAAAAATGATAGATTCATATAATATCGTATCAAAAATCGTTAAGTATTCTTCCTCATATAATTTATGATCTAGATTAGTGGATTTCATGTGCCTTCGAATTTGTGCTAATATGCTCGTTAAACGAATACGGAGTAAACTTGGATCCGGAAATGGATCGGTAAATTGCAAAAATTCCCGGGATAAAAAGCTTGAAATCTCCTCTTTATTCCCTTCATTTAAATAGCTTATCCATTGCTTTTGCTCGCTTGGTGTTAAAAATGGGTCGATAAATTTCCATTGCAATTCACTCGTAAACTCTAAAACCTGCCGATAACCTACAAAAAAAGTAACCTCAGTCATTTTTTTCGTATGTAAATATTTTTCGTGTAATGATAAGTATGGATTCTCCTCTAAATTAATAATAATGACAATAGATTCGCTTTCAAATTGATCCCAATCATACATAAAACGCTTACATAGAGAATTCCAATCTAGTTCCGCTTGTGAATTAAATAGACAAATCGTCATATCACTTAATGGAAAGATCATTGGAGTAATTGGAAAGAGATATTCTTTTAAATATTGGTTTAACTTTGGAAGTATACTTACTTTTTCTGGTTGAAAAGCGACAAATACATAGGGCTCGATAAATGAACTTTCGTCTAAGAATAAATGTTCATATACTACATTTTGCTTATCGGTATTAAAGATTCTTTCTAGTTTATCTTTAGTTTGCCGTTCAAGTTCTCGAATAATTAAATTGATATTATTTAATAGTTCCTGTGGTGAAAAGGGTTTAATTAATAGGAATTTAGTACCTATATCAATTGCTTTTTTGGCTGCCTCGAATGTTGCCTCCATCGTTATAGAGATAATGTTTGGTTGATTAATCTTAATCGCCTTCAGTAATTCTTCCCCTATTCCGATATTCGTTTCATATATAAAAATATCAGGCTGTTCGTTTTCAAGAATCATTACCGAATCAATTAGGTTATGTGCTAATTTAACATTGACATTAGAGATGGAAGATTCAATTAGCCACTTCATTCCTTTAGCTTCAAATTCGTCCTTGTCTGCAATCAATAAGTTGTACATTATATCCACCTCTTAATTAAGTATACATACCTCCATTAATGTGTAACACTTGCCCATTCACATAATTTGCTAGTGGTGAGGCTAAATAAAGAATTGCAGATGCTGCTTCTTCGGGAGTACCTGCTCGTTGTTGCGGGATTGAATGTTCAAACATTTTTCTTACTTTTTCGGGTATTCCTAATGAAACACCATTAAAAGATTCCCCTTTTTCCTTCGATTGTGTTAGACGTGTATCGATTAAACCAAAAGCTACAGCATTACAATTTACATTATATGCTCCCCATTCTTTGGCGACTGTTTTAGTCAAACCAATGAGCCCGGCTTTTGCAGCAGCATAATTAGCTTGACCGATATTCCCCATCACACCTGCCACAGAGGATACATTCACTATTTTGCGATATATTTCACTTCCTACCTCTTTTCTCATATACGGTGCAGCTGCACGAATCAATTTAAATGGTGCAATTAAGTGGATATCTAGCATTGCTTGAAATTGTTCATCACTCATTTTATGAACCATGCCATCCCAAGTATATCCGGCATTATTTACTAATATGTCTAGCCCGCCAAAGGTTGTTACTGCTGTCTCAATAATATTTTCAGCAAAATGATCACTTGTCACATCACCCGGAAAAGAAACAGCATGACCGCCCTTTTCTATAATTTCGGTAACGACTGCATTTGCATGCTCTTGATCAAGATCGGAAATGACTACGTTCGCCCCTTGTTCGGCCATTAAATTTGCTACTGCTCTTCCAACACCTCGACCAGAACCTGTGACGATAGCCGTCTGATTATTTAACATCATCCTTCTTCACGCTCCTTCTTAACATGAAATTCTCCTTTTAATTTTGTTTCCCCGTCGCTATTTTTTACAAATAATTTGCCTACATATCTTAATTCTCCATCCACTTCTATTTCCTCGACGATCCTTCCTTCAATCGATAAACTTTCACCTGGTTTCGTCATCGAAGAAAAGCGTACTTTAAATTTACGTAAATTTTTTCTAGGGAACCATTTACCTAAAGCCTCCCCTGCCATACCCATAATTAACATCCCATGTGCAATTACATCACCTAACCCTGCTTTTTCTGCAATTGGGACAACTGTATGAATCGGATTAAAATCGCCTGACGCCCCTGCATACTTAACGAGCTGGGTATGCGTAATCATTGGTTTATGAACAGTATCCAAATGCTGCATGTGATCAGCCCTTTCTTTCGATAATATTTGAACGACTGATGAGAATGACTTCCTCTTCTCGTTTATAAACACTCTCAATTGTTATTAAATCCATTCTCTTTTTTTCTACATGTGAAGTAACTTTTGCAAAACAGGAAATGGTATCACCCGCATATATATCAGAAAAATATTCATATTCTTGTTCACCATGTAGAACCATTAGTGGATTTAAATCAAGTTTACGTATTATTGTTTCAAAATCGAGACCTCCCCACATTTCAATGACCGTTGGAAACGTTGGAGGGATTGGAATATCCCTAAATCCTTCCTTTTTTGCTGCTTCAAAATCATAATAGATGGGATTGTCGTCACCAATTGCTAAAGCAAATTCCTTAATTTTGCTCCGCTCGACAGTGAATGATTCGATTGAAAAGGTTAAACCCGTTCTATCCATTGAATCATCTCCTTTTATGTAAAATAAATCGTTTTCTCCTATGAAATATTCGTAATTATCTTTCTAAAATCCTGCTTTCTTCTTAATCAAAAATGAATTTCCGGTATTTCCTATGTTGAAATTGTCATAATTTGACGAAAACAACCAGGTTATTGGGTAAAATAATAAGTAAAAATTGTTTACATTTTAATCATTATTGAATAAAATAGTATCAAATCTTAATTTTTCCCTAAGGAAACTTTTTTGTTTAAGGTTTACATTTAGGTGGGGAGGAAACAAATGATGCGTGATAAAACATTAGATAAAAAATATATCCCAAAAATAAGTAAAACAAGGGTATCTGCAGATGCTGTCTTAAGGGGCGAGGTAACGGGGATAAAGAAAATTCTCCCTTTTTTAGGTCCAGCATTTATTGCAGCTGTCGCTTATATCGATCCTGGAAATTTCGCGACAAATATTACTGCGGGTTCAAAGTATGGTTACCTCTTACTATGGGTAATCGCTTTTTCTAACCTAATGGCGGTATTAATTCAATCATTATCGGCCAAATTAGGAATTGCGACAGGTAAAAATCTACCTGAAGTGGCAAGAGATCGTTTTCCAAAAGGGGTTTCCATCTTTTTATGGATTCAAAGTGAATTGGTTATTATCGCTACAGATTTAGCTGAATTTATTGGTGCTGCCCTCGGGTTATATTTATTATTTGATATACCGATGATCCCGGCTGCGCTTATTACAGCGGTAGGTTCATTTGCGATTTTAGAATTACAAAGAAGAGGTTTTCGCTCTCTGGAAGCTGGAATTGCAGCAATGGTACTAATCGTTGTTCTCGCATTTGCTTTTCAAACATTTTTAGCAAAACCGGATATGGGAGCGGTACTAGGCGGAATGGTTACTCCTAAGTTTGAAGGAGTAGATAGTATCTTACTCGCTGCCGGTATTTTAGGGGCGACGGTAATGCCACATGCAATCTACCTACACTCTTCACTAACACAAAATAGAATTGTTGGAAAAAATGAAGCAGAAAAGAAAAGAATCTTTAAATTCGAATTTATTGATATCATTATTGCAATGATTATTGCCGGAGCGATCAATATGTGTATGCTCATCGTTTCAGCGGCATTATTTTTTAAAAATGGGTTAGTTGTTGAAGATTTAGATGTAGCATTCCATCAATTTGGCCAGTATGTCAGCCCAATAGCTGCGATTTCATTCGGTCTTGGGTTACTAATTGCCGGCTTATCAAGTTCTTCAGTTGGGACGATGTCTGGTGATGTCGTCATGCAAGGATTTATTAATGTACGTATTAACTTATATTTACGACGAGCGATAACAATGATCCCTGCTCTTGCTATAATAATTTCTGGTGTGAACCCAACAAATGCATTAGTCATGAGTCAAGTCGTTTTATCATTTGGTATTGCCTTTGCATTAGTACCGCTTATTATGTTTACAAGTAATAAGAAGCTTATGGGAGGACTTACAAACCATCGTGTAACAACGATCATTTCATGGATAGTTGCAGCGTTAGTGATTTTATTAAATATCTTTTTACTTATTGAAACAGTATTTTAATAATAAATGAAAAAAGTCGTGTTCAAATACACGACTTTTTTATATACTTAGGTGCTAATTCATTCATTTTTTTCCATTGCATTGAATAATACTGAAAATCATCCCCTCCAGTGGGTCATACATATTTATCAATACCAATTACATCAATGTGTGCGTAAAAGGAAATTGTCACAGTATTTTACCTTTTAATATAGTGGCTCTCGATATACAATAACTATAGAATTTCCAAGGAGTGAAGCTACTTTGAATAATATATGGATTCCAATCCTAAGTATCATGGTCATCATTTATATCGTAATTGGTATATTCCTCGTTCGGTTTATTAAAAAAAATAAGCGTTGACGTTTTTCACCTATTCGTTTGTGTGCCTAAATTGCGATGCAGTTTACGTATAAGGTGAAAAAAAAGTAATGCGATACATTGAACAAACAAATAGACACTTTGGGAATAAATTAATTTCCAACCATGATAATTAAATACGTGTAAAACCTTATTAAGATGTTCGTAAAATGTCGCACCTATCGTGCATATTAGAAGATATAAAAGTACCCAATAACCTTTTATATTATATTTGTCATAGACATAGACAAATATATACGCAAATGGAGCATAGAGAATATATGTAATCAAGTCAAATAACTCATATTTTTCGGTATCCATGACAGTATACAAATCAAGTTTTGAAATCGCTAATAAATAATCGGAGATCCTTGCAACTGTAGTTCCAAATAACATTATTAGTATCGTTATACTTAATGGAAAACGTTTCGGTAAGAATAATATTATGGCGTATGAAATAACAATTGAAATAACAATACACCATTCGTTTTGATCAAATTTTTGTGGAAATGGTAGCATTTATTTTTCTATCCCTTCTAATTTTAATTGTTTTTGAAAGAACAATAATAAAATGTAAACAATGGATAGAATGACTAGCTGTATAATAAAGGACCCCCAATAATGCCAATTTTCATAGGTTATTACTCCCCATATTTTTAACCAGTATTCCAAAACATAAAGTACTCCAGTAAATATAACCGTATAAATCCATTTATTTATTGGGGGTTCACTTCTCAATACCACATTGAAATACAATAGGTATAAAAAAGGGGTAACGATGACCACATAAATTCGGTAAATAATGAACAATGCTATATCATCACTAATTTTCCACAAACTTAAATTTACAGTAAGAAAAGAACTATAAGTTGTTATTAAAAATTCCAAAATCATAAAAGTAAAAAAATTTACCAGTGGATTAATTTTTCTCTTAAGCATAAAAAATGATAGAAGTAGAATGATTGCTGCGTCTATAAAAATGGAGAGTTCCATTTATATCATCCCTTAAATAATTTTTCTTTCTAGTACTAGTTATTTCTCCTCTGGCATACCATCATTTCCATTTTACATGTCCATTTATAAAATATAATAAGTATTAAAAGTAGAAACGGATCAACGATTGCGGAGATCCCTAAATTCCACCATCCATAATGAAAATAACCCCAAGGTTCAGGAAGTAAAGCTACCTTTTCATAAATTAAAATGAATACATACCAACAAATAAAATATATAATTCGCTTAAATAATCGAGATTGATTTGGATACCAATTTAGAAATATCAAATTAACCGGGGGAACGATTAATGCGATTGAAGGAATAGATGTCCATTCAATTTCTTTATCAAAATACCAATAACCTTGATATTTCACATCAACAAACAAATCCACCATCATTTGCAGCGATACTGTGAAACACCAGATATGGATAATCTGATTTAGGGAAAGTTTTTTGTTGGTAGTAAAAGCAATTGTATTAAAAAGGATAATCGCAATAATAAAGCCAATCATAGAAAACGTCCTTTTTAGTTTTAAATTAACCTTACTTTGTTGTTCTAGTAAATCATTATCTGCATAAAGCCAAAAAGTATTGGATGAAATATAATATTTTCATCCAATAACAGGATTAGTAATCCTCTTTTCTTTCCTTTTGCTAATTAATTATTATTCATAAGCAAGATAAGCGTTAAACATCCAAATATGCTTTTCAAATTTTCCTTGTAATTCGTTTAACAAATCAATTGTCGGTTGATCTTGTTGCTCTTCAGCTAACTTTCTTCCTGTTTCATTCAATTCTCTTACCATTTGCCCATAATCACTGATTAATTGAGAAATAAGCTCATTTTCCTTGTCATCCGCCTGTGCCTCAACAAGAGTCGTTTCTTCTAGAAATTTGCTCATTGTTGCTAATGGCTTTCCCCCAATTGCAAGAATTCTTTCTGCAAGTGTATCTATATCTGCTGCCATTTCGGTATATAATTCTTCAAATAATTTATGTAAGTGGAAAAAATGTCTTCCTTGTACAAACCAATGGTAGCGATGAAGTTTAATATACATTACAGAGAAATTAGATAATTCTTGATTTAAGAAATTGATTAATTTTTGATTAGACACGACAACTTCTCCTTTTTCCTATAGTTTCATTTATTTTCTCCTAAATAAAATTTTTTACCCAACA
The DNA here is from genome assembly GCF_003055045.1 of Heyndrickxia sporothermodurans. Taxonomy (NCBI): domain Bacteria; kingdom Bacillati; phylum Bacillota; class Bacilli; order Caryophanales; family Bacillaceae; genus Heyndrickxia; species Heyndrickxia sporothermodurans. The sequence goes on from NZ_NAZB01000019.1 coordinate 327,309, forward strand.
TTACTTATTGTTGTTTTTTAAAATAATTAAAAGGCGATTTCTACATCGCCTTTTTATTGTTCTTTAGTATTCTATTTCTTCATAATCTTTTGGTTGTGGTAAAGGATTATTAGGCTGTCTTATGTTTGCCTTTGGTTTCGCCTTATTTTGATTCGGAGTAGAATTCTTTTTACTTTTACTCAAAATTACTCACCTCAATGTATATTCTTGAGTCCAATGATCTTTTTTATACTTACCGAATATTTGTAAATTCGGTGTGTCCTTTACTAAGGCTTTTAATATTCGTATAAACAAGCAAAAACACTAAGTAGCCTAGAACACCACCAATTGTATTTAAAATAATATCATCAACATCAAAACCGCCTACATGATAGGTTAGCTGGATCGATTCAACAATGACTGTGGTGAAAAATGATAAAAATAGAACCTTTAAAAATCCGTTCAATCGTTTAATTAATAAAGGAGCAAGAAAACCTAACGGCATAAAGGCAAGAACATTTCCGAATAGATTGGAAAACCAAATAGTAAAATTAAAATGGTCATAGTAATCAATATACATTTTTATTGTTTTAAATGGGATTATATTATAATTTTCTTGTGTTGCAGGTATCCGATATCGACCTAAGAAAAGAATGTATAACATATAGCAAAAATAAACGAAAAAAATAAGCCAAAAAATGATTTTAAGTATTTTTCTTACCTTTTTAAGATTAATGATTTGGAACATCTTTCTCCCCCAACATTCTCTATTACTAAAATGTATGTATCATTTACAAAATGATGCATTACCTATTATAGACGATTTTTTTCTCTTTTTTACACAAAATCGGTAATTACCATAAATTCTATTAAAAAAAGGCAATGATATGTATATCATCACCGCTGGGATTGTTACCTTACATTTACCTTATTTAAAAATTGCAAAAGACGAGGATTATTCGATTGTCCAAACACTTCATTAGGAGTGCCCTGTTCAACGACTATCCCTTGATCCATAAATATCACCTGATCGGCAACATCTCGTGCAAATTGCATTTCATGCGTGACAACTACCATAGTCATTCCTTCATTTGCTAAATCTTTCATAACTTTTAGCACTTCTCCAACAAGCTCAGGATCAAGGGCGGATGTTGGTTCATCAAATAATATGACTTCGGGATCCAACGCCATTGCTCGTGCAATCCCAACACGTTGCTGCTGTCCACCTGAAAGTTGATGTGGATACATGTCACCACGATCTTTTAGCCCTACTTTTTCTAACAATCCTAATGCTTTTTGCTTTGCTTCTGCCTTTGAACGTTTCAATACTGTAACTTGTCCTTCCATGATGTTTTCCAGTGCTGTCAAATGCGGAAACAAATTATACCCTTGAAAAACCATACCTGTTTGTTTGCGAATAGCCATTATTTCTTGAAGCTTTATCTTTCTATTTTCTTGAAATTCCAGTTTTCGATTTCCAATCGAAAGTGAACCTTTATCTGGAGTCTCCAATAGATTTAAACAACGAAGAAGAGTTGTTTTTCCTGAACCAGATGGTCCAATGATAACAGCAGTTTGCCCTTTTTCGATTGAAAGTGTAATCCCTTTTAAAACTTCTAAATCATGAAAACGTTTATGCAATTGTTGGATAGAAATCATTCTTCGTCCCCCACTATTTTGCTACCGTTCGATTATATCGCCTTTCAAGCATAGATTGACCAAACGATAACACAGTACTAAATAGTAAATAAATGAAAGCTACTTCTATATATAGCCAAAGCGGCTCATAAGTGGCAGCAACGATTTGCTGACTTTTTTGGAACATTTCAGTAACAGTTATCGTTGCAGCAAGTGACGTATCTTTCACTAAACTGATAAAAGAATTCCCTAAAGGTGGCAAGGATACACGCATTGCTTGTGGTAATATAATTCTTCTCATCGCTTGGGATTTCTTCATCCCTATTGAGTATGCTGCTTCCCATTGGCCTTTTGGAATAGATAAAATGGATGCCCGAAAAATTTCGGAACTATATGCTCCCACATTTAAGGTGAAGCCGATGATTGCTGCAGGAAACGGATCTAACGTAACCCCTAATTTAGGCAATCCATAAAAAAGGATAAACAATTGAACGAGTAAAGGGGTCCCTCTAAAAATCCATAAATAAAATTTAGCGAGTAAGATTAATGGTTTAATTGTAGAAATGCGAATAATCGCTATCAGAAATGCTAGTACCGTTCCTAATATAAATGTAATGATTGAAAGAGGAATAGTAAAATATATGCCTGCTTTTAGTATAGGAAAAAAGGAATCACGCAGGATTCCGAGTATTCGGATGGTAGATTCATCTGTGAACATCTTTAATCGATCCCTTTACTTCGACACATCTGTGCCAAACCATTTTTTTGAAATTTTCAAATAGGTACCATCTTTTTTCATATCTGCAAGTGCTCCGTTTACAGCCTTCACTAGTTCATCTGAATTTTTCCGAAAAAGAAAAGCATTACTCGTCGCATTTTTTTCTTCATAGACGACTTTTATAGGCAAATTGGGTTGGTGTTTTTTCAAATCTAAATAAGAAAGACTATCGTTTATTGTTGCGTCAATTCGTTTTGAAGTGATCAGATCAATTGATTGATTGAATCCATCTACAACCGTATTTGTTGCACCATGGTCTTCTGCAATTTTTCGATAATTACTATCTAATGACTGCCCTACTTTTTTTCCTTTTAAGTCATTTAACGTTTTTATGTCATGATTATCTTTTCCTACAATTAAAACAGCTTTCGAGACGATATATGGATCTGACATATCATATTTTTTCAATCGATCCGTTCGAACAGCTACTTCATTGGCAACTAAGTCATAACGTTTCGCATCTAACCCTGCAATCATACCGTCCCATTTTGTTTCAATATATTTAGGTTTTATCTTTAATCGTTTAAATACCTCATTTGCAATGTCGATATCAAAACCTGTAAGCTTTCCAGATTGGTCGTGATAGGTAAATGGTGAATAGGTCCCTTCCGTTCCAATGTTTACGACTCCTTTGTCTTTAATTTTGTCATAAAGGTTTTTTTGCTCGTTTTTATTATCATTGTTTGTCCCACAAGAACTTGTAATTATTGCAAAGGTTAAAATTATGAGTGTAAATAGTAATTTTTTCATCAAGCATCCCTCATTTTTGTATTTATCATTTATTCTCGTAGTTTTGCCCTATGCAAAAAGGGATATGCATCTTGCCTATTATGAAGTATGTTCAATCATTAATTTTACTTCTAAAAATCACACTTATTTTTGTTTGTACATATAATATGACAAGGAGGTGGTTAACAATGGTTCAATTGTTTTTAGCTACAATCGTTGCTGGATTTGCGTTACTTGGCTTAAGTCTGCTTGGAGTTGTTACGGGGACATTAGCTACAGTAGTTGAATTCATTGGAGCAGGTGCCGTTATTCTGTTCGCTATCGTCTTAATTGTTAAAGCAATTATGGCTTTACTAGGGAAACTGAATGTATAAACCTTTTCCTTCATAAAATATGGAGGGTGCCCAAGCTTCTTTTTATACGGACTTATCAATATATTTTTCATTACTTGAAAAAGTGGGATGTCCCACTTTTTTTTATCTTATTTAACTTACATACTTTTTTACATATCAAAGGAAAATAAATCAAAAGGAGGGACAAACTTTGGTTAATCAAAATTTCGAAAAATTTCATAAACTACAAGAAAAGCATAAGTCGAGTTATCTCGGAAAGGATACGGACCAAAAACAATTAAATCCAGATCCGGAATATAATAATCAATCAAATACCGATAAAGCAATTGGAGCAACAGGAAGAGAACTAAAATAAGCTAGGGGTTATCCCCTAGCTGTTTCATATCAATGTTAAACATAAATTCAACTTTTTTAACGAATAAAAATACATACAATACAACTTTATAATGGCCATTCTTCTTGGTGATAGACCATATCCCAGAACATATATTCAAAGCGAGATGTCATTTGAAAATGTTTCTCTAAGGATACCAGTTCATGTTCCCGAGTTCCTTCAGTTAATTGATTCATTAACTTGATTAACCAAAGGGCAACCGATCCAAACTCATCTGATGAATAAGTTTCTATCCAATGTGAATACGGATTTGATTTTATTTGATGGTGATGCTGTTTTTTTAAAAGCTTACCAATCTCCCAATAATCCCATGCACAAGGAAGCAAACAAGAAACTACTTCCGCTAATGACCCATTTAGTGATACGTTTACCATATAATTTGTATAAGCTAGATTTATAGGTGTTGGTTTTACCTGTTCTAATTCCTCTTCAGATATCCCAAATTCTTTAGCATATTTTCTATGCAAGTCCATTTCAAAATGTAGAATTGAGTGTAATGAGTGGGAAAATTTTTGCATTGTTTGTAAATCTTTTGCTTTTTGAGTACCTATTGCAAATAACTTCGAATACTCAATTAAATACACATAATCCTGTTTCATATAATAAGCAAAAAGTTCAATTGGTAAAGAGCCGTCACCAATACCTTGAACAAATGGATGTTGATGATTTTTATTCCAAATGGGTTGAGCATTTCTATATAATCGATCGGTAAATAGCTTCCCTTGCGTCATTGTCATATTCTCCCTCTCTATTTTGCACATTGCAAATTTATTTTTTTACTGAAAAAATTTTTTCGCTGCTTCCTTTGGGTTTTTTGCCTTCATAATTGCAGAAACTACCGCAATTCCAGAAAAATTTATTTCTTTTAATTGATGAAAATTATCTAATGTTATTCCTCCGATTGCTACAGCTGGTATATTTACAGAATCTTTAATTGCTTTTAAGGTTTCCATAGATAACACAGTTGCATCTTGTTTTGTTTTAGTTGGAAAAGCAGACCCTATTCCAATATAATCAGCTCCAATTTTTTCAGCTAATTGGGCCTGCTCGATTGTTTGCGTAGACACACCAATAATCATTGACTTGGGAACTATTCGCTTTAAGGCAGAAAGCGGTATATCGTCTTGACCAACATGTATACCATCAGCTCCTACCGCTAACGCAATATCTACACGATCATTTATAATTAGAGGCACTTGATAGCTTTTTAACAACGCTTTTAAATGTTTTGCTTTTTTATAAAATGTGAGTCCATCGCTATTCTTTTCACGAAGTTGAACGATGGTCACACCACCTTGCACAGCTTCTTCAACAATTGATAAAAGTTCGCCTATTGGGGTTCGTTCATCGGTAACTAAATAAAGATTGTAATTAACATTCATGAATTTTCACCTCTTTAGCAAAAACTTCCTCATTCATTCGATAGATTTCATCCATCAGCTTTATTTTATATGTTCCAATCCCTCCATCTGTTGCCAAGTGTTTCGTTGCACGTTCCCCTGAAAGTGACATAATTGACATTCCCGTGATGGCGGCACCTAAATAATCAGATGTTACGCCAGAAAAACTGCCTATGAGTGAAGTAGACATGCATCCTGTACCTGTTATTCTTGTTAATCTTTCATCCCCATTTGATAGATAATAGTTCTTACTTCCGTTTGATACAACGTCTACTTTGCCACTTATGCCAACAACACATTGGAATGTATTTGCAGCTTGCTGAGCTATTTCAATTGATGGTACAGAGCCATCAGCGGCATCGACTCCCTTTGTTCCACCTGTACCATTAATTAATGTATGTATTTCACTGCTATTCCCACGGATGATAGCCATCTTTACTTTTTCTAATAGTTCCATAGATCGTTCTGTTCGATAACTTGTTGCGCCAACACCGACAGGATCCAATATAACTGGAATTCCTTTCTTATTAGCAGCAATCCCTGCATGTAGCATGGATTCAAAAACAACATCATGAATCGTTCCTAAATTGATAATTAGTGCATCAGCTAGATGGATCATATCTTCTACCTCTTTAATCTCTGTCGCCATTACTGGTGAAGCTCCGATTGCAAGTGTGACATTAGCACAATCATTAATAGTTACCACATTTGTCATATGGTGAATAAGTGGTTTTTTTTCTTTTACTAATGAAATTAACCGTGTCATTTTTGAAATTTCCATTGGAATCCCTCCGCTATTTATTGTCTACTAGTCCAGCACGTTCATATAAATGGTAAAAATGATTTGTTGGACCATGTCCACTGCCAAGTTCTAAGCTATGTTGAATTGCTATTGTAATATAATCTTTTGCTTTCTTAACTGCACTCAACAGGGGTTCTTCCTGAGCAACAAAAGCGGTGATAGCTGAAGATAATGTACACCCTGTTCCATGAACATTTTTCGTATGAATTCTCTTCCCAGGCAACCATGTAAAGTGATGTCCGTCAAAAAATAAATCATTTGGATCCCCTTCTAAATGGCCACCCTTTAATAAAATTTTTTTGGCACCGAGTTCCTGTAATTTGAGGCAGGCAGTATACATGTCTTCAATCGTCCAAATTTTACTGTCTGTTAAACTTTCAGCCTCAGGTATATTAGGTGTAATTAATGTCACCATTGGAAGCAATTTTTCTTTTAACGCATCTATCGCATTTTGCTGTAATAAATGGTGACCACCTTTTGATATCATGACTGGATCGAGGATGATATGCTCTGTACGGTATATATTCAATTCCTTTGCAACCACATCAATATTTTCTTTTGTTCCGAGCATTCCAATTTTAACTGCATCAACATGAATGTCGTCGAAAATAGCAGATATTTGATCACTGATTATTTGTGAATCAATCATTTGTACAGATTTTACTTCCATTGTGTTTTGGGCGGTAACTGCAGTAATAACCGACATTCCAAACACACCTAAGGAAGAAAATGTTTTAATATCTGCTTGGATCCCAGCTCCACCTCCTGAATCAGATCCTGCGATTGTAAGTGCTGTTTTCATGAATGATTCCTCCAAACGTTTGATTTCGTAATAATACTTTCATTAAAAATATGGCAATTAGTGCTCCTGCAAAGGAACTAACTATAAATGAAGGGATAAATCCAAATAAAGCTACATTCTTTCCTAATAGTAGCCTTGCTACTGGATATGCTGCGAGTGCCCCAAGAATGCCAGTTCCAATAACTTCACCCGTAAACGCCCAACTAAGCTTTCTTGTTTTCATAAACAAATAGCCTGATAGAAATGCACCAATCATACTTCCGGGAAAAGCAAATAGGGAGCCGGTTCCTGTGAAATTTCGGATGATTGACACGATAAATGCTTGTGCAATTGAATAAAACGGACCCAATAGGATAGCGGTTAATACATTAGCCATATGTTGGATAGGGAAAATTTTTGCAAATCCCACTGGGATAAAAACGATATTACTTATTAAAGTAGTTATCGCAATAATAACTGCAGTTATCGTCATTTTTTTTAACTTATTCATCTTTACACACCTCCATCATTTGATTTTTGTGAGGAAGCTTTTCTTTCTCCAACAAAAAAACCGCCTTCCTCAATAGAAAGCGGCAATAACAACTGTAACTAGAAAATACAGAATAGCTATTTAGACCGCTTCCCTACGCCGGTATAATCCGGATCAGGTACAAAGGGTTTCAATCAATGATATCTCTCAGCCTATGGCTCCCCTAGCAGAAAAAATTATGAAATTGTACACAAAAAAGCCCATCGTAAGCAGTTAGATGGGCAGAATTGATTATATCTCTTACTCCCACTTCCTTACGCCAGCATAAACTGGATCAAGTTCAAAGGGTCCAGAACATCTCTGTCTCAGTCTTATTTAGACTCCCCTAGCGATAAAATTATTCATTTATGTATATGTTAGCATAAATTAGATAAAAAGAAAGGATAATTTTCCTTTTTAAAATTTGGTTCTTATTATATAATTCCATACATTATTCTCTGTATAAAAAAACCAGTTCCCGATTGGAAACTGATTTGGAAGTTGTCATTTATAAGGCCGCCTTTGCCGTATGAGTATTAAGAAAGTTTTAAACCACCACTCCTCAAAGTGGGTGTTTGCAGAAACGTTCTTGCTTGTCTTCCATGCCATGTAGGCGAAAGCTTGTCATTCCAGTTTCAATATAAAACTCCCTGTTACAGCTTAAAGGTTAAAACTTTATTATCAATACGTACAATGCAGCTTGTATTGTTATATTACTTTATTTTTATCATTTTTTCAAGTGAAATGATTTACTGGAATAATAAACTACCTCATTTTTATGAATTCCTTTGCAATATTATTTTGCAATTATTAAGGATGGTCGTCTAAATCCACTGACTTGTTTGATATCTGCGGTTATAATGTTTTTTTAATCCAACGGCTAAAAGTTGAAATGATACAATCGCAAACAGTAAGCATACTAATGGAATGAAAAGAACGAACTGATTTCCCCACAAATGATCCCTTGCCTGTCCTACTAAACCAGCCCATTCTTTCGTAATCGAATGATATAAAGTTGGTGAGGTTTCTAGCTTCGTTCCTCCTATAAAAATATTAAATAATGCTAATTGTCCCATCACAGTGATTGCGGTAACAATTTCGAGAACAAATAATATAACAATATCTTCTATTAAATGTGGAATGATGTGGCGCTTAATTATTTTCCATTTTGAAGACCCTGTCGTAATGGCGGCTTCAATAAAAGGCAAGCGATACACTTGTATCGTTTTTTCCCGAATCGATGCGGCTACACTCGGAAATCCGATTATGGTCGATACGATGATAAATAATACGATTAATGATATAGGCTTAATAGTTGGATTAAAAGAAATCGGCCACAAAACGAAATAAATGATTAAAAACGATGGAATATACGATAAAGAATGTTCAAATGACTCCCAAATGTGGAGCCTCTTTTTCATTATCCCTGTAAATAATCCAATTCCTAAACCAAGAGCAATTTTTAATAAGGCAATCGAAATTGAAATAAAGACAGTATATTTTGCACCATAAATTAGTAATGTAAGTAAATCGTATCCCCATTTGTCTGTTCCTAACGGATATTCTTTGTATGTAAAGGGGGCTAGCGGTGGAAATGCCATATTTTTTTCCCCATATTGATAAATCGTAATACTGTCTGTTAATTTATGTGGGGCAAACAATGGACCGACTATTGATATTGCGAATAAAAAAAATACCATAATTACGCTGATGATTAAATATGGATTCCATGTTCTTTTTTCATGCATTGATAAACACCCGCTCAATAAAATAGAAAAGTAATTTGATAAACAAATAGCAAAGAGTTGCAATGGTCAATAAGATTAATAATGATAAAAAGACTTTCTGAAATTGATAATCATCAAAAATAAAAATGGTTAATCCTTTTATATTAAACAAATATTCGATAATAAATAAATTTCCTATTGTAAATGATATGGCTTTTTTTAAATCAGCAAAAATATAAGGAATTAAGTTTTTCAATATATGCCGGCTATTAATATAGTGTCTATCCAGTCCTTTGCCTACGGCTGTTCTTATGTAGTCCAATCCGGTTATTTCTATATATCTAGCAGAAATCATTTTAAATAAATAAAATGTTGGCATTAATGAAAGGATGGCAATCGGAAACCATAGATTGACTGAATCGGAAAATGGGGACAACGTAATTACACGTATATCTGTCCACTTGTAAAATTCAACAGCAAGTGCAATCGATAAAATAATAATGATAAAATCTGGAACTAGGGAAAATATATTTATAATCCAACGAAACAGTTTTGTCATTTTTAAGGAACTTAAGAATACACCAAAGCTAAGAGAAAATAATAAAGCAACTAAGATGCTTGAAAATAAAAGAATTCCCGAGTTTATCGAAAATGATTGAATATCGTTTAGTACAGAGTGTGAGATACCATTTATACTGTATGTGCCAAAAGTTCCATCTTGAAAGGACGTAAAAAACACTGGAATATTCATAATCATAACTTCGGGATGAAATTGTAGGTATGCCTCTCCATGATTGTTACTAACTATAAACATGGATGGAAGACTAGTCACTAAAAAGATGATTACTACTATTAAAAAGATTTGCAAAAACTTTTTTATCAAACACCATCACCTCCATCATTGTTACATTAGTTCATTTGGAATATATTTTACCAAAATACGTAGAATTTTTGTTCTATTTAAAAAATATATAATTAAACTTAATGTTATATGCAGATGAATCATATGAAGGCTTTTTCCTAATAAAAAACCCTACTTTTGTCATGATGTACAGATTGATTAAATTTATATAAAATAGACATTGGGGCGATTTTGTGAGGTATCTAATCAATCAATTCCAATTAAAGGTTATTGTTTGAATATTATATTTTTATTGGATATAATAAGAAAAGATAAAAAAAGAACATTGGTTGGGAGCCAATGTTCTTACACAGCATACCTGCATGGAAGTGCAGTGGCCCTATAAGGAAAGCTTGGAACCTACCCTAAAACCATGGCCTGGCAGGGTGGGTTATTTCTTTTTTGTAAGAGAAATAACAACGGTAATCACGGTAACGATTAATGACCCAAACATCATCATTAGTGACAACGCTTCGTAAAATGTGACCATCAGTGATCTCCCCCCTTTAATTTAGGAGTAACCACCACCACCCTGCTATACTGTGCTAATAACATTATAGCACAAGCTTTTAAATTTTTTAGAAAATTTTTACAAAATTAATTCCATAGACCTACAATTTATGTTAAAATAAGATGTTTGGTCTATTAAAATGTGTTTACATAATAAATTTATGTTAAATAAATACTATACCTTATTCAAAAAAACGACTAAAACAAATAATGTTATAGCCGTTTTATGAGTAACAATTAGATTATATTAATTTTACACTAAGTTGATCGCGAATATGCTTGATAGCTTCTTCAACATTTTTTGCTTTAATATAAATCTTACTTTTTTCTGGATATTGTTCCGCTGTATGTTCGTATAAAGGATCATAATAATATTCTAAGAGCAATTTAACGGCTGAAGAATAATCACCTAATTTTAAATCTGTCTCAATCTTGCTTGCAATTGGTGTATGGATTCGTCTTTTTATTCTTGAAAAAGCTTCAAAGCATTCCTTTTCATAATTCCATGGCTGATAATCCTCTAAAATATGACGTACCCGCTCTTCAATTGGTATTTCAATAAATAACTGTACTCCCTGCTCTTTTTTTTCGATTAAAAAATCTGGTAAGGAGACTTTTCCAATTCTTTTGCTTTCCCCTTCAAATAGGATATATGGCGAATGATTAAGTGAAAGAATCTCTTCAAGAAGCTGTGCATCAAATGTTTTTTGATTATTTGGTTCCAATCCGATTTGACCAAATATTGAACCTCTATGTTTCGCCAACCCTTCAAGATCTAGAACTGGATACCCCTCCTGATCAAGGCGATGAAGAATCGTTGTCTTCCCTGAACCGGTATAACCATTTAGGATATAAGCTTTCGGTCGTAATTCGAATGTCTCCAGTGTATCTACTACCCAATTTCTATATGAACGATAGCCGCCATTTAAACGAAAAACATTGATGCCCATTAGTCCAAGAACAGTTGCTGTTGTTTTACTCCGCATCCCTCCACGCCAGCAAAAAACCGCTTTTTTACCATTTAATTTCGCAAATTCCTTTACAAAACCCGGCAACTTTGCCGACATAATTTCAAGGCCGCGTTCCTTTGCAGCTTGTGGACTTATTTGTTTATAAATAGTACCAATTTCAGCTCTTTCATCATCATTAAAAAAAGGAATATTTATGCTTCCCGGAATCGTTGCATCTTTATATTCAGACTGAGAGCGAACATCAATCACAGTTAGCTCATTGTTATTTTTTAATGATCTTAATTCTTCAATTGATATGTCATGGAACATAATGTTCCCACCTTTCCCAATCACACTAGTCTATAATACGACGATATGCCCTGGATTTTCCTCGTTCACCTCACCAATAATTGCTGCTTCTACCCCAGCATTTATTAAATCCGTAAGAAGTTCTTCGCCTTCTTCACCAGCCACAGATATTAATAGTCCGCCTGACGTTACCGCATCACATAAGATCCATTGATCGATTTGATCCATAGTTTCAGGGTAAGTGACATCTCCTTCAAGGTGAGCAAAGTTATTTTTTGTTCCACCCGGAACAGCTCCCGCTTCAGCTAGCTCTCTAACTCTAGGAAGCATTGGTACTTGTTCTTTATGGATATGAAGTCCAACACCACTGCCTTTTGCCATTTCTGACGCATGTCCTAATAATCCAAATCCAGTAACATCGGTACAGGAATGTACATTATAATTCCCCATCGTTTCAGCGGCAGTTTTATTTAATGTTGTCATTACATTTGTTACACGGTTGATTTCTTCCTCAGATAATAAATCACGTTTAATTGAAGTAGTTAATATCCCAACACCAATAGGTTTTGTTAAGATTAATTTATCTCCTGCTTTTGCTCCTGCATTAGTACGTACTTTATCAGGATGGACGATTCCCGTTACGGCTAAACCAAATTTCGGTTCTTTATCATCAATTGAGTGTCCCCCAACAAGTGTTGCCCCTGCTTCTTTTAATTTATCTCCTGCCCCGCGCAGAATATCAGCTAATATTTCCTTTTCTAATGTGTGTATTGGAAAGGCCACAATATTCAATGCAGTTAACGGTGTTCCTCCCATGGCATAAATATCACTGATCGCATTTGCCGCTGCTACTTGTCCAAATGAATAAGGATCATCCACAATTGGTGTGAAAAAATCAACTGTTTGGACAATGGCTAAATCGTCTGTTAAACGATAAACACCCGCATCATCACTAGTATCTAATCCGACTAATAAATTTGGGTTTGGTGTAGCAGGTGGCAACGTTCGAATAACGGCAGCTAAATCAGCTGGTCCGATTTTACAACCACAACCGCCTTTCGAAGATAATGAAGTAAGTTTTACTGTACTTGTCATATGATAACAACCTTTCGATTATTTTTTGCTTTAATTATAGAACAGGAAAATAAAAAATGCATATTTTAGGATTTAATTGAGGGATTCATTAAAAATCTTTCAACGAAAAAATATAAATTATGATATAATATAATGTCTTTTATTATTATTTTACCATTATTTGGGGGTTGTTTTTTATGCCACAGCTTGATCATTCTTTACAACCACATCAAGCATATAAGAAAAAAACGTTTTGGTTCGTTTTTGCTTTTATCATTATCGCCGCTGCCGGATTGTTTTATGTGAAGTGGTGGCCATATTATCATAAGGTAATTTTAGCAGCTAATACTCATTCAATTGGCTCATCGATTTTAGGTGACCAATCAAAAGGAGCCCCATCATGGCAAACAGCTTGGGACTATGCAAAGGTTTATTTTCAATCCGTTTGGAAGGCTGCGGTACTTGGTATTTTATTAGGTTCCTTACTTCAAGTATTACTTCCGGCAAAATGGCTTTTAAAAGTGCTTGGTAAAACTTCGTTCGGAAGTACTGCAGTTGCGGGGCTTGCTTCGATTCCCGGGATGATGTGTACGTGTTGTGCAGCACCTATGGCTGTGGGACTCCGTAAAAAAAATGTATCGGTTGGAGCAGCACTAGCATTCTGGATTGGGAATCCGATGATTAATCCCGCCACACTCGTCTTTATGACGTTTGTATTGTCTTGGAAATTCACTTTATTGCGTTTGATTATTGGTCTCGTATTAACTTTCGGTGTGAGTTATGTAGCGAATCGTTTTGTAAAAGACGTACAACCGATTGACATGGATCAAGTTTTTCATCCCGAAGAACCTAAGGGGCATTTTTTCACTCGATGGATGAAAAGCATTTGGATGATGATCATATATATTGTTCCCGCCTATGTTCTCTCAGTACTCGTTTTAGGTGCTGGTCGCGCTTGGCTGTTCCCTCATTTAAGTACTTCGATGGCGAATAGCCTTATAGGAATCATTATTTTTGCTATTGCAGGAATGCTTTTCGTAATTCCTACTGCTGCAGAAATTCCAATTATCCAGACTTTTATTACAATGGGACTTGGTGGAGGACCTGCTGCAGCACTATTAGTTACATTACCTGCGATTAGCCTACCTTCTTTATTGATGGTTGCAAAATCATTTCCGAAAAAAGTGTTGTTTTTTGTGATATTATCCGTTGTTGTATTAGGAATAATTAGCGGCGTCGTAGGACTGTTCGTTTTATAAACTTTACTATCATTTTTAGTTCTTTCACAATAGATGTTTTCAATTATATTTCGATTTTATAGTTTATTCATTTTATATCATTATTAAAGTCCAATTCTTATGAGAATTGGACTCTTACTTTATGAATGAAATATTTGATTTCCTTTCATCCCTACCCATATATCTGATTGTTCCATTTCACTAGCTATTCTTAATAACCAGTCTTCTCTTCCTTTTGGTGCCATGAATTGAACACCTAATGGCAATCCATTTACAGTTAAGTGGATAGGAACGGAGATTGCTGGTTGACCAGTAAGATTAGCTAATTGTGTAAATGGCGTATAAGTTAGACTTGGTTCAAACATTTCATAAACGAGCTTTTGTTGTTCAAATTTATTTAGCGTAGATATTTTTAAAAGCTCTGCTATTTCTTTTTCGGAATGGGTTAATTCTCCTACTTGTGGAGCTGAATAAGCCGTCGCCGGTGTCAGGTATAAATCATAGCTTTCATGAAATTGTGCCATTTGCGCCGCGGCTACATCCCACTCGGCAATACTTTGTGTAAATTCCGCTGCTGTAACAGATTTACCTGCAACCGTTAGTATCCATGAAACGATCTCCATGTCACTTGCAGTAATCGCTCTCCCTAATGCTTTTTCCATTGAATCTACCATACCGGCCATTTCACCATTATTCATGATATAATAATTTTCCATTAAACGGATGCCGTCGACATTGTTCTTTTTTTCTTCCACAATATGACCTTGTTCTTCTAGCCATTGAACTGTTTTATATACCGCGTGTTTTGCTTCCTCACTGACTGGTGTTCCCACCGGTGATTCCGTTGTGAAAGCTATTCGAAATTTTGGGTTGGTTCGCTTTGTGATTTCATTTAAGAAGCTACCCGGAAATAATGGCGTCTGAAATGCAGCCTCAGGCTGTACTGTTTGTAAAACATCTAAAAGCGCGGCGCTGTCACGAACGGAGCGAGATAAAACGAAATCAATGGATGCACCTTGCCATTGGCGGCCAACACCCGGGCCAACCGGTGTACGTCCCCTTGTCGGTTTCAAACCTACAAGACTTGTAAAAGATGCCGGAATCCGAATTGATCCTCCGCCATCGCTTGCACCTGCAATCGGAACGATTCCGGCAGCTACACTTGCAGCCGCGCCACCACTTGAACCACCTGATGAATAATTCGTATTCCATGGGTTTCGTGTCGGTCCATGGATTTCCGGTTCTGTTATATTTTTCAACCCAAATTCCGGCGTATTCGTATGACCGATAAATAGAAAACCTGCTTTACGGAGTTTTGCTACAAAATTTGAGTCTCGTCTTGCAATATTATCTAAAAACAGCTTTGATCCTGATGTCAGTGGTTCACCTTCCACTGCTTGTGAAATATCTTTTAAAACGATAGGAACTCCTGCAAAAGGCTGTTCCCCAATATGTAAATCGTCCATTTCTTCTAACACTTTTTCTTTACGTGTACGCACCACGGCATTTAATTGCGGGTTTACCTCTTCGATTCGATTATATGCCGCTTCTACCAATTCCTTTGGCGATACTTTTTTCTTTTTTATTAATTCAGCCAAACCAATCCCATCTTCTGAAATATACGAATGCTTGTCCATTTCTCCACCTCTTAATTCATAGTTCTTCAATTATTTTCTAATAGAAACTAACAATTTACAAATCATTTATTTCTCACATTTAATTACAGTCAAAAATAAAGCAGTGAAATCAAATTCTATTTGAACTTCACTGCTTCGGATAGTTTATTATTGCAGTTCCACATTCCTTGTTTCTTTTCCTAAAAAGAGAACGGATGCAGCTCCAATTAATACTGATATACAGAAAATCGTAAATATGATTGTAAATGAAATATTTTGCTCAACTAGATACGGAACTAATAACGGCCCAAGAATACCTCCGACGCGTCCAAAAGACGTAGCCATTCCTGTACCTGTTCCCCTAATTTTTGTTGGGTATTGTTCAGGCGTATAGGCATATAATGCACCCCATGCTCCAAGATTGAAAAATGATAATAGGATTCCTGAAATAATTAATAAAGATAACGTACCGGCTGTACCAAATAAATAGGCGCTTAATGCTGTACCGATTAAATAAACAACAAGAACAAATTTTCTACCAACTTTTTCAATAAGCCATGCTGCTGTAAAATATCCCGGTAATTGGGCAAGAGTCATGATTAACACATATTCAAAACTCTTTATCATACTGAAACCTTTCATTACCATCACACTTGGTAACCATAGGAACATTCCGTAATATGAAAATACTACACAAAACCAAAGTATCCATAACATAAGGGTTGTTCGAGTATACTTTTTTGACCAAACCGCTGTAATGCTTTGAATAATTGTTGGCCGTTCTTTCTTTTGTATCGTTACAAAACGATCTGAATCTGGTAAGTGCAGTCGCAAGTATAATGCATAGAACGCGGGAATAACACTAATTAGTAAAGCAATTTGCCAGCCAAAGTGCGGAATGACAAAATAAGAAATAATGGCAGCAATCAACCAGCCAAAGGCCCAAAAGCTTTCTAATAATACGACAATTCTTCCTCGTTTTTCAGTAGGTACACTTTCTGATACAAGTGTTGAAGCAACCGGCAATTCTCCCCCAAGCCCCATTCCAATAAGAAATCGTAAAATTAAAAAAATCGAAAAAGAGGTTGTAAATGCTGATGCGCCGCTTCCTAACGAAAATAATAATAATGTAATAATAAATACATGCTTTCGCCCAATTCGATCCGCTAATAAACCGAAAAGAAAAGCACCTACAGCCATACCGATAGAATTGATACTCCCTATCCATCCCATCTGCCCGACGGTTAAATCCCAATCTACCTTCAAAGCAGCGATAATAAATGAGAGCATTCCTACATCCATCGCATCAAACATCCATCCTAATCCAGCAATCCCTAGTAGTTTTTTGTTAGAAATCTCATTTTTACTTTCCATTTTGTCCTCCAGTTCTCCATATAAATAGTAGTTTACCCCTTTTATTCTATTTACATAAAATCGGCAAATCCACATAAATATTAACACGTGTCTTTACACTTGTCATCACTTTTTTATTCATCATTTATCACTTCACTCCGTTCCAGTGATAGTGAATCTTTTCTGTTTGCTCTATTTTTATGATAAAATGCATGTAGGAATTGACGAAAATAAAGAGATGGAGCAGTGAGATGTCTGATTACAAAATTATTTTTTTAGATATTGATGGAACAGTGTTAAGACCAGATGATCAAATTGAGGACTCAACGAAAACAGCGATTGCCAAAGCTCAACAAAAGGGTATCGAGGTATTTCTTGCAACTGGGCGTCCGTTACATGAGATTTCGGATATTGCAAAAGAATTACATATTGATTCGTACATTGGTTATAACGGCGCATATGCAATACATAAAGGAAAAGACGTATTGATAGAACCAATGAAAACGAGTACCGTTAAACGCTTTTTATCGATTGCCAATGAACAAGGAAACGAAATGGTTATGTATACGAATAAAAAAAATCTTTTCACTTCAATGGAAGATCCTGAAGTAAAGAAGTTTATGAAAATCTTTCATATGAGTAAAAACGAGCTATATTCTTCAGAAAATCTTGATCCAATACTTGGAATCACATTAATAAAGTTGAATGAAAATGATCCCCCTTTTTATGAAAAAGTAGATAATTTACATTTGTCACGTGTAAATGTAAATGGATTAAATAATTGTTTTGATGTCATTCAAGATACGGTTAATAAAGGATTTGCTGTTACTCAAATACTGGAATATTTGAATATAGACAAGAAATATGCGATCGCCTTTGGTGATGGAATGAATGATAAAGAAATGTTATCGGTTGTTGGTGAAGGTTTTGCAATGGGAAATGCTGATCCGAATCTTTTTGCCTATGCAAAACATAGAACGACTGAAGTGACTAATTCGGGAATATACAATGGGTTAAAAACACTTGGTTTACTAAGTGAAAAATAATTAAAAGCGAAAAGTTTAAAAGAAAAGGAATAGTAAAATGGAGAAAATTGTCGTAGTTGGCGCAGGAATTTTAGGTGCTTCAACCGCTTACCACTTAGCTAAAGCGGGCGCTGAAGTAGTTGTCATTGATAACAACGATGAAGGTCAGGCAACAGATGCTGCCGCTGGCATAGTTTGTCCTTGGCTTTCCCAGCGGAGAAATAAGGCATGGTATAAGCTTGCTAAAGGTGGAGCAAAATACTATCCTACCTTAATTGCGAGTTTAGAGAGAGATGGAGAAACTAATACTGGTTATGCACGAGTTGGGGCTATTAGTATCCACACAGACACAGAAAAATTATCTGCGATGGAAAAGCGTGCGATAAAAAGAAAAGTAGATGCTCCAGAAATCGGTGAAATAACAGTACTTAATCATGAGCAAACAAAAGCATTATTCCCTCCTCTTGCTGACGGCTACAGTTCCGTTCATGTTAGTGGCGCTGCAAGGGTCAATGGACGAGCATTACGTTCAGCATTGCTAAGAGGGGCCACTAAACATAGGGCAGTAATTATATCCGGCAATGCTAGTTTACTATGTAAAGAGAAAGAAGTTACGGGAGTTATTGTCGATAAAAAAGAAATTACTGCAAATAAAGTGATCGTCACAGCAGGAGCATGGGCAAATCAAATCATCGAAACACTTGGTATACAGTTTCAAGTTACTTCACAAAAAGCACAAATCATGCATCTACAAATTCCTAATGAAAGTACAAGTAATTGGCCGGTCGTGATCCCTCCTTCTGATCAATACATACTTTCTTTCGAAGATCAACGAATTGTTATCGGGGCAACCCATGAAAATAATGTAGGGTTTGATACACGTGTTACTGCCGGAGGGTGTTATGAGATTTTAAATAAAGCATTACAAATTGCACCTGGGCTTGCAGATTGTTCAATACTGGAAACACGGGTCGGTTTTCGACCATTCACCCCCGACTTTTTACCTGTCATTGGACCTCTTCCTGGGTTTTCCGGAATTCTCGTTGCCAACGGTCTCGGTGCATCCGGTTTAACGATGGGTCCTTTTATTGGTTTGCAATTAGCTAAGCTAGCACTTAGTAAGGAACTAGATATTGAACTTAGTGATTATGATGTGGCAAGTGCGGTTTGCAAATAGCCTATCCTATCTTAAGGATAACTAGTAAACGTTTTTCATATATATTTCAAGGGATGGTATTGCATATTCAATAAGAAAGGAGTTTCAAATGACTCAAGAAAAACAACAATGGTCTTCAAAACTTGGTTTTATTTTATCCTCTGCTGGTGCTGCGATAGGATTAGGTGCGATATGGAAATTTCCTTATGTAACTGGAATGAGTGGGGGCGGAGCTTTTTTTCTTATCTTTGTTATTTTTACATTAATTATTGGACTCCCCCTTCTTATTTCTGAATTCATCATTGGACGTGGATCAGGTAAAGAAGCAATTAGTGCGTATAAAGTGCTGGCACCTGGAAGCCCATGGAAATGGGTTGGCAGAATCGGTGTCCTTGGCTGTTTCTTATTATTATCGTTTTATAGTGTTGTCGGTGGCTGGATCATCATTTATAGTGGATTATCTATTCCGGGGAAGATTATTGAAGAAGGAACGAAGTACCCAGATCTCTTTGGATTGATTACAAGTAGTCCACTAATTTCTATTGGTGGATTAGCTCTCTTTATTTTAATTAATGTTTTCGTCATTTCGAACGGAATCCAGAATGGAATAGAGAGAGCAAATAAATATATGATGCCTATCCTTTTTATCTTTTTTATTGTCCTTGTCGTTCGATCAGTCACATTAGACGGGGCATTGGAAGGAATTCGCTTTTTTTTAAATCCTGATTTTTCAAAAATAACAGGTGAAGCTGTTCTATATGCACTTGGTCAATCTTTTTTCTCATTAGCTGTTGGATTCTCCTGTATGGTCACATATAGCTCATATTTAAAAAAGGATGTAAGTATACCAGCATCAGCTACTTCCGTTGTATGGATGAATATTTTTGTCTCTTTACTTGCTGGTCTAGCCATTTTTCCGGTTGTTTTCGCTTTTGGATTAGAGCCGACTGAAGGACCGGGCCTACTATTCATCGTATTGCCAACAGTGTTTTCACAAATGCCATTCGGCCAACTATTTTTATGTTTGTTTTTAATTTTATTTTTATTTGCAACCTTAACGTCATCATTTAGCTTATTAGAAATCATTGTTGCAGCCTTTACTTCAAATGGAAAACATTCAAGGAATAAAGTTTCATGGATTTCCGGTTTAATTGTATTCCTTGCTGGCATACCTGCCGCACTATCTTTCGGTCCATTGAAGAATAGTAAATTATTCGATAAAACCGTCTTCGATGCTACTGATTATCTTGTAAGTAATATTTTGCTACCGATTGGTAGTATGCTCATTGCTTTATTTATCATTTATCGAATGGATCGCTCGCTTGTTAAACAAGAATTTTCATTAGGTAATTCTCTTTCTTCAAGATGGTACGAATCATGGAGAATACTGATGAAATGGGTTGTTCCTATAACCATTATTCTTGTATTTTTAAGTTTAATTGGCTTTTTTGGAGATTAATTTAATGACAATTGTAACTGGACTTTCTGTTAGGAAGTCCGTTTTTTTTGTATATTTAAAAAGGAAACTTAACTCCGATGGCGAATATAATTTGTTAAGGGGGTTGATGTGATGCATACAAATAAAGTATTAGAAATACGTTGTACCAATCCAAATTGTAAAACTTGGTTTCCTTCACCATTCACACATGGGAATTTAAACGGATTTAATGTAAACGTTTTCAAAAGGTTGAAAGCTCAATGCCTAATTTGTGGAAAAATGGTGTCAGGCACCATTAAAAATGTCCGCATTCGAACTGTTAGTGATAATCTTCGATTCGATAAAACCTCATAAATGAAACGAGGCAGTCTCTCATTAAGTAGTTTTGAGAGGCTGCCTTTTTTGTTTTTATCATTATCAAATTCTATAGATTTAATTTTAATGGTTGCCGTTCTCCACTAATTGACCAAACCATTGAGTGGACATCCCAGGCGTAATACGAATACGATGAAGTGTATACATCCCCTGCTCACTAGACGCCGCTCCCGGTTCAGTTGTCACCCCCATTTTATACCCTGACTGTTCTGCATACGTTTTTGTTACTTCATTATAGCGACCTACAGGATAACAGATAATACTTGTTTCTTGGTCCAATAATTGATCAAATAATTGTTTCGAACGAGTTAGATCATCTAATTGTTGTGAGTCTGATAAACGAGGTAATTCTAAGTGATTAAATGTATGGCTTTCGATCGATATACCATTTTGATTCATTTCTTTCATTTGCGCTTCAGTTAAGTGATTTTTTTTATCAATGTATTTTCCAATCATAAAAATTGTTGCTTTGAATCCATATTCTTTTAAGATCGGATATGCATCTATGTAGTTGTCCTCGTATCCATCATCAAACGTAATAAAAACCGTTTTTTCGCTTGGTTTTTTATTTTCGGTTAATACGATGTATGCCTCTTCCGGTGTCAGTGTGTAGTATCCATTATCATGTAGCCACTTCATATGTTTTCTAAATTCATCCGGCGGCACACGTAAACTATTTCCTGAAGAAATACTATGATACATAAGGATAGGGATACGTGCTGGTGCATCAACATCAATCCATGTCGATGTATCAATTTCTTGAGAATTAATCGTTTCAGGAATTTCCATTTCCTCGACTTCCGGCTTTTCACTTGTTACCGGTGTTGGCTTGTCAACCCTCTTTGGTTTTTCCGCTTCCGCCTTCATTGTACAACCAGATAAAACGACAATTAGTAACATAAAGACAAATAACATGCTATATTTCTTCATAATTCTCCTACTTTCTCACTATCTACCAATCTATTATACATGAAAGTGATTTTTGTGGAATAAAAAGTGAGCAGAAATTACTAACCATTCTAAAATATTAAGTTTTAATAGACATAGTTTTTCAAGAATTAGCCTCAATTATTCCTAATGTCAACAGTTATAAATTAACAGTATTTAATATTTAAAATTTTATTTTCAATTTTTTTATATTTTACTTTGACAGATAGAGTAATTTACTGTAGTATTACTCTATCAGGTAGAATAATCGTTGTTACGGAAGGTGAATTATGATTAGAAGTGACATTATCCGTGGACATTTAGATTCGATCATCCTCTGTTTGATTTTAGAAAAAGATCAATACGGTTATGAAATATCTAAACAAATCAGTCTACGTACCGAAAATCGATTTCAAATTAAAGAAGCGACCCTTTACGCGGTATTTCAAAGATTAGAGAAGAGAGAACTAATTGAATCGTACACAGGTACGATTACTCATGGAGGAAAAAGGAAATATTACCGAATTACGACGTTAGGAAAAGCATTTTTAAAGGAAACAGTAAAAGAGTGGCAGGAAACAAAGGAAATTGTCGATCTATTTTTGGAGGGATTACAGTGCGAAAAATAAAAGACCATGTGGATGAGTTATTCAAAAAAATTCCTGATAGTGAACAAAAAGAACTCGTCAAACAGGAAATTTTGGATAACCTCGAAGAAAAGGTATACGATCTTATGGCACAAGGTAAAGAAGAGGAGGATGCGGTTAATAAAGCCATTATTGAGTTTGGCGATATTGATGAAATTGAAAAGGAACTAGGCATCAATAAACCAGTAAAGAAAAATATGTCCAAATTAGACCTTGGTTTTTCGATTTGGGGAAGCATCCTGATCATTGCTTTATTTATTTTTATCAATTTTTACTATACTCCAAATACGATTTGGTTTGTCTATCCTACATTCGGTGTCCTTTGGTGGCCGTTAAGTATGTTCTATAGATGGTTACGTCAAAAATAAGGGAGACAAAAACATGCGCAAACAGGATGTGATTTTTGCTTGGTTAGGAAGTATCATTAGTATTTTATTTTTCATCATTGTTAATTTCTTAACCAGTCCTAATTACCTTTGGTTCATTTATCCTTCTTTCTTTCTATTGCTTTGGCCGTTAAGTTTGCAATCTTTTAAATATGGAAACTATAAAGTCCACTCAGTAATTGTAAGCACTATAATTATTTTGTTTTTACTGGCAATAAATGTTTTTCACAGTCCTGAACATCCGTGGATATTATATGTATGGTATCCAATTATTTGGTGGCCGCTTCTTATGTTTTTAGAAAAGAAAAGAACTACAGTCTCATTAGGAATTGTGGCAAGTATCGTTACAATTGTTTACTATTCATTTTTAAACATAATAATATCGCATGGTTACCCGTGGGCTATTTATCCAATCTTTGCCGTCTTTTGGTGGCCTATGGCATTATACTACACAAAAAAAGAAAGACTATTTTAAATTTTCTATCTCCGGGAGTGTATTAATCATTTTATTTTTTGTAATAGTAAATATGGTTTCCTCCCCGCATGAAATATGGGCTGTTTATCCGATATTTGTAACATTATGGTGGCCATTAAGTATGTATTATTACTATTATCGTTATCGCTTAAAGTAAAAGTTAAATTATTGTCTGATAAAAAGTGAAGCAAAGAACCTAAAATCATTTTATTAAGGAAGGTGTTTCTATGGGAAAGCATTCAAAAAATAGTCTACGTGATTGGAAGAAAAAATTAGCGTCATTTGAACGGCCGAGATTATCGACCAGTGTTGGGCAGGTTGTTACATCGGTTGGTCCGTTCCTTATTTTGTGGGTGCTAGCATATTTTAGTCTAAATATATCCTTTTGGCTGACACTTTTATGTGCTATTCCAGCGGCTGGATTTTTAGTTCGGACATTTATCATTTTTCATGATTGCACACATTATTCCTTTTTCAAAAATCGCAGAGCGAATGAAATTGTTGGAATAATTACAGGTTTGTTTACATTTTGTTCATACGAACAATGGAAACATAGTCATTCCCTCCATCATGCAACAAATGGACATTTGGATAAACGTGGTGACGGAGATGTATGGACAATGACATTACAGGAATATGCGGGAGCTTCAGTTCTTAAACGGGTATGGTATCGCATCTATAGAAATCCATTCATTATGTTCATCATTGGACCGTTATATCTCTTTTTAATCTCGTATCGATTTAATAGAAAAAAAGCTACGAAAAAAGAAAAAAGACATGTGTGGATGACAAATATTGTTTTACTTTTTGTTGTGCTAGTTCTTGGATTTACACTAGGATGGAAAGCTTTTTTATTAGTGGAATTACCTATATTTTATATTGCTTCCTTTGGAGGCGTTTGGTTATTCTATGTACAGCATCAATTTGAGGATGGATACTTCGAAAGTGGTGAAAACTGGGACTATGTTGAAGCAGCCCTTAAAGGAAGCTCCTATTATAAACTTCCGAAACTTTTACAATGGTTCTCAGGGAATATTGGATTTCACCATGTGCACCATCTAAATTCTCGTGTACCAAATTATTATCTTGAAAAAGCCCATAAAAGTGATCCAAGTCTTCAAGATGTACCGACATTAACGTTATGGACAAGTTTGAAGTCCCTTACCTTTAAACTATGGGATGAAAAATCCAAAAGATTCATCGGAAACCGCGAAATCCACCGCTTTATTCGCGGATAACATTTAATATATTAATAAATTAGTAGGCTGACCAATTTGTAAAAAACAAATCGGTCAGCCTACTTTTTTCATAATATTACTTCAAAATCCTCGAAAAAGTCCTTCTGTGGAAGACAAATGTCCAAACTCGGTGCCTGACACCTAAGTAACACCTAAATTAGTAGATGGAAAAGGCTGCTGTCTTTGTTTAGTTCGGTGAATGGGAAGCCTTTTTTCTTCATTCGTTCGATGAGGGATTGGTAGTCTTGGCTTCGTTTTAATTCGATGCCGACGAGTCCTGGGCCGCTTTCTTTATTGTTCTTTTTCGTGTATTCGAATGTTGTTATATCATCGTCCGGTCCTAGAACATTATCTAAAAATTCCCGCAGTGCTCCTGCCCTTTGTGGAAAGTCCACGATAAAGTAATAGAGTAAGCCTTCATGAATGAGCGATTTTTCTTTGATTTCTTGCATTCTGCCAATATCGTTATTTCCTCCACTAATGACACAAACGATGGATTTCCCTTTGATTTGCTCTTTATAATAATCAAGTGCGGCAATTGGCAGTGCCCCTGCTGGTTCGGCTACGATCGCATGTTCATTATATAATTCTAAAATGGATGTACAAACCTTCCCTTCCGGAACAGGAATAATATCATCTACTAATCGATTACAGATTTCAAAGGTTTTTTGACCTACACACTTTACCGCGGCACCATCAACAAATTTATCGATATGGGAAAGTGTATGTACAGACCCATTTTGGATGGATGCCTTCATGCTTGAAGCCCCACTAGGTTCCACTCCAATCAGCTTTGTTAAAGGAGTGACACTTTTTATGTATGTACTAATTCCGGACATTAATCCTCCCCCGCCGATACTGGCGAAAACATAATCAGGTGCTTCTTCCACATCATTTAAAATTTCGACAGCAACCGTTCCTTGACCGGCAATGACATTTTCGTCATCAAAAGGATGAATAAATACCCTTCCTTCTCGATCCGCACATTCATAGGCACTTGCTGATGAATCATCAAATGTATCCCCGGTAAGAACCACTTCAACAAATTCTCGACCAAACATTTTCACTTGGTCAATTTTTTGTTTAGGAGTCGTTTGCGGCATAAAAATTTTTCCATGTATACCTAAATCACGACATGTATAGGCTACTCCTTGGGCATGATTCCCAGCACTTGCGCAAATCACGCCTTTTTCCCGCGCAACATTTTCAATCGATTTGATCTTATAATAGGCACCTCTAAGTTTAAATGAACGAACAAATTGTAAGTCTTCTCTTTTTAAGTACACATTACATTGATACTTTTCTGATAATCGTTCATTTTTTTGTAATGGTGTATGCGCCACAATATCTTTTAGCTGTTGATACGCAATGAGAATGTCTTCCACTTGTACTGTTTTTGCTTTCACCATTTCTTGACTCATCCTTTTACCTTCCTTCTGCAGAATTTTCCTATAATTTTTACATTATAGCACTTTAAATCAAGAAATTAAATAAAAATTATCTAAATATTCAGATGAAAACGTTATCATTTTGTGGGATTTAAATACAGCGTTAAAAAATGCTTGCCTTAATAATTTGTTTACTGATTTACGGGATTCTAGTTAAGGGATAAATCACTTAGACAATTGTTGATTTTCTATTATTTTACACATTTGTCCACTCGAAACTGTTCTAATTTACATAATGTAAAAGTGGATAACTTAAATATGATCCAATTTATTCAGAAGGAGGTGTTAAGTATGGACGGAGCCAGAATGGGATTTGCTTTGATCGTAGTGTTGTTTATTCTTCTTATCATTGTGGGTACTTCTTATATGGGAGGTGGTTATGGTTATTAATAACCGCAGATACCAAAGGTGAGTAATAGAGATAACCCGGATTTTGATAAAGCAGTTTTAGTTATAAGGAATATTTGATATATCGCTTTTATGAAATGTTTTTTTGTTAAATATTTTTTATCTATTTAAGTATTATAGTTGTCATAAATATTTTATTTACATCGGAGGTGATTACATGTCTTTTCATGGTAGACCCATTCATTGTCCTCCAAGATATGTGGTACGAGATTTTTACACTCCAAGGATCGTTCCATATATTCATCCCGTCGTGCATATAAATCGCCAAAATATAGTGAATGTTCCACGTCACATTTATCGACCAGTAACAAGAAATGTAGTTGTTGATCCAGGATACCCTAGACGTTGTTGTTGGTAATTTTAAAGGTTAAAATATTTTATACCTTTTGATAATATTTCCTCATTTGTTAATCTAGAATAACAAATATATTAAGCCTTCCAGGAAAAAATGTTTATTAAGAAGCAAACCTACTAACAAATAAAGCCACTACTTTTAAGGTGGCTTTATTTGTTTACATAATATCTAGAAAGGATTTTAGGTTTTTTTAATATCTCACTATCTTCTCAATATTATTTATAAAAAACTTTATCTATATTATATTTTGCTTGTTCTTTATTAATAATATACGTTTCATATATTTCACGTTCCATTGGATCTTCGACATAGATAACCGCGATTTTTTGTACTTCATCTCGATGTTTTTTAATCGCAGATACATTATCATCAAAATGCTTCGTTACCCTTTGACGGAGCTTTCTAGCTTTTCCAACAAATAAAAGTTCGTCTTTACTATTATAAAAAAGGATAATTCCACCTTTTTCTCTTGAAATTTGTCGAAAGTCTGTAAATCCATATTCACTACTTATTTTATGATCTTTTACATCCTCTAGTGGTTTCTTTTTCGTAATAATTACATCAGGTTTAGGTATATCGATTTTTATCATTAATTTCACTTCCCATTTTAAATTGAATATTCATTATAGCATAAGTAAATATGAAAAACCCCCATGTCGATGGATAAGAGGACATGAGGGCAGATTTTATTTTTTTGTAACTAGCTTCAGTGGGGCCGGAATATTCTTTTCAACTCTCTTCCCTTGCAAAACATCAGCAGCTGCGTTTACGGCAAGTTTGCCGATTAGTTCTTGTTGTTGGGCAACGGTTGCATTTAATTTCATTTCTTAAGACATCCTTCCACTTCAGCTCTTGAAGGCATTCCACCTTGCGCACCAAATTTCGTCACCGAAAGCGAAGCGGCTCGATTAGCAAACCGAACACTTTCTTCAATCGATTGTCCTTCAGCCAATGCAACAGCAAAAGCTGCATTAAATGTATCCCCTGCCCCGGTTGTATCAACGGTTTCAACTTCAAACGTCGGAATGAGCACCTCTTTTTCACCGTTATGATAGCGAACACCTCGGATGCCTTCAGTTATGAATAATTTATTAGGATATTTTTTAAAAACATCCCCAATCTTTAAACCTTTAAATAGTATGGATGCTTCATGCTCATTCGGAGTTAAATAAGCCACTTTTTCGATTACAGATGGACTTATCACCCTTGCCGGTGCCGGATTCAACAAAAGTGGAACATTTAACTCTTTACATATATCAGCAACAAATTCTACTGTTTCTTCGGGAATTTCTTGTTGAATTAACACAATTTTCGCATTTTCAATAATATTTCTGGCTTGATTGACATACTCAGGAGTTACATAATTATTCGCCCCTTTAACAACAATAATGCTGTTATCACCTTCAGCAAGTGTTATATGTGCTGTACCACTCTCAACACCCGTAACCGGTTCCACACAATCGATAATTACTTCATTTTCTTTAAAATTATCAAGTATTACTTTCCCGAAGTTATCATCACCTACACAGCCAATCATATAAACTTGAGCTCCTAAACGACTTGCTGCAACTGCCTGATTCGCCCCTTTTCCACCTGGAACCGTTTTAAATGATTCCCCAATAATCGTTTCACCAGCTTTCGGTCGTCTCTCCGCTGAAACGACCAAATCGATTGATGAACTACCAATAACGACAATTTTAGACATCTTGATCAACCTTTCTCGTTGTACTTCTTTCGATAAACGTAACTGGTAATTGAATATTTTGTTCTTCATCTTTTTTGTTCTTTATCTGTTTAATCAATAGTTTTGCTGCTTCTTTCCCCATTTCATAGGCGGGTTGTCTAATCGTTGATAACGGAGGGAATAACAATGCACTATGCGGAATATCATCAAAACCGATAATTTGTATGTCTTCAGGTATCGATCTTCCTGAACGTAATGATTCATGTAAAACCGCAGTTGCCACAATGTCATTACTAGCAATAACCCCATCGGTATCTCCATATTTTTCAAACATCTCTTTCGCCCACTTTTCGGCGTCATTAAAAGAAAAGGAAGACGTTGACATTACATAAAAGTTCACATCAGAAGAACTTAGCACTTCAAGTGCTCCCTGAAAACGATCTCTGGCAGTCTGCAAATGGGACGGACCTTTAATTAATGTTATTCGTTTGCTACCTCTTTTAATCATTTCCCTTGCAGCGATTCGTCCTCCCTCCATACCATCTGCATATACGGACGGAAGGCTCGTAGATGTTCGATCTAGAAAGACAACCGGAATCGACAAATCATCATATGTCGATTTACTTAAGTTATTTGTCATAGATATTAGACCAATAACATTATTCTGTTGAAATGTTTGGATATAATCTTTTTCTTTTTCGGTATCTTCATCCGTATTTCCAAATATTAGACGAAAATCGTGCAATCTCATTTCATCCTCTACACCACGAGCTAATAACGGAAAAAAAGGATTTGTAATATCAGGTAATAAAAGTCCGATAAGTTTTGATTTTCGTTTAAATAATGAACGTGCTACCTCATTCGGACTGTAATTTAATTTTTCAATCGCTGCATTAACAGCCTTTCTTGTATCCTCACGCACGTAACCGGTTTCATTTAACACTCTAGAAACCGTAGCAACTGATACACCAGCTGCTTTCGCAACTTCACGAATTGTTGCCAGTTCGCTTCACCCCTTTTTATGTAACCGTTTCCACGTACAGAATATCACACTCAAATTTAAATAACAAGGAATTTTTTTCAATTCATACGAACAATTGCTTCAATGAATGTCAGTTAAACTTTTTCTAATAAAACAAAAAACCTACTTTTCAAAAAAGTAGGTTCAACATTCGTTTATTTTCTCTTAGAATATGTTTCAGCAATCTTTATAACTTCGTGAATTTTTTCTGGGTCAATATCTTGATAAAAACTATCTTGAAAACGAACTCCAGTGCCAAAATGAATTTCCGAAACGTGAACATCATCTAAAAGTTGAGTAATATTACTTGGTTTCAACCCTGAACCAGCCAAAATTTCCACTCTATTTGATTTTTCAACTAATTGTTGGAGTTGATTAGTGGCTTCGATCGCTTTAGCTTTCCCACCAGATGTTAATATCCTAGATATTTCCTCGTGTTGATCAATAATACTTAATGCTTCAAATTGATCGTGAACTTCATCAAAAGCTCGATGAAAAGTAATATCTAATCCCTTTGATGCGGAAATTAAATAGTTTAAGGCATGCTCGTCAACATGCTTATCTTCCGTAATAGCTCCAAAAACGACTCCCGCTGCACCCAAGTCTCTACAAATTTTAATATCTTGTGCCATCATTTTCAGTTCATCCTCGGTATAACAAAAGCTTCGGCTATGCGGTCGAATCATAACATTAACGGGAATTGTAACGGACTGACATACACTTTCAATTAACCCATAACTAGGTGTAAGTCCACCTTCTAATACCCCTGTAATTAATTCAATTCGATGAGCTCCTGCTTGTTCAGCAATTATTGAATCATGCTTCGAATCCGTAATTACTTCGATGATCATTTTATAACCTCCTCGGTGTAAGAACTGTCTTCAATTATTTATAAATCTGTTGTTTGTTATGTTTATTGCGTTTTGCTAACTTTACTATTGTAAACATAAAAATAATTATAGTAAACCGTACAAAGACTGTGCTTACCAACGATTGAAAGAGCAAATAACGATAATTTGGTAATTTATATAACAACTTAAATTGGGGATAAATCATAGCAGAATACATTTGATTCACTCGTATAATTTGTATATACTGAAGATAACAGAAAATAATAAAAAGGAACATTGGTTGCACCCAATGTTCCTAACACAGTAAACTGCAAGAAGTGCAGTGGCCCTAGATGGATAACCCACCCCTTGACTCACGGCCTTGAGCAGGGTGGGTTATTTCCGTTTAATAAGAGAAATAACAACTGCAATCACTGCAACGATTAATGATCCGAAAGTGATCATAAGTGAAATGGCTTCGTATACTGTGATCATCAGCAATCACCTCCTTCACGAGGAAGTGACCACTGCCCACCCTGCAAACTATGTCTTCTTTATTATAGCACATACGTTCGTATTTTATATCATTTTTTGATAAATCCTACAATTTTACTAGGAGCCAAAAAGAAAACTGCTTTAATTTAAAAACTCGGTTTCTTAACGTATGTGAATTCGATTTTATATTATTTTTTTGAAATGTTCTTTTTCTTTTTTTGTTTCTAAATAAATTAAGAACCAGATAAAATCTGTCAATCCGTATTTACAAAAAGTATTCATATTTAACAATTTCTATTGTAAAATCTTCATGATGAGTTCAATCGAATGTGGATTATTTAAAGACGATGATGGAATATCTTGAAGCATTAATCCGGTAATAACAGAAAAAAAGAGGTATAAAAGCTCATCAGGATCTCCTTCACAAAATTGACCTATTTGTTGTCCTTTAACGAAAAGAGGGATCAACTCATCGATAATATTTTTGGTAGAATATTTTTTCAAAAGGATCGTAACGTCATTTGGGACATTCGGTGAAATATTTGCCTGTTGGAGAATGAGAAAATAATTTTTATGATTTTCCTCGAGCATTCTTCTAGTTAACAGTCTCATTTGTTCGATTGGCGTACTTGAATATGAATGTATATTCTTGATTGTGGTGTGTGCTTCTTCAACTGCTTCTTGAACAAGTTCAGTCAAAAGGACGTCCTTTGATTGAAAATAGCGGTAAGTTAAGCCTTGACTAATACCTGCTTCTGCAGCAATCATACTCATTTTTGTTCCAGTCAGCCCATGTTGTGCAAATACTTTCAATGCCGCTTTCTTTATTTGAGATTTTCTTTCTTCATGAGCAGGATCTATTTTTTGACCATCTACTAATGACAACCGTATTCACTCTCCAATATAATTAATCTAACTAATCAGTTTAAGAGAATGTTGCACTTGATCCTCGCTTATTTTCCACAATTTCTTAGCAGAATCAATATTTTGCGCTTGAACAGATGGTGTTGCCACTTCCATATCCGCATAATAAAGACCACTATGATCGATTACCTCATCTGAATCGGCGAGCCATACTAATGTTTCAGCACCTTTTTCAGGCGTTCGTAAAAACATCTTCATCACTGCCATCGTACTGCGAGCTAACCATCCATTATTTTGATTAAAATTGGTGGCTACTAATCCGGGATCGAAGCAATAAGAAGAGACGTTGGTTCCCTTAAGTTTTCTTGCTAATTCTAAAGTAAATAAAATATTTGCAAGCTTTGTTTCTCCATAACGCAAAGTTGGACCACCGAAGAATTTCTTTGGAGATTTATAGAGTTGTTCCGCACTTAAATCATCGAAATTTATACCCATTTTGGCCATTTTATGAACATGTGAAGCCGTTGTAATAATACGAGCATGTTCATTTTCTTTCATTCTCTCGATTAATAAGGAAGTTAGTAAAAAAGGAGCTAAATAGTTTACCGCCCAAGTCATTTCAATTCCATCCTCAGTAAGCTGACGTATTTCAAATAATGCTCCGGCATTGTTAATTAGAATATCTATTTTAGGACATTTCGTTAGAATTTCCGCTGCTGCTTTTCGTATCGATTGCTGAGAAGCCATATCTGCAAGAAATACATCAATGTTTTTCTTATGACCGAATGATTGTTTTAATTCGTCCGCCACCTTATTTGCTTTTTCTTGATTACGCGCAATGATTCCTATATTTGCACCACGGGATGCTAGCTCTTTAACAGCCGCCAAACCAATCCCACTCGTAGCTCCAGTAATTAAAACATATTTATCTTTTACAGACCAAGTTGAATTATCCAATATCATTTACCCCTTCCTAAATGAACTTTTGAATGAACGGTTCATTTACCTATTATTTTACTTTGAAAATACCGAAGGGTTTACATATACTTATCATCTTTTTCTTCTCTTTTTTAACAATATTAGTGGAAATCCGACCTCATTAGCTAAGTCAATAAATATTAGTTTAGTTTGTAAGAATTAGTTTTCAACAAGTGCTACACTTAACATACTCCATATTCACCTCATTTAAAAAAATATTTATTTTTTTGCAACCCAATGATCCAAAACACTATCTAATAGGTGAAAGGAGGATGAAGGATGGATGAAATAAAGCGAATTAAAAAGGCGCGTAAAGGTGACAGTAAAGCTTTTGAAGAGCTTATTGGCAAATATGAAGAGCAATTATATCGTACCGCCTACATCTACGTACATAACAAAGAGGATGCACTTGATGTTGTTCAAGAAACCGTTTATAAAGCTTACTTGTCATTAGATAAATTAAAAGAACCGAGCTATTTTAAAACATGGTTAATGCGCATTTTGATCAATAATGCCTATGAATTATTACGTACGAGACAAAAAGTAGTAAAAATCAACGAAGAAAGCAAATTTGCCGCTGAATCCATAACTAAGCCGATACAGTCTGAGCAAAATATCGATTTACAAGTAGCAATTCAACAATTAGAGGTAAATTATCAAAAGGTGATTCTCCTCTATTATTACCACGACCTCCCTATACGGCAAATTGCTTGGCATATGGAGGTACCCGAGGGAACTGTGAAATCGTATTTACACCGTGCCAGGAAATCATTAAAGAAATTATTAGAAGGAAGTGATGATTCATGGATAAACAGTGGATTAATGACGAAATGAAGAAGATTGATGTGCCACATAATGAAGTTCGATCGGTAATCAAGAGTGGAATATTAAAAGCTCAAAGAGAAAAAACCACTAAACCGAAAATGAAACAATTCGTAATTCCATTGATTGCTTCTTCTTTAATAGTTGGTTTTTTCGGTTCAGGATTTGTTTTTCCACAAATGGGACGTGTTCTGGCAGATGTACCAATCATGGGGAAAATTTATTCTTCCTTTCATGATTCAGTTGGTGAAAATCTAACAACTAGTAAACTGGTAACCCAATTAAATCAACAAGCGGTCAGCAATGGTCTAGGTGTAACCGTCAACGGCGTGTATTATGATGGTGGGAGAATTAGTGTAACTTTTAAGGTCGATCACTTTCGACCAAAATCAAATGATTTTTGGTATGATGTAAAAATTGCGGACGGCAGTTATAAGTGGGATCTGGGAGCTCAGTACGGTGGAAAAGTTACATCAGATGGGTGTGTTGGTCAGATCCTTATTGATTATCCAGACAAAGATCTTCCGCAACATATGACGTTGCCGCTCACTTTTACATCCTTTAATGAGGTAAAAGGAAAATGGAGATTTGATATTCCAATTCAACAATTGGCTAACAAAAAGGTGAATATTGGGGAGTCTATACAAAGTATTGATAATGAACAAAAAATAAATTTCGAAACAATTACGATCGGAAAAGGATCGGCAGTTTTAGACTATAAAGCCATCTATTCACTTTCCGGCAAAGACGACATGGCGCGGATTGATAAAGTTATAGATGATAAAGGCAATGAAATCCCAGTATTAAGTTCAGGGATCGAATTCGGCAGAAAAAAAGTTAATAACAGGATTGAATCCGAGGAACGCTCGACTATTGGTAAAATAACTGAAAACACAAAGTTTCTAAAAATTTATCCTTATATTAGATTTTCTGAATCTTATACTACCCACCCGCTAAATGAAAACGGGTTTGAAATGAAAAGTAATCGTGGTAATGCAACATTGAAGGTTCATCGAATTCAACAAAATAAAAGAAAATTAACTATGCAATACTCACTAGATCATATAGATACAAAAAAATTAAGTTATGATTTAGAAAATTTCGGTGAAAATATGAAGCTTATTGATTCTTCAGAAATTGGCAAGGATCGACCGGCAATGGGACACTTTGTTAAAGGAAGTACAATCAAAGTGTTGGACAGTGATAATCTACAATTCCAAGCAACATTTAAATTGGATGGAAAATATGGGATAGATAATTTCAACATGGAAAACTATTCATTAGCAGTGCCATTTTCTATGTTATTACCTGAAAAAAGATTACCGCCAATAACAGTGAAATTAAAATAGATAAGCATAATACAAAGATTTAGGAACATAGGCAATCTCCTATGTTCCTTTAATATGTTACACAGTTAATTCTCGAGATTGGTTCACCTCTTGATTCTTTTCCTTAATCATCATCCCACCAACTAGCCCAAAAAGTGAAAAGACAACTGGAATAATAAAGCCATAGTGATATCCTATAGAACCCGCGTGA
Source organism: Heyndrickxia sporothermodurans (assembly GCF_003055045.1). Classification (NCBI taxonomy): domain Bacteria; kingdom Bacillati; phylum Bacillota; class Bacilli; order Caryophanales; family Bacillaceae; genus Heyndrickxia; species Heyndrickxia sporothermodurans. Next base: position 362,481 of record NZ_NAZB01000019.1, read on the forward strand.
AAATAATCTAATACTTTTCCAAAAATACTCGGTAATAGGACAGCACTTAAAAATCCTCCGGTATTTGCAAATCCTGAAACGACACCAACCTCCTTGATTGGAAATGATTGGCGAACGACTGCAAAAGTTAAAGCACTTGCACCATTACCATATCCTATGATTAAAAAAAGGATGATAACCAGGTAGTATGGTGGCTTACCTCCACATAAGAAAAAAGTAACCCAACTGCACAACGTAAAAATATGAACGACTAAATATGGTCGCTTTATCATATTCAAACGATTCGTAACCCAGCCTGTTAAAGGGGCACCAATAATCGCACCGATTAATCCAATCATAATTAATTGACTAGCGCCTGATCGTGTCATTCCATACATGTTCATCCCAAATGGAACTGCCCAAGATCCAATAAAACCTACATACGTTCCGACAACACCAAAATGGCATAAAAAGGTTGCCCATGCTTGACGACTGGAAAACAGTCGTCTTAGAATAACAATCGTTTTATCACCTTTTTTACTGGAATGATCAATAGAACGATTCACGTTTATCGGTGTAATATTCATTTGTATCGGTTTTTTTATTAGAACAATATAAAGAAGAATCCCAAAAAGACATAAAAGGCATCCTATGATAAGAAATGGGGCTCTCCAGCCGATGAGATCAATAGAAGCGGAAAATGGAACAGTTGCCATTAAAAATCCTAGGCTCCCACTCATTCCTGCAAATCCTAGTAATTGTACGAATTCATTTGCTTTAAACCATTGACTTAAAATAAGTACTAAATTAACCCAAATCGCTGCATCACCTATACCAACTAACAATCTTGCAAAAAGTAAAAACCCCTCGTTTGGTGCGATACTATATATTAAGGTACCTATACCATTAAGAAGTGTTCCGAAAATAAGAAAATAATTAGGGCCAAAACGATCGGACAAAATTCCAATCGGTATTTGTAGACCTGAGTAAGCTAAAAACTGAATACTCGTTAATAATCCTATAACTGCAGCTGAAACATGAAACTCCTTCATTAATTGCTCTGAAATTAAACCAGGAGCGGTACGTTGACTCACTATAAGAAAATAGGAGAACAATACTACACCAAAAACGACCCATCTATAACTGCTCTGTTTCTTCAATGACCTCTTCTCCTATTTACATTTTTTTATCATTATACTCCTATTTTTAAAGGAAAGAAGAAGAAAATTTTATGAAGGCGTTTACATTATAAAAAGGAAAGAGATTCTCTAGTAATCCATACAGATACAAGGAAAAATACGTAAAACAGCCCTTCCTAGCCAAGAAGCGCTGTTTTACATAAAATTTCTACTATGCTTTTAGGGCATTCAAACCAATGTTAGCTATTTTAGTATTCAGCATTATTCAAAATAAAGTCAATCGCCCATTCACCATTTTGATTAAAAATCCCATCAGTCTTAAATGTTACATGAGGTTTTTCCGGTCTGTATTGATGAAGTTGGGCTTCTATCGTCCCTTTATATTCGTTTTTACCTACTTTTTTAAAAGTATCGGAAGTTTCACGAACTAACGTGTGTGCCACCCATATATGCGGACTTGCCATTAGGCTCTTGGCGTTTGGATTTACTTGAATATCCGATTTTGAATGTATCGTATAATACAGCCTAATGTTTTGACCGTGGTTTACGATGGAATATCCATTGATTGTCAGCTTAATTCCGTTAACTTCTGCCGAACCTAAGCCTTGATTTGACATGGATTCGGCACTAGTCAAGGTTGGAGAAGCAAAGCCAATGAGCAAGCAAATTAATAAGGCGACACCACCACTGAATCGCATGGTATTTTTCGATAGGTTCCTCATTTTACACCATCCTTATTTATCGTTTATAGGTTTCACCACTGAAAATAAAACTATATGAGCCCGAATGAAGAAATCGGGCTCGGATTGCTTCAGAAATTGACCGCTTTTATGAAGAAATTCACTTTCTCCGAAACATTATTTCTTTTTCGATAACCATTCTGCTAGTGCTTCTGCTTCGGCACCTTTAGCCAGTCCTGCTGGCATGCGATCGCCGCCGTTTAAGATTTGATTCAATATTTCTTCTTTTGACATTGTTTTACCTACATGTTGAAGGTTTGGAGCTGTTGCGCCTTGAAGATTATCTCCATGACAGGATATACAACTTTTTTTGTAAACCTCTTCTGGTTTGACAACTACGTCGGCTTGCCCTTGTAATTTTGCATTCTTATTAGTGGTCGCAATTTTTTCCTTACCGCCAAGTCCATAAACGACAACTCTCGTTCCGCCCGTAATCACCGCAACATATTGCTTGCCGTCAACCATATAAATGGAAGGCGCCATTTTAATTGCTTTTCCGCCACTTTTCATGCTCCATAATACTTTACCTTTTTTAATATCGAGAGCATTCACTGCTCCGTCCATTTCCCCGTAAAAAGCGAGACCGGTAGCGGTACTTGTGAATCCGCCATACATCGGATCGTCAGTATTGATTTGATATACTTTTTTCCCGGTATTAACGTCTATAGCAGTAATGTTACCGGATGGAATAATATTTTTTGGTAAAGGGAGTATCTTCGTTCCAGGAAAGGTATTGTTATCTTTGGCAATCTCTTTCCGATCTTTCGCTGATAACATTACATTCGGGCTATTAATACCCGGAATAAGCACATAGTTGGTTTCAGGATCATAAGTCTCAGGAGCGTAACTCTCTCCACCTGGTGTACCCGGCCATTGAAGTTGAACTTTATTCGGGTCACTTGATGGTTTCGAATGTTTAATTTTCACAAACGGTACACCATCGTAAATGGTTTTTCCAGTTTTGGCATCCCATGCATACCATTTTCCATTCTTGCCGCCTTCAACCACAATCTTTTGTTTTTTCCCGCCGACCTTGGCATTGAGAACCATCGGTGTCGCGGCAGCATCGTAGTCCCATACATCGTGATCAACTTGGGAGGATGCCCACTTAAATTTTCCTGTTTTACTATCCAAAGCGACAATGGAATCCGTATATGGATTTTTCCCTTTTCTGTCTTCATCGTAAAAGTCAGGAGCTGGATTTCCTACAGCAAAATACATCATATCTGTATCCGGATCGAATGACATCGGTGTCCATACGGAACCTCCACCAGTATATTTACCTTTCACCCATCCCTTTCCTCTTTCTGGAATGGTCCAAAACGGTTCCTTCCATAGCGGTTCAAGGGTATCTGCTTTAAACGCCCAAACGAAGCCTCGTGTACCATTATCACCGCCGCTGCTTCCAACGTAAACGTTGCCATCATAATACATTGGGGCTGAGGATTCGTAGTATCTATTCTCTAACTTAATGGTAGGTTCATAATCCCAAAAGTTGACCATTTTCTTCAGTTTACCTGTTTTCGCATCAAGTTTGGCCAGCCGATTGTCTATCATTAAGACATATACATTTCCTTCGGCTACAGCGACACCTCTACTTGCGACATTGGATTGCCATGGCAAGCTATTAATATGATCAAGTACCTCCTTAGGAGGTGTCCATGCCCATAGTTTCTTTCCGCTTTTGGCATCGATTGCAAACACATGATTTTTGGCACTAGTCACATACATGACCCCGTTTTGTACGATAGGAAAATCCTCTTGTAAATTCGGAACATCCTTATTCCATTCTAAAATATCCTGTTGCCAAACAATCCCCATTTTTTTTACATTATCTTTTGTAATCTCTTTATAGGGCACATGACGAGTATGTTGAAGGTCATAACCCCAATTAGGGAATCCGGTATCCTTAACTTGATTTGCCTGATTGTTATCGGATTTATTGGTCCCGTTATTATTCGATTGACAGCCGACAAGAACCATTCCGGCCAACAAAACAGAACCTGCTGCCTTTAAATAACGTTTCACGAAAATACCTCCTCATGCTGTGAAATCTTAAAATAGAGTGAATAACTAATGATGAAATATTTCAGTTTGTTCCCTCCTCGTAAAAACAATCTTATTTTGATAAGAACAAAGATATATTGTCCTGAAAATACCTAAATTATACAATCTGTGAAAAATCGACCTCTTCAGCAAAAAAAGTAATCGTATTATCTTGTTTATTACCAGATAATCACCACTGTGGAACCTCCAATATCCAGTACTTTTCATACTTCGACGGATAGTCGTGTCTGTTTTTTTCTTGTACAACAAAAAAAGTGACATGTGAACGTTCACATATCACTTTTTTGTATGAGATTGATAAATGTCTTATTTAATGTTTGTTTAATCCACACGGATGGTTTCACCTAATTTCAATAAAAACAATGAGGATTTGTCTAATTTTTTTCTTTCCCATTCAATCAATAATCGATCGAGAGCTTCTTTCGGTGTATCATCAGCCAATCGAAATGCACCGTAATGCATTGGGATAAAGTAGCGCCCCTTTACATCTATAAATGCTTTCACCGCCTCTTCCGGATTAATATGTTGGGACGACATAAACCATTCAGGCTCGTAGGCACCAATCGGGATTAATGCATAGTCGATTTTGTACTTTCTACCAATTTCTTTAAATCCGTCAAAATAACCGCTATCACCCGCAAAATAGATTGTTTTCTCACTTGCTTCAATAATCCATCCACCCCAATGGGATGTATTTGTATCAGTTAATGACCTTTTCGTCCAATGTTGCGCGGGAACAAAGGTAAACTTTACATCATCTATGAAAGTACTATCCCACCAACTAAATTCCTTTACATTTTGGAACCTTTTTCTTTTTAATAGAGGTTTTAGCCCAATTGGAACGAAATACATTGTGCTTCCTTTTAACTTTTTTAATGAAGGGATGTCAAGATGATCATAATGACTATGGGAAATTAAGACAACATCAATTTCCGGCATTTCATCGGGTTGTATGCCGGGATTCGTTAAACGTATGTCCAGCCCCATCCGATTTGCCCATACGATATCTGTTACAATATTCAATCCATTCATTTGAATAAGAAAGGATGAATGTCCGATCCAAGTAATGGTTGCTTCATGTCTATTCGACTGTAAGTAGTCAATCTTTTTATCGGAAGCTTGAGGAACGATATAGGATAAATCTTTCTTTTTCATTCGACGTTCTCGCTGCCATTTGAGCAAATCATTGAATGAATTAACATTCCTATTTCCGTTTAAATTTGTATATCTTTCTCTTCCCATTAGGATGCCTCCCGTGATTCCTTTTACCTTGTTTTTCCCACAATTTTTATACAGTTTTCGAAAAAAAGCAACTAATAAATAGTCTTCTTTGCGTAAAAAACACTTAAATGATAAACTATTCATAATATTTCAATTAGAGGAGTGGTAGATTTAAAGTAAATTCAATTTTTCTATTAAGTAATGATAAAAACGATATGATAAGATAATCATTGGAAAACATCAATAGAAAAAGTAACAGAGGTCTTGTCATGAAAAATATTTTACTCGTATATGCAAGTATGACCGGTAATACCGAGGTCATTGCGGAAATAATTGAAGAAGCGATAAAAGAAGAAGGAATTGAAATTACCGTACGCGAATCACTTCGTGCGAATCCAAAGGAAATGCTAAAATATGACGGAATTATTCTAGGTTCCTACACATATGAAGGTGGCGTCATTGCTGATGAATTTATGATCTTTTATGAGGAAATGGACGCATATGATTTAACTGGTAAAACCGCCGCGGTATTTGGATCTGGTGATTCTTTTTACGAAAAAACATTTTGTGCAGCGGTAGATTTGATTTCTGAAAAATTAACAGATATTGGTGCAAATGTCGTCTTAGATGGGCTGAAAATTGATTTGATGCCCGAAGACGGAGAAGAAGAGCGTTGCCGTCAATTTGGCAAAGATTTTGCCAAAATAATGCTAGAAACAACAAATAGGTAAAATATTAAACTTTTGGAGGGAAACAAAATGGAACTAACTGTATATCTTGCCGGCCAAATTCATGATGATTGGCGTGAACAACTTATTCAAAAAGCGAAGGAAAAGAAATTGCCACTTCACTTTGTTTCTCCACAAACGAATCACGACAAATCAGATGATATTGGGGAAGAAATTCTTGGTGAACAACCAAATCAATTCTTTAGAGATGATGCCGCATCAAGTATTAATAATCTTCGTACGCAGGTTCTTATGCAAAAATCCGATGTAGTTATTGCTCTCTTCGGTGAAAAATATAAACAATGGAATACAGCAATGGATGCAAGTGCAGCAATAACGATGAATAAACCAACGATTATTGTTCGCCCTGAGTCTTTAATCCACCCTTTAAAAGAACTTTCAAACAAAGCGAATGTAACGGTCGAAACAATCGAGCAAGCATTAGAAGTGTTAGCATACATTTTCGAATAACTGGCAAGCGGTCAAACCCTTATCACATTGTAGGTGAATAATTTAGTATGGAAATATCAGAACGTTTAAAAAATTTACCGGTTCAATTTTTTGCATCACTTGTAGGGAAAGTAACTAAGGCTATTGAGGAAGGTCGGGATATTATTAACTTAGGTCAGGGAAATCCTGACCAACCAACTCCCCTACATATTGTTAAAGCCTTGCAAGCTGCTGCAGAAGACCCTAGTTCACATAGATACTCGCCCTTTCGTGGTCTGAGCGAATTAAAGCAGGCTGCAGCTACCTTTTATAAAAACCAATACAATGTCAGTATTGATCCGGAAACCGAAGTGGCGATTCTGTTTGGTGCCAAGGCAGGATTAGTCGAATTGCCTATGTGTCTATTAAATGAAAATGAAATAATGTTATTGCCGGACCCAGGGTATCCTGATTATCTTTCTGGAACCGTTTTAGCTAATGTTCGGTATGAAACCTTTCCATTAAAGCCCGAAAATCGGTTTCTGCCCGATTACGAATCAATTCCGGATACACAAAAGACTGCTGCAAAATTAATGTATTTAAATTATCCAAACAACCCTACTGGGGCAACAGCGGATCTCAATTTTTTCAATAAAACGGTTGAATTTGCGAAAGAACATCAAATTACGATCCTTCATGATTTTGCCTACGGGGCTATCGGTTTTGACGGTAAGAAGCCGATCAGCTTCCTCCAAGCGGATGGTGCGAAAGATGTTGGTGTTGAAATGTATACACTATCAAAAACATATAATATGGCTGGATGGCGGGTTGGTTTCGCAGTTGGGAATCCAGTAATTATTGAAGCGCTTAACCTCATACAAGACCATTTATATGTCAGTCTTTTCCCTGCTATTCAAAAAGCAGCTGTTGAAGCCTTAACCGGTGATCAACAATGTGTGAATGAATTGGTTTCTTGCTATGAAAGTCGTCGAAATGCATTGCTTCAAGCCTGTCAGAAAATTGGCTGGGATGTTCAAGCGCCTGCGGGATCGTTTTTCGCCTGGCTTCCTATCCCAACTGGCTTCACAAGTGAAGAGTTTGCTGATTTTATCCTCGAACATGCCGATGTAGCTGTAGCGGCCGGCAAGGGATTTGGAGAATATGGCGAAGGATATATCCGAGTTGGTTTGTTAGTATCGGAAGAACGATTAACTGAAGCGATTGAAAGGATTGGAAAGTTAAATCTATTTATTTAGCCCTTTTTTAAAAAACCTCAAGAGTTTGCATAATTTTAACATCAACACTCCCCTTTTATTAATTAATTCCGCTCTAATCTATGTCATGCAAGCATAGTTAATGGTATAATTCACATAAAAAAGGGGATAATAAAAACATGGACTCACTATTACGTTTTTATAAAATCATCATTGGTTTTGTTGAATTGTTTTTCGGAATACCATTTATCGGAGGAGCTATCATCATCGGTCATGCATGGGCACCGCTTGGAGCGTTAATATTTTTTCATTTTATTGGTTTGGTTTTATCATTTATAGCGGTAAAAGCTAAATCTGCTTCTGTTTTTGGGATAATCGGGAATATTATTGCTTTTATTCCAGTTGTCGGAATGATCATGCATATATTAATTGGATTAGTAAATGTATATCAAGGAATTAAGGACAAATAAAAATAACCATATAAAAGCAAAAAAAGCTAACCGACGTGTTAGCTTTTTTGTTTGTAGGAACAAAAGCGGAAGCGCCTTGCTCNNCTTATCGTAGGGAAAAGTCCTGAATTTTTCTAGTCGATGGCTGCTTGCGCTGGACGTAGACATTTTATATAACAAAGTTATCCACAATGCGTAAAATTTATAATTTCCTAAACACCAATGAAATGGTACTTTATTCCCATCTAGTAAGGAAATTTAGAGGAATTACGAAACTGTTCATCTGCTTCAAGCTGATTTATACTTTTCTCGGAACGTTTTGTCCCTTTTTTATAATATATAAACGAAATGATTATAAACAAAATGATAGCTCCCCAAAAAATCCATCCAAATAGCGTCATAGCCCCACCCCGTTCCACATTAAATGTTTGATCATTCATTTTATGCAGGTACTATTCTTGTTGATTCCATTCATGTGCCAGCATTCCATAGACTATGTGATCGACGAAATGATCATACAACCATTCCGCATGCCTGATACATCCTTCATTCATAAAGCCGAGTCTTTCGGGTATCGCCCGGCTTTTATTATTTTCTGCGGCTGCTTTAATTTCGACTTTATTTAGCTTCAGTTCTTTAAATGCATAGTCGGTTAATGCTTTAGCCACTCTTGTCATTATCCCTTTTCCCTGAAAATCCTCGCTTAACCAATATCCTATTTGTCCCGTTTTATTGGACCAATTCAATTGATTGAAGCCAGCGGTTCCGACAATTTCGCCATCGTATAGAATGACTGTAGTTAAACTTTTATTTTCACTATAGCCTTTTAAACAGCTAGAAATAAAATTCTTCGTATCTTCGATCATCGTAGTTGAATCTAGCCACGGTAGCCATTCACGTAAATAACCTCGAGATTGATTCGTTAGCTCAAATACCTTTGCTGTATCATTTAATTCAATTAATTTTAAAGACAGTTCATCATCTATTTTATAAATAAACATGTTCTCCCTCTTTTCTAGGACAAGACCTATCTGAAAAAAGTAGTCGTGGATTTTCACTTCATATGTAAAATGATATGATTGAAAATCCACCTGTTATTTTAGAAAAAAGGTCTAAAATTTGTTACTCTTCATCTTCGAACTCTTCTGGTTCATTGTCAATATAGACCGTTTTAGAATTATAATTGAATCGTAGTTTTAATCCCCATGAAGAACTAGTAGTTTCAAAGGAATCATCATTAATTGCAAATTGGATTAAAATGTCATTATCCCAATCTAGCAAAACATATTCGTTGTCATTTGAATATAATTTACAATTAATATGTGCAACTAGATTCCATCCATCCTTTAACTCATGAAATACTGTTTCCATTGCATTCATTCCTTTACTTTTTGTTTTATATTTTTATCTAATTCAATTATAACAGAAGTCCCAATTCTGCGAGTAAAAATAATATTAGTAATTCGGACTCCATTATTTGAAATCGATACGATAAACTTGTTATTCTTAATATGTAGTGAATAAATTTAGGGAGTGATGCTGAATGAATCATGTTACGTTAAACAATGGTGTAAAAATGCCTCAGCTTGGTTTTGGGGTTTGGCAAGTGAAAGATGATGAAGCTACAGCTGCTGTTACGAAAGCGATTGAAGTGGGATACCGTTCTATTGACACCGCAATGATTTATGAAAATGAAAAAGGTGTTGGAAAAGCACTCAAACAAACATCTGTACCTCGAGAAGAACTTTTTATTACAACGAAAGTTTGGAATAGCGATCAAGGTTACGAAAATACGTTGCGTGCATTCGATGAAAGCTTAGAAAGATTAGGACTTGATTATGTTGATTTATATTTAATCCATTGGCCAACTCCTGAATTTGATCAATATGTCGATACATATAAAGCACTAGAAAAGCTTTATCATGATGGTCGTGTGAAAGCAATTGGTGTTTGTAACTTTGAAATTGAGCATTTAGAACGTCTACTAAAAGAATGTGATGTCAAACCTGTCCTTAACCAAGTTGAATGCCATCCTTTCTTATCTCAAAATGAATTGAAAGAGTTTTGTGCAAAGCATGAGATTTTCGTTGAAGCATGGAGTCCACTTCAACAAGGCGGAGAAGTATTAAATCACGAAACAGTACAACAAATTGCCAAAGCACATGGCAAATCACCAGCACAAGTAGTTTTACGCTGGCACTTGCAAAACAATACAATTGTCATTCCAAAATCAGTTACACCATCTAGAATCGAAGAAAACTTTAACGTATTTGACTTCGAACTTAATACCGATGAAATGGAATCAATTAACAAACTAAACAAAAACGAACGTAAAGGTCCACATCCAAACGAGATGAACAACCGATAATTACGAAACGAGTGGGACAGATCAACTGTCCCACTCTTTTAATAGATTTTGTTTTACTGAATGAACGACTTACAGATTTACTATTACACTTTTCAGAAAAACAGGTGTATTACACCCACCACATATTTGCTGGTTGCTCTACAATAAGTACAGATTGAAGGTTTTTCACCGCTCGTTTGAAGCCCTCATCAATTGACATGATTGGATCCTCGTGTTCAATGCTTACAACATAGTCATAACCATATGTACGCAGAGCACTCATCATGTCGGACCACTCTTGAAGTCCATGACCACAGCCAACAGAGCGGAAGGACCATGCTCTTGATCGAACATCACTATATGGTTGCATGTCAGTTAATCCGTACATATTCACATTGTCTTGATCAATATAGGTATCTTTTGCATGAAAATGATGAATCGCATTTTCTTTAGCTAATATTTTAATCGCACCGACTGGATCAATTCCTTGCCACCAAAGATGGCTCGGATCAAGGTTCGCGCCAATGGCATCACAAGTCGCTTCACGTAATTTTAAAAGTGTATAAGGAGTATGAACTAAGAAACCTCCGTGTAGCTCAAGACCAATCTTTACATTATGATCTTTTGCGAATTGCCCCCATTCCTTCCAATATGGAATGAGTTTTTCTTCCCATTGCCATTTTAAAACTTCCGCATATTCATTTGGCCATGGTGCAACTGGCCAATTGGGGTATTTGGCACCTTCATGATCCCCTGGTGTACCGGAAAAACAATTGACAACGGGTACACCCATTAAGGAAGCTAATTTTACCGTTTTCACAAAGTCATTGTGACATTTATCTGCAAACTCTCTATCAGGTGATAATGGGTTACCATGACAGCTAAAAGCACTAATTTCCAACCCTCTAGAGCTGACCTCATTTAAATATGCTTTTCTTTTAGCTTCACTTTCAAGTAATTCATCAAGTTTACAATGAGCATCACCGGGATATCCACCCGTACCAATTTCAACCGCTGTAAGACCAGCATCTTTAACATAATCAAGCATTTCTGTAAACGTTTTATCTGAAAATAAAACTGTAAAAACACCTAGTTTCATTTGTATTCCCCACTCTTTCGTTTATAATTGAACACTTTTTTGATTTTCGCTGCTTTTATAAATAGCTTCCATAATTTGCGATACTTGTAAAGCCTCTTCCGGCTTCACAATTTGTTCAGCACGATTTAATATCACGTCTACGAAGTTCTTCGCTTGCAAACAGCCGGGATCCTCCGTTTCCGGCATCCATGTCGCATCACTGTTAAATAACATTCCATGCTTAGCATAATTTAATTTCAATGGAAATACTTCAATGCCGCCTTGGTCTCCTGAAATGCTTACACTTTCATTGTCACTTTCAATATTGGCAGACCAAGAAACTTCTAATAGCATCGATGCTCCGTTAGCAAATCGAACATATCCTGTGACATGATCATCCACATTAAAGGTTTCATGATCGAAATTTCCCCATTGATTCACCTGTCCAGGCTGGTTGCTTAAAGCATGATACGTGGTGCCTGTCACCTCTACAGGTTTCGGATTCCCCATTAACCATAAAGAAAGGTCTAATAAATGACATCCGTAATCAATCAGACTTCCGCCCCCCTGTAGATCCTTATTTGTAAACACACCCCAACCTGGAACTTTTCGTCTTCTTAATGCTTGGATTCTAACAACAAGGGGCTGACCAATTTCATTTGCAACCATGATGCGTTTTGCACCTTGTGATTCCTTCATAAAGCGATAATGAAATCCAATGCTTAAGACTTTTTCAGCTTTTTTTGAGGCATCGATCATCGCTTGGCACTCCTCTACTGTCATTGCCATTGGCTTCTCACACAGGACATGTACCCCGGCATTTAGGGAAGCAACAGTGATTACCGAGTGAAATTTATTTGGAGTACATATAACTACGGCATCTACAATTGCAAACATGTCTTGATAATCCTCATAGACATTTGGGATGCCGAAACTTTCAGCTACTTCTTTAGCACGTATACTGTTCACATCACAAACAGCTACGATTGTAACATCATCTTTTAATTTTAAAAAAGCGGGGATATGCCGATCAACAGCAATTCCACCTACACCTACAATTCCCAATCTTATCTTACTCATTTTGCACCTCATCTCAGGAAGGGATTACCTTCCCTTCCCCCCTTTTTAAAACATGAGCTCTTCTATAAATATAATTTAATTATTAACCTGTGTAATTTTCCCCGTTTTACTTGATTCCAATGCAGCAAGTATGACGTTTAACGATTTCATACCTTCGACTCCGTTTATTGGTACTTCACTGTTATCAACAATACTATTAATAAAGTTTTCTATTACATGGGTATTGTTTTGACCACCATCTTCATTAGACTGGATTTTTCCTAATTCATATTTAACGACTTCGCCATTTTTGTATTGAACGACTAATGAATAGTCTGGATGTTCTTCTAGACGAAGAATGGCATTTTCCCCGTAAATAATCGTTGAGTTGTCCTCACTTGAAACATACGACCAACTTGCGGCAAGTGTTCCTATAATTCCACTTTCTGTTTTCAAAATGCAAACAGCATTATCGTCAACGGTCGTTTCCTTTTTAGCAACTGTATCAACAAAAGCAGCAACTTCCACAATTTCTTCGTTTAATAAATATCGAAGTAAATCAGTTTTGTGAACACCTAAATCACCCATTGCCCCTATAAATGCTTCTTCTTTCTTGAAAAACCAACTATTTGAACCATCGGCACTCCATCTTTCAGGTCCGCCATGACCAAATGCTGTCCGGAAACTATAAATTTTCCCAACATCACCTGATTCTATTAATTTACGAGCTTTCATATGAGAGCTGACAAATCGTTGATTATGAGCAATCATTAATTTTTTGTCATTTCTTTTTGCTGCCTCAATCATTGCTTTTGCTTCTTCTTCAGATGTAGCCATCGGTTTTTCACATAGAACATGCTTTCCGGCGTTTAATGCTGCAATAGAAATGGGTGCGTGAAGATAGTTTGGCGTACATACACTAACAGCTTCTATCTCATCATTAGCTAGGAGCTCTTCATAATTCGTATAAAATTTCGTTCCATATTGCTCCGCTCTTTCTTTAGCTCGATCCTCAACGATATCGCAAACTGCAATAATTTCTACATTTTCATTCAATGCATATTCGGGTAAATGACGATGTGTGGCAATACTTCCGCAACCAATAATACCAACTTTGATCTTACACATATTTTTTCCTCCTCTTAAATGATAAATTTTCGCTTAAACAACTATTTTTTTGATATTTCTTCTAAAGGTTTTGCATTTCCGTAAATAGGCCTAGCATGATCCGTCGGTGCTGCCCATTTAACTGCATTTGTAATTACTCGCTGAATTTTTTCATTATGGTATGTTGGATACGTTTCATGTCCTGGCCGGAAATAGAAAATTTTCCCGTTACCCCGACGGTATGTACAACCGCTGCGGAAAACCTCTCCACCTTCGAACCAGCTTAGAAATACAAGCTCATCCGGTGCAGGGATATCAAAATGTTCTCCATACATTTCTTCTTTAACTAGTTCAATGTATTCTCCAATTCCAGCTACAATCGGATGACTTGGATCAACTACCCATAGTCTTTCGCGGTCATCTGCTTCACGCCATTTTAAATCACAAGAAGTCCCCATTAATGTTTTGAATACTTTTGAGAAATGCCCGGAGTGAAGGACGATTAATCCCATTCCATTAAGAACACGTTCGGTTACTTTTTTTACTACCTCATCAGATACTTCGTTATGTGCAATATGTCCCCACCATACAAGAACATCTGTATTTGCCAAAACCTCATCTGTTAGTCCGTGTTCGGGCTCATCCAATGTTGCTGTTCTGACCTCTATACCCTCGTTTTCTAGAAAGCTAGCAATCGCTCCATGTATTCCGTTTGGATAAACTTGCGCAACTACAGGATTTTTCTTTTCATGTCGATGTTCATTCCAGACTGTTACTTTTACCATGTTTAAAACACTCCTTATTTTTTATAAATTGTCCATTGGCTGTTTATCTCTTTTTCTATTCTTTTACCGAACCACTTGTAAGACCGGAAACGATTCGGCGTTGAAATGCTAGGACTAAAATCACCAGTGGGATGGTGACAACGATCGTAGCTGCCGCGATTTCTCCCAATGGAATGGAGAATTGACCTTGAAACATCGCTATTCCGACTGGAACCGTTTTAAATTTTTCATCTGTATTAATCGTTAAAGCAAATAGAAACTCATTCCAAGCTGCGATAAATACGAGAATAGCTGTTGTGAAAATCCCCGGTGCCGCTAATGGGAAAATCACCTTCCAATACGTTTGCATCATCGAAGCACCATCGATTTTCGCGGCTTCTTCCAAATCATAAGGAATCTTCCTAAAAAACGTTACGAGAATCCAAATCGATAATGGAAGAGTAATCGTCGTATAAGGAATGATTAATCCCAAATAAGAATTCGTTAAGCCAAGATTTTTCAAAAAGATGTAAATTGGTGAAATCGTTGCGATTTGTGGGAACATCGAAACAGACAACACGAGACCTAGAATAAATGTTTTCCCTTTAAACTGAAAGCGCGCAATTGCATAAGCTGCAAAGGAAGCAATAAATACGGTATAAATCGTTGTGATCGCAGAGACGACGAAACTATTCCATAAATATCTTACAAAAGGATAATCGAAAAAGACCGACATATAGCTCTTTATCGTTGGATTAGTAGTATAAGGAGTAAATGCTTTATCACCAAAAAGCTCTGTCATTGGCTTAATGGAAGTAATGAGCATCCACAAAAATGGAAACATGACAACAAATACAAACACAAACAATAAAACATAAAATAAAAAACCAGACTTTTTTTGCATTACATTCTCACCCCTTTACGATTAAGTTTATTTCCCTGATCGATCTCCTAATAAATCCCTGCCTAGGAATTTAATATAGATCATGGATATGATGGCAACACAGACAAACACAATAACGGAAATGGCTGAACCATTACCAAAATTTGTTTGTGAAAACATCGTTTTATAAGCTAGGATTGAAATCGTTTCCGTTGAGTTTGCTGGACCTCCACCTGTCATAACCCAAATCAAGTCGAAAACCCTAAATGCGTCGAGAGTACGGAATAATAATGCTACTAGTATGCTTGTTTTTATCAACGGTAGTGTAATAGAAGTGAATTGTTTCCATTTAGTTGCTCCATCAATAGAAGCTGCTTCGTATAATGAACTTGGAATCGTTTGTAATCCCGCAAGCAATAACAAGGCCATATATGGTGTTGTCTTCCAGACGTCTGCAAAAATAACGGAGAACATTGCTCCAGCTTGCGACGTCAATAAATTTGACATACTATCAACCAAACCTAATTTTTCAAAAATCATTGCTATAATACCGTTTTGACCATCGTAGAGATATTTCCACATTAACGCGGAAACAGCTGTCGGAATCGCCCAAGGGATTAAAATAGTAGCACGGATTAACCCGCGACCAACAAATGCTTTGTTAATTAATAGAGCAATAGCAAGGCCTAAAACGAGTTCAAGAAATACGGAAATTACAGTAAATGTAAAAGTATTACCAAGTGCTCGCCACATTCTTTTATCTGTTAAATTATCTTCATAATGCTTGAATCCAATAAAGGTTGGTTCCACTACTACTTGATTCATGGCAGATGATAAGCCGACAATTTTTTTCCCTTGTGAGAGTTTTGTTTTCTTAGAAATCAGTTTTATAGTTTTAGCGATTTTCTCTGATGATTGTTGAAAATTTTTCGCCGTTTTTTTATCAATTTTTAAAATTGCAATACTTGGATCAACTTTCTCCATGTTTAGCAATCTATCATTCACAATGTCATAGTTTTTCGCTATTTCAGAATTTTTCTGAATCTCTTTATCTAATGCTTGCAGGTCAGATTTTACACGCTGCAAATCTTCTTTTGCATGACCATTTCTAATTTCGTTATCAATACCACCCACTAAAAATGGGTAATTATCTAAGTATCGTTCTAGATCAAAACTGTAGGATAAATGGGTTTCCGATTTCGTAGGGCTGTTTAACTTGAGATCAAACATACTGAAATAAAATGATTGCAGTACAGGCCACACTGAAATGACTAATATTAAGATTAATGCCGGCGCGATTAATGAATAGGCCATGATTTTTTCTGTCGACTTTTTCTTTACCTTCCCCTTTTTTAAGTCACTTTTATGGGTTTCGTCCTTCCTCATCTTTTCACTCCCTTATTTGAAAAGCGTAAGTGCGTTGCTTCCATCTACTAAACAATTCTTTTTTCGATTTTCTATAATGTATTAGCCTTCGATCAGAAGGCTAATACATAAAATTGCGAAGTTATTTTACCAACTTTTCATTCATTTCTTTCTCCATATTTTTCACAGCTTCTTCAACCGTTTGTTTACCTGCAATTGCTTTAGAAACCTGAATTTGAATGATTTCAGAAATTTCTTGGTAATTTGGTGCAACAGGACGTGCAACTGCAGCGTTTAAGCCAGCTTGGAAGTTTTTATCTGCAAAAGTAGGGTTTGCATCAAGTATTTCTTTGTCTTCAAACAGTTTAGTAATTGTAGGTGCGTGACCTCCGTAAATTGCATCAATTTTTTGTCCTTCAGCCCCAGCCATGAACTTCAAGAATTCCCAAGCTTCTTTCGGATGTTTGCTGTACTTGTTAATACCAGCCATCCAACCGCCAAGAGCTGCTGCAGATCCCGCATCCCCGGCCGGAAGTGGAGCAATCGCTACTTTACCCGCAATTTTAGACTTTTCAGCATCATTTGCACTTGCATATTCATATGGCCAGTTACGAAGGTAAGGAGTTTGACCTTCGATAAATGCTTGGTCAGATTCAATCTCAGTAAACGTAGTTACATTTCCCGGAACAACTTTAGATGTTGCCACTTCTACTAGCTTTTTCAAGCCTTTGATGGCTTCTGGGCTATTGATGACCACTTCATTTTTTTCATTAATGAATTTACCGCCGTAAGCAGCGACAAATTCAATCGCGTTACAAACTAAGCCTTCATACTGTTTTGCTTGCATAATGTAACCAAATTTTGTTCCACCTTTGCCTTTCTTTTCTTTCGCACTTGCTAGAAGTTCATCCCATGTTTTAGGCACTTCATCTTTTTTCACTAAATCAGTACGGTAGAAAAGGAGTCCTGCATCAATAAATTTAGGTAATGCCCATTGCTTTCCGTTAAATTGAGCAGCAGAAAGAGCACCTTGATTGTATTCATTTAAATCAATGCCATCTTGTTGGATAAAACGGTCAAGTGGCAATACATAATCTGCTTGAGCAAATTCGGCTGGCCAAACAACATCCATATCAAAAACATCAATTTCTGAAGATTTTCCATTGAATGCTGTAATATAAGCATCATGCTGTTGTCCGGAATCTGCTGGCTTTTCATCAAATTTAACTTTGATGTTTGGATGTGCTTTTTCAAAAGCTTCAACGATTTTAGTCGTACCTTTTGTAACGTCCTTCCCTCTGGCATAAACGATGGTTACCTTTTCATCTTTTTCTTTGCTTTTCCCATCTGTTTTACCAGTAGATGCATCCTTACTAGAACATGCACCAAGTGCTAGGGATAATGACATTGCTACAGCTAGAAACTTCATTTTCTTCGCTTTTTTCATACTGCTCCTCCTCTTTTTAAATACGTATTGTACCTCACGTGGAAGCCCTTACAATTAATTGTAAAGATAGTAAACTATCAAATTCATCTTGTCCGTCTTTCTTTTCAATAATATCCATCATAAGTTTACTTGCTTTCTGCCCAATTTCTAGTATTGGCTGTTTAATCGTTGTAATTTTCGGCTCAATCATTTCAGCTATTGGTTGATCATCAAAACCAATCACAGCAATATCTTCCGGGATACGTAATCCACTTGCTTTTGCTTCAGTAATTACACCCGCAGCAACCATATCACTTCCTGTAAAAATAGCTGTAGGACGATCCTTAAGACTAAGCATTTTTCTTAATGTAATTTTACCGCCTTCAATATCCGTTACTTCTCTAAAAATAAAATCTTCTCTGATTGGTATGTCATATTCTGCAAGTGCCATTTTATAACCTAATTCCCTCTCCATCGTTAGCTTGCTGAAATGTTTTCCGTATTTTCCTTTGCAATAGGCTATTTTTGTATGTCCTTTTTCGATTAAGTGTCGGGTCCCGATATAACCACCGTAAACTTGATCTAACCGGACAGTTGGGACATTCGCTCGCTCGTCGAATTCATTGCACAGTACAATTGGACCAAATTCGCTAAAATCTTCAATTTTATTCCAGTCGTTTTCGATAGAGGTTAAAATAATTCCATCCACTTGCTTTGTTTTTAACAGATTTAAAAAATATATTTCTTTTTCTTGGCTGTACCGTGTTTGACAAACGAGTAAATGATACCCGCGTTCATTTGCCACCGTGTCTATTCCTTCTAATAAATAGGCAAAAAAAGGATTTGTTAAAATTGGAACTAAAACAGCAATCGTTTCTGTTTTCTGGCTTCTAAGCTTTTGTGCGGTTGAGTTTGGGTAATAATGCAATGCCTCCATTGCTTCTTTTACTAATTTCTTTTTCTCATCGGAAACATAAGGATGATTGTTAATTACCCTAGAAACTGTAGCACGCGATAAGCCAGCAAGTTTTGCTACATCGGCAATTGTTGCCAACTACTATCCCCCCTATTCTCTCCCTCCTTCGACATATGATAAATACACAAAGGACTGAAAACGATTTCATGAAATCGTTTTCATAAATTAATTTTAATAATTCTTATGCAATATTTCAACAATTATTTTTAAATTTTTAAAAATTTATTTTTTAGATTGTTGGACTAAACTTTTACGATCATTTCCAACTTTTCCTAACCTCTAATTTTCCCCGAACAAAGCAATTTTTATGTATAATTGTTATAACTTCTCCCTATATTGGCGAAAATTTTATTAAAATAGGAGGAAAAAATGATGATTCGTTTTATTATTTTAGTAGCTTGTATTTGTTTATTCATTTTTTCCTGGCCTACGATTGATAAAAAGCTAGAAAAAACCGAATATCATGAGACGATTGATTTGATTGAATCTAAAATTGAGAATTTTGATATAAAACCTATCATTGATAAGTTTCAACATGTATTAAATGATTTTGGGATTGAAAAAAATGAACAATTGCCTATACAACAGAAATCGGAAGAAAAACGGATTGAGAAGGTTTCATTGAAAACACCAAATTCCCACATGTTTTCAATTCATAACATTGAGATCGGTGACAGAAAAAAAGATGTAGAGAAACAGACAGGAATGGCAAAGCGTGCATCAATGAATGAATACGGAACGAAATGGTTTGCTTACCATGAAAACTACCATCATTTTTTCATGACAATGTACGATAAAGATAATCGAGTAATCGGGTTATACTCAAATCAAAATTTAATAACTTCCACGAATGGCATTAAATTAGGTGTGCCTAAAAAAACCGTTCGAACAAAGCTTGGTGAACCATTATCAGGGATCCGCAAAGGATTGATCATATATCAATTTCAAAAAAATAGTGAATATGATGTATATCTAATTGATGATATGTATGTAACGATTTTTTATGATAAGCATTCAAACAATACAGTTACAGCAATCCAATTGATTAGTAAAAATGTTGAACAGCAGAAAAAAGACTATTATCCGAATCCGAATCAAAAGTTAGTGCTTGGATTTGAATATCAGTTATTCGATTTAACCAATTCATCGCGGGTTAATCATCATCTGCCGATTTTATCATGGGATCAACATGTTCAAATGACAGCACGTAATCATAGTAAAGATATGGCAGAACATCAATTCTTTGATCATACGAATCTTAAAGGCCAATCACCATTTGACCGTATGAGTCAAGATCATATACGCTTTCTTTTAGCAGGAGAAAATATTGCTTATGGCCAGCTTAGTAGTATTTTTGCTCATGAAGGATTAATGAATTCACTTGGTCACCGCAAAAATATTCTGCTTCGGGATTATAAATACTTAGGTACTGGTGTCGCGTTTAATGAGGAATCCCAACCTTTTTATACGCAAGATTTTTATGCGAAGTAAGTAAAATAATTCAATTACCATAAAAGGGTGTTCAAATTGAACACCCTTTTAAATTATGATTCCTGTTCTTTATCCCACTTTTTCACTGGACCGTCCTTTAACCCTGCGAAAAATCCCACACCAATTGAAAGGGCAACAATGATAAAAGGTCCATAGAAAATTAAAAAGTTCTCCAAAAATAACCCTCCTTACACATGACCGTTTTCTTTTCCACGTACATAATCCTTATCAAATAAAAATAATTTTAATACTAAATATAAGGATGGAATTAATAGACAAAGCCCAGCGATAAAGGCAATTACTAATGATAAAGCCATCGCTTCGTTTGTAAAGGAATCGTATAAAGTTAAATATGGATACAACAAATACGGATAATGGGACACACCATAGGCATAAAATGCAAAGGCGAATTGACCTATTAATAATGCGAGTGCAATACCATAATTTCTACGTTGCCAAATAAACCATACAGTAACGAAAAACATTAATCCTGAAATTGCGAACATATACCACAAATCGACCATACGGGAATAATGTTCCGGATTATGATTTTTCAATTCTACCATTATTCCGATTACGGTAATTGCTAATGGTACCGCCCAAATCAACGCATATTTTCGTAGGATGCGGGTTGCTTCCACATCTTTTGCTTTATTGGCATACCATGTAAGAAACACCGCTGAAATATAAAGCACAGCAGCTATTGCTAAAACGACAATACTCCAAGTTAAAGGACTAGTAAATAAACGCCAATAATCTAGTGCTGGCTGGCCATTCGTAATGGATACAAATCCTCCTTCGGAAATGGTTAAAACAACAGATAAGGAAGCTGGGATTAGCAAACCTGCAATTCCATACATAAATGAGTATCCTTTATGTCCCCGCGAACCATATGATTCGAAGGCATAATAGCTTCCACGGATAGCCAATAAAATAATTCCAATGCTTGCTGGTACGAGTAAGGTTGTTCCATAATAAAAAGCTGTTTTCGGAAAAAAACCAACCATCCCAACGAAAAAGAAAACTAAAAACACATTCGTAATTTCCCATACTGGCGATAAATATCGTTGGATAATATGTGTCAATATATGCTGACGACCGGTTAAGACGCTGTATGCGTTAAAAAACCCCGCACCAAAGTCGATGGAAGCAATAATTACATAGCCGAACAGAAACAACCACAAAACCGATATTCCAAGAACCTCCAAATTCATATTAAATCACCGCCCTTTTCAGCCTGACGATCAGCAATTTCTTGTTCGATTGGATTGTTGCGGAACATCCGACGAAGAACGACAATACTACCAATTCCAAGAATCAAATACAAAATACAGAAAAGCATGAGCATGAGATCAACATGTTCGCTACTTGTTGCTGCGTCAGTTACCTTCATATACTTATAAAGTATCCATGGTTGACGTCCTACTTCTGCCAGCCACCAACCTGCTTCTAAGGCAATGATGGATAATGGACCACCTGCAACAATGATACATCGGAACCATCGCGAGGTGATAAATGTCCAGCCTTTGATTTTTCCAAATACATAGATGGCGGAGAAAATAATCATAAATGTTCCAATAAGGACCATCGTATCAAATAAATAATGAATATAAAGAGGAGGAACTTCATCCTTTGGAAATTCATTCAATCCTGTCACTTCCGCATTTAGATTACTATGCGCTAGAACACTTAATGCATAAGGGACTTTTATCGCATACTTTACCTCTTCGCCATCAGTTACACCGAATAATACGAGAGGTGCCCCTTTACCTGTTTCAAAATGCCATTCGGCGGCAGCTAATTTTTCCGGTTGATATTTCACTAAATATTTAGCAGAGAAATCTCCAATAATTAATGAAGCAATGGAAAAAATCAAGCCCAATTTCATGAATAAAAATAAAGATTTTTTATGATATACGTGCTTGGATCCTTTTAACATTCTAAATGCTGCGATTGCTGCCAGTACAAATGCAGATGTCATATAAGCAGTAACTAGTACATGGCCTACCTTCGTTGGCATCGCAGGATTTAACATAGCAAGTATCGGCTTAATATTAACTAATTGACCATTCACCACATCAAAACCTTGTGGTGCGTTCATAAACGCATTCACAATTGTAATGAAAACAGCTGACATCGAAGCACCGATAGCTACCGGTATTAGCAACAGCATATGCTTGCGCTGATTTTCAAAGCGATCCCATGTATATAAATAGATCCCTAAGAAAATTGCTTCAAAGAAAAAGGCGAAGGTTTCCATAAATAACGGTAAGGCAATAACATTTCCCGCCAGTTCCATAAAATTCGGCCATAATAATGACAATTGCAGCCCGATGGCTGTCCCAGTTACGACTCCGACAGCAACCGTAATCACAAAACCACGTGCAAGTCGTCTGGCAAGTAAAATATAATGCTCGTCATTTTTCTTAATCCCAATCCATTGTGCAATCATGATCATCAATGGGACACCGACACCGATCGTCGCGTAAATAATATGAAATGATAATGTAAGTTCTGTTAGTACACGACTGTAAAATACTGAATTTCCCCCATCCATTTATATCACTCCTTAGCTTGCGAAAATACGTCCTAAAATAGACAACAACATTATTCCTGCCACTATAAAACTAATCCAAATGAGTTTCTTTTCCTGTTTTTTATACATGGCTTCATCTCTCCTTACCGACTATTTTACCCTGTTACCATTCATTTCTAACGTCCATTAATGACAGAATTACAACGTATTGTTGAGGAATATGTGAAATTTAGTTGTTTAAATTGTGAACAAATTACCATTTAGAGAGTTTATTTGAATCCATTTTTTACTATCTGCAATAATTCAATCTTTATTATCAAAAGAAATCGAAAACACAAAATTTATTCGTTAGTAAAAACTACTATGTATGAAATATTTTCAATTAGGTCTTGATTCGTTATAATAAGTAGATATGTTACAAATTCATAAATGAATCAACGAATCGTCATGGGACGGTCTGTTTTTTTATCATATAGATAATGTAGGAGGAGGAACATCGATTGACTGTTACTAAAGGAGAAACATTGGTTACTGAAATTCGCCAATTAGATGCAAAAGGTTCCGGACAAGCAGTTGTTTGGCGTGAAAACGAACTTGGAAATCCGAAGAAATTAAGGCTTACTATTCCCCAAACCCTTCCAGGTGAAAAAGTACGTGTAATTGTGGATCAGCCAGAGAAAAGAAGAAGAAAAGCGCTGACTGAAGAAATTTTAGAAGCGCACCCAGAACGCGTAACACCCCCATGTCCGCATTTTAGTCTTTGTGGAGGCTGTGTTTGGCAGCATTGGGATTATGCAGGACAATTAAAACAAAAAACGGCACATGTCAAACAGGCAATCGAAGCACAGGGATTTGACCCAACACTTGTTCAAGATACAATTGGAATGGATGACCCATGGCGTTATCGTAATAAAATGGAATTTACATTTGCGAAAGACGGCTCTCTTGGGCTCCATGAGGCAGGTAATTTTAGAAAAATCATCTCCCTTGAAACATGCTTAATTGCAGGTAAAGAAATGGTTGAAGCGGCAATGGAAGTAGCAAATTGGACGAAGGAACATCAACTTAAAGGCTATGATAAAGATACCCATGAAGGATTGTTACGCCATTTAATGGTTCGACAATCATTTGCGACAGGTGAAATGATGCTCGCCCTTTTTGCGACTGAGTCACCAACAGGTCACCTTGAATCTGCTGCAGGCGATTTGATTCAACGTGTCGGAGAAAAATTCCCTCAAGTAAAAAGCTTATTATGGCTTGAAAATACAGATTGGGCGGATCGTACGCAATCGGAAAAGACACATGTATTAGCTGGACGTGATTTCATCTATGATGAAATGGCAGGTTATCGCTACCGTCTATGGTTTGATACGTTTTTCCAAACGAATCCAACACAAGCACAAAAATTAGTTGAACTAGCGCTAGAGATGGGACAACCAAAGGAAACTGAAAAAATGATTGACCTTTTCTGTGGGGTTGGTACGTTCTCCCTTCCGTTCGCAAGTCGGGTAGAAAAGCTTGCAGGTATTGAAATTGTGGAAACGTCCATTGAATCTGCAAAGCGCAATGCTCAAGATAATGGAATCGCGAACACATACTTTTTAGCCAAAGATGCACGCAAAGGAATTGATGAAGTACTTGAAAGTTTTGGTCATCCCGAATTATTAATGCTTGATCCGCCGCGTTCAGGTGCAGGTGGAAAAGTAATGAGAAGAATCGGACGTTCCAAGCCAGAACGGATTGTATATGTTTCATGTAATCCGGATACATTTGCAACGGATATCAAGGAACTGGTTCCTTTCGGATATACGTTAAAAATGGTGCAGCCAGTTGATTTATTTCCACATACAGTACATGTTGAATGTTGTGCATTACTTGTGAGAAATGAAGAGGAATAATAAAATTTTCGCCTTTCCGAATTTGGAAAGGCGTTTTTTTAACGAAACTAAATTGTCTTATCTTCTGCCGGAATCCGTTTGGCGGCAATGTTAAAGCCCTTTTTCGGATAACCAATATAGATAAGGCCGGCTATTTTATCGTTTTCGTCTAATTGAAGATATTTATTTAATTCCGGTTCGAAGGCAATGTCCCCTGTTCTGACAATTGTCGCTAAACCTTTTTCCGTTGCGAGCAACAGCAAGTTTTGCATCGCGCAACCCGTTGCAACGATTTCCTCTATTTCTGGTACTACTCCGGAAGGGCTTGTTGCCATAATTATAATGGCTGGTGCTCTTAAAGGACCTTTCTTTGCTTTTTCAATCTTTTTTTGTGCTTCTTCTTCACTTAATCCTTTTGTGCTTGCCTCCACAATTCGCGCCATTTCTATTCCTAATTTTTCACGGCCTTCCCCTTTTACAACACGAAACTTCCAAGGTTCCGTTTTTTTATGATTAGGTGCCCACGTCGCTGCTTCAAGTAATTCATTAATGATCTCATCAGGTACATCTCTTTCATCAACTGCGCCAATCGAACGGCGAGATTTAATTAAATCCATTATTTCCATATTTAATCGACTCCTTCACATAACTACTTACTAATAAAGTATAGAAGAGAAGATAATTTTCTTCAAATATAAATAAATTAAAAAGTCAAAGTAATAGAAAAAGAGTGAAAAAGGGAGGATATTTTGGGAAGGAAAACTAATTAAGAATTGGTACGACTTATTGGAAATATGTTTGATATGTAGAGCGAAATCAAACCCACTTTATATGGAGAAATATATATAAAATTGATTAAAAAGGACAACGAATAATTGTCCTTTTTAACTAATAATTTAGCAGTCTTTTAATATCATTTTCGATTTTCTCTGGTTCTGTTGCTGAGCCAAATCTACTTACTACCTTCCCTTGTCGATCAATTAAAAATTTAGTGAAATTCCATTTTATTTTTTTCGTACCTAGCATGCCTGGTGCTTGAGAAGTTAAATATTGAAAGATTGGGTGTGCGTGTTCCCCATTCACATCCACTTTTTCAAACATTGGAAAGGATACATTGTAATTTAAAGAGCAGAATTCAGCAATCTCCTGATTACTCCCCGGATCTTGATTTCGAAATTGATTACATGGAAACCCAAGAATTACGAGTCCTTCCTTTTCGTATTTCTGATATAAGTCCTGTAATTGTGAAAATTGCTTTGTGAAACCGCATTTACTAGCTGTATTAACAATTAAAAGGACCTTTCCCTTATAATCCGACATCTTTTTTTCCTCACCATTGATTAATTGAGCAGAAAATTGATATATTTCCACTTGTACTCCCCCTTTAATGAAACCTGATTAATATATATCTTACATCAAAAAGCGGAGAGCTTAATACTTATACAGATTTTCACTTTCCCCTTATTCATCGTACGGATATGAAATATGGTTCCCGAATATCGTACCGGGCACGTTTTCATCTTCTAAATTGGCCATGTATCTTTCAAACTCTTCTTGCATTTCTTTAGGTGAACCAGGTTTTAAATGCCAATTTCCTGGTTCATCAACAAAAAAAGGACTATCCATAAAATCCGGTTTCATTTTCGTCATTGACAGCACTCCTATCTTTTCCTTTTATTTTCACTCAGATATCCATTTTTACACTTATATTGATGAAATTTAATTGAAATGTCATATTTCCGAGAAATTTTCGAAAGGTCTTAACGTGATTTTTCTAGAATTTAGATAAGAACTAAGACTTATTTTCATGGAGGAACGTATATGAATTCAAAATATGTAAATTGGTATGGTCAAAATATAAAATTAACTTGGATGAAGAATTATGAACCGCCAATAAATTTAGTAACAAGTGTCCACGGATGGTGTTTTTTGGAAGGAAAGGTATTGCTGGTACTGATAAAAAACCGAGGATTTAATATGCCTGGTGGTCATGTTGAACATGGTGAAACCCCAAAACAAACTTTTTGTCGGGAGGCATTTGAGGAAGGTTATGTAAAAGGTACTATTCACTATTTAGGTGCGTTGGAAGTCAATCACCATGATAATCCGTTATTTGATCCAAATGGAAAATATCCGAGCGTTGGTTATCAGCTATTCTACCGAATGGATATCACGGAATGTTTACCTTTCCTGCGACAGCATGAATCGATTACACGCATTTGGGTAGAACCTGATCAAGTGCCGTATATTATGGAAGATCATGAACTCGCATTACAAATACTTTCTGATGCTTTGAAGGTTGTGGTCCAATAAATTTTATTCATTAAAGAGCCTTACTAAACATCTCTGTATAGGAAGGCTCTTTATTTCAATATGTTATTTGTCTAAAAAATAGTTGGTACCATGCCTCCATCCATACGGATAGGAGAACCTTTAAATGCCGATGCATAAGGACTACAAACAAATGCTGCTAGTCTTCCTATTTCAATTGGCCTGATAAATCGCTGTATTTCAGATTGTGGTAGATTAGAAGTCATAAATTTCTTCTCTTTTTCTGAAAAAGTCAAATCTTCTTTAGGGTACATCCCCTCAATAATTTGATGCACATTTTCTGATAGTGTTGGTCCTGGCATGATCGTGTTAACCGTAACTTCTGTTCCTTTAGTTAATATAGATAAGCTTTTAGACAATGATAACAACATTGATTTTGTCATACAATACTGAGGCATTTGTCCTGAAGGCATAATTGCTTCTTCACTCGCGATAAAGATAATCCGTCCAAAATCATTTTTCAACATTTTTGGTAAATAAATTTTAGATAATCCATTAGCCGCAAGAACATTCGTACGGAAATACCTTTCCCATACTTCATCGTCAACGTCTTCATATTGCATAATTTCATAAATACCCATATTGTTAACTAAAATATCAATACTGGGGTATTTATGAAATAATGCTTCTCTTTGTTCTTTATCTACAATATCGGCTGTAGCGTTTTGGGGTGAAGTAAGCGGAAACTCTGACTTTATTTCATTTACTGTTCGTTCCACCTCTTCATAATTTCTCCCATTAATTAGTACATTCACGCCTTCTTTAGCAAGTTCTATGGCAATTGCTTTACCTATACCTTTTGTTGATCCAGTAACTAATGCTGTTTTATTTTTTAACCACATATCCATAACATTTTTCTCCTAGTTAATTAATTTATCAAGTTCATCCCTACGTGCTCAGTACGCCAATTTGAAGGAGTATCCCCCTCCCAAATGCGGAAGGCACGATAAAACGAGTTTTGGTCTTCATAGCCAACCAGAAAGGCAACTTCTTTAATATCGAGCGAGGGGTCTGTCAAGTATTCAAGTGCCTGTTCGTGACGCGATTGTTTCAATAAATGATTGAAGCTCGCGCCTTCATCAGTAAGTCGGCGCTGTAAGGTACGATTGCTCATCCCCAACTCACTCGCAACATTTTTAATGTAGGGACGTCCACCTGTTAGACTACGTTTCATGATCCACTTGACCTTTTCTGTGATTGATAGGCTTCGTTGCTGCTCATTTAAAGATTTGTCCAGAACGGGTGTCAGAATCTCAAGCAACTCTGCGTTGTAAGAGATAAATGGGCGGTCCAGATCATTTCGATGTAGTGTCAATCGGTTGCAATTTTCACCACCCCTGATGGTGCAGCCGAAGTAATCTTCAAGTATTTGTACGTCACCCATCGAGTGTGAAAATTCGACGAGACTCGCCGTCAAATGTTGACCTGTTCCCCTCCGTCCTAGTTCCAGAAGAAATGCGAGCGTAGTACCAACTAGTATCGGAGGAACGAGTTTATCTGAATCTAGCCATTTCAGTTCGATCGTACAGTGCTCGTCTTCTTCAGTGATATGTAAGCTTTCGGGTGGACACAATCGTTTGTACCTTGCCATTCGGTAAAGAGCTTCGCGGTAGTCACGAGCATGGTAAGTTGCTAAAACGGCCGGCGGGTACTGTGCTGTTTCAAAGACAGTCGGAAGCTTGGTAATACCTTTAGCAGTGTCACCAATGATATCTGAATAGGCTTGCCAAATTGCGAAATATTGGGCAGTGCTGACAACTGGTTTATTAATAATAGTAAGAGGCAGTCGTGCTTGTCGAATCACTTCATGCGCGGCAATCCCTAATTGACTTAATCCTGTCCAAAATCCTGCAGGCATTTTAATGCGTGTATCAGAAGTCATACTTAATAGCTCTCCTTTAGCAATCTACACATTCACTATTTTTGGTCTTACGTGAGTTCTGCCTTTTTGATAGGACAGTTATTACATTATATCTACCCATTGTCTCTATGTAACTAGTAAAGTGTGACATTTTACTTGCGATTTACGCCAATTTTAGGCAACATCATGATAATCGCCAAACGTTAATTCTTATTAATCAGGTGAATAATATATATTAAATAAAAAAATTGGGTAGTCGAATGATCGTGTAGAATACACTCCACCAAAAATAAAAATTATATATAATGGAAATTCCAAATGAAAAAGTTTAGCTGAAATAACAACAGACCAAGAACTTTTGTCCTTGGTCTGATTTTTGCTTTAGTTTTAAATCTGTTTCTCATTAATGTAGGTTTTTATAGTTGGTGGTTCATATTTTTTAAATTTTTCTAGCAACTGATTCGGTTCAATATCTACAAGTGCCATTGTACGGTATTTTTCCTGTAAAAATTGTTCCTTTGTCATATGATTAAACAGTTCAACAAGAGGATCAAAGTAATGATTGATATTTAGAAGGCCACAAGGTTTTTGATGAAGTCCTAATTGAGCCCACGTAAAAATCTCAAAGAATTCTTCTAATGTTCCAGGTCCTCCTGGTAACGCGATAAACCCATCTGCAAGTTCTGCCATTTTAGCCTTTCTTTCATGCATTGAATCAACTACTATCAGTTCTGATAATCCTTTATGGGATATTTCCCTCTGTTCTAAAAAACTAGGCATAATTCCAATGACTTGTCCACCTTCGTCTAATACAGCATCCGCAACTGCTCCCATAACACCAACACTTGCGCCACCATAAACAAGCGAAATGTTCCGTTTTGCTAGTTCTTTACCAAGCTTTTTGGCACTGTCGATATAAGTATTTGACGCTCCATTACTTGAACCGCAAAATACTGCTATTTTTTTCATTATTCCATCCCCCAAACAAATTCCGTTTTGTCAAAACTTTTATATAAAATAGGCTATAAACTACCTTAATAGAGGGATTTTTGAGCAAAAAAATTGCCACCCCCCTAAATCTAAGGATAAT